>NZ_JBSGHG010000045.1:0-3284 GCF_053604275.1 Streptomyces sp. NPDC004051 | reverse complement strand
AGGTGCCGGGAATCTCGGGAGGTTCTGGGGGTTCCAGAGGTCCCGGGAGTTCCGGGGGGCCAGGGGTTCCAGGGTCCAGAGGCCCGGGGAGTTCCGGCGGCTCCAGGGCTTCGGCGCCTTCGGGGCTCTCGGCGGTCCGCCCGCCACCGCCACCGGGTCACCGGGCCAGATGCCGTACCCGCTCCCACAGCGCCCGGTCGACGGCCCCCACCCGGCGCCGGAACCCCCGCACCGGCACCTCGCGCAACTCGTCCGTCTCCAGGAAGCTCGCCCGCCCCCGGGC
This sequence comes from Streptomyces sp. NPDC004051, assembly GCF_053604275.1. NCBI lineage: Bacteria > Bacillati > Actinomycetota > Actinomycetes > Kitasatosporales > Streptomycetaceae > Streptomyces > Streptomyces sp. NPDC004051. The sequence goes on along the minus strand of NZ_JBSGHG010000045.1, from coordinate 3,001 downwards.
GTCCCCCACGGCCCCCGCCGGCAGCGGGATCACCCCGCCGCGCCCCTCCCGGAAGCGCGTCGTGATCTTCGCGACGGTCGCCCGCTCCCCGCGCACCGCCAGCACCAGGCACGGCCGGTCCTTCGACGCCCCGGCACCCGCCGGTCCGTCCTCGTAGGGCACGTCGGCCCACCAGATCTCCGCCGGCCGCGGACCGCCGCCCGCATCCGCGACCGCCGTCGTCGCGGTCGCCGCCCCCGAGGCCCGCGTCCGGCGTTCGGAGCGGGGCCGGTGCCCCCGGCCCCAGCCGTCGACGAGCGTGGCGACCAGCGCGAGCAGTACCACCGCGACGAGGGCGAGCCACCACGACGTGTCCATGACCCTGACGGTACCGGGCACCCGAGGGCACCGGCGTGAACCGAGAGCGTGCGCCCCCTCACACTCCTCGCACGACCCGCGGCCATCCGAACCGGTGACAGCACAGGTGAGTTCCCCCACAACCGTCCCTGGCGAAGGAGCGGCCGAAGGTTTTGCGTCTTACGCTCGACGAACCGCACGACCCCCGTTCCCCTCACCCCGCCAGCGGAGGTTTCTGCTTCATGAAGCTCACCGTCGTCGGCTGCTCGGGGTCGTTCCCGTCCACGGAATCGGCCTGCTCGAGCTACCTCGTAGAGGCCGACGGCTTCCGGCTGCTTCTCGACATGGGCAACGGTGCCCTGGGCGAGCTGCAGCGCCACTGCGGTCTCTACGACCTGGACGCGATCTTCCTCAGCCATCTGCACGCCGACCACTGCATCGACATGTGCGCGTACTTCGTGGCGCGCTACTACCGGCACGGCGGCCCCTGCGACCCGATCCCGGTCTTCGGACCCGAGGGCACGGAGCACCGGCTGACCACCGCCTACGCCGACACCCCCTCGGCCTCCTCCATGAGCGAGGTCTTCGACTTCCACACGGTCAAGCCCTCCACCTTCGAGCTCGGCCCGTTCCTCGTGCACACCGAACGCGTCGCGCACCCGGTGGAGGCGTACGCCATCCGTCTCGAGCACGGAGGGAGGTCACTGACGTACTCCGGCGACACCGGAGTGTGCCGGGCGCTCGACGAACTCGCCCGGGACACCGACCTGTTCCTGTGCGAGGCAGCCTTCACCCACGGCAAGGAGAACATCCCCGACCTGCACCTCAACGGCCGCGAGGCGGGTGAGACGGCGGCCCGCGCCCGCGCCCGCCGGCTGGTCCTCACCCACATCGCCCCGTGGACCGACCCGCAGGTCAACCTCGCCGACGCCCGCGCCGTCTACGACGGCCCGGTGGAGCTCGCGGCACCCGGCGCGACGTACGTCATCTGAACCCCCGCACGCCCGAGGCCCCGGAGCCGTCCTCCCTGACGGCTCCGGGGCCTCGGTCACGCTGCTGTCGTACCCGTACGAGGACGACGAGGACCACTCACGCCTTCGTGGTGTCCTCGATCTCCTCCTCGGGCTCCCGGCCCGGGGTCGGCAGGTTGAACTTGACGATCGCGAAGCGGAACACCGCGTAGTAGATCGCCGCGAAGACCAGACCGATCGGGATGATCAGCCAGGGCTTGGTCGCCAGGTTCCAGTTGAGCCCGTAGTCGATGGCGCCCGCCGAGAAGGTGAAGCCCGCGTGCACCCCGAGCGCCCAGGTGATCGCCATGGACAGGGCGGTGAGCACCGCGTGGATCACGTACAGCGCCGGGGCGATGAACATGAACGCGAACTCGATCGGCTCGGTCACACCCGTCACGAAGGAGGTCAGGGCGAGGGAGATCATCATGCCCATCACGGCCTTGCGGCGCTCCGGACGGGCGGCGTGCGCGATGGCGATCGCGGCGGCCGGCAGACCGAACATCATGATCGGGAAGAAGCCCGACATGAACATCCCGGCGTCCGGGTCCCCGGCGAAGAACCGGTTCAGGTCACCGTGGACGACCTCGCCCGCGGCGTTGGTGAAGTCGCCGATCTGGAACCAGGAGACGGTGTTCACGAACTGGTGCATGCCGATCGGGATCAGCGCGCGGTTGATCAGGCCGAACAGACCCGCGCCGACCGCGCCGAGCCCGGTGATCCACTCGCCGACCGCCGAGATGCCGTCACCGATCGGCTCCCAGACCAGACCGAAGAAGACGCCCATCGCGGTACCGACGAACGCCATGATGATCGGAACGAGACGGCGGCCGTTGAAGAAGCCGAGCCAGTCCACCAGCTTCTTGCGGTGGTAGCGCTGCCAGAGCACCGCCGCCAGCAGACCCATCAGGATGCCGCCGAGCACACCGGGGTTGTTGTAGGTCGCGGCTATGTCCTCGCCGGCCTGCACCTTCGCCTCGGTGACGGGGAACGCCTTCAGGACGTTGCTGTAGACCAGGAAGCCGACCAGGGCGGCGAGCGCCGTGGAGCCGTCGGCCTTCTTGGCGAAGCCGATGGCCACACCGATGCAGAACAGCATCGGCAGGTTGTCGAAGATCGCGCCACCGGCGGTGGCGAACACGGCCGCGACCTTGTCCCAGCCGAGACCGTCGGCGCCGAACACATCGGGCTGGCCGAGCCGCAGCAGGATGCCCGCCGCCGGCAGCACGGCGATCGGGAGCTGGAGACTGCGACCCACCTTCTGCAGGCCTTGGATCAGGCCGGATCCCCGCTTCTTCGCGGGGGCCGCCGAGGCGGTGGCGGTGCTCATACTTCCTCCATCATGGTGGTCTACACCACTCGGTGGTGTAGACCTGTTTCTAGCATGATGAAGGCGGTATAAGGAACCCTCGGATTCCGCGACCGGGCAGCTACGCTCCGTACCTGTTCCGCGGCGGTTCCGCCCGCCCCTCCGGGCGCACCGAAGGGCCCGGGTCCGTGTCCGGGTCCGTGCCCCCGGACCCGTGGTCCGGGAGCTCGAGCGACCGGCTGCCCACCCTAAGACGTCGTTTCTTATGGCGTGATCGTTCGTTGGACCGTGCATGACGGATCTCGTTGAGCGGCTGGTACCGGATGAGTTGTGGGTGCTGTTCAGG
>NZ_JBSGHG010000044.1:0-60242 GCF_053604275.1 Streptomyces sp. NPDC004051 | reverse complement strand
TGGTACTGCAGGGGGGACCCTGTGGGAGAGTAGGACGCCGCCGAACAATTTGTGGGAGAGCCCCGCACCGACAGGTGCGGGGCTTTCTGCGTTTAGGTTCGATGGCATGCACTATGACCTGGTCATTTTTGACAACGACGGTGTCCTCGTCGACAGCGAGCCCATTTCCAACCGGCTGCTGGCCGGCTACCTCACCGAGCTCGGGCATCCGACGTCGTACGAGGACTCCATCCGCGACTACATGGGATCCGCCATGCATCGGGTGCACGACCTGGTGGAGCAGAGGACCGGGCAGCGGTTGCCGGCCGACTTCGACGACGTGTTCCACGCCCGTGTCTTCGACGCGTTCGAGCGGGAGTTGAAGCCGGTCACCGGCGCCGTGGAGATACTGGAGCGGCTGGCAGCCGACGGCGTGCCGTACTGCGTGGCCTCGTCCGGGAGCCATGAGCGGATCCGGGTGGGGCACCGGACGACCGGGCTGGACCGGTGGTTCGACGAGGAGCGGATCTTCAGCTCGCAGGATGTGGGACGGGGCAAGCCGGCACCGGACCTGTTCCTGTACGCGGCCGAGCGGATGGGGGTCGCGCCGGAGCAGTGTGTCGTGGTCGAGGACAGCCCTCTCGGCGTACAGGCCGCGGTCGCCGCCGGGATGGACGTGTACGGGTTCGCCTCGATGACACCGGCCGAGAAGCTCGTCGGGGTCACTCGACTCTTCACCGACATGCGGGAGTTGACGGAACTGCTCCGCTGAGACCGAGCGGGATTCATCTTCGGCTCCGGATCTACCCACCAGTACACCGGGGCCCTACGCTCGCCGCCATGACTGATGTGCTGCGGCGCGGCAGGGTCTCGTTGGCGTTCGGATTCCTCGTGCAGGGCGTCGCCTTCGCTCTGCTCGTGACGCGGATTCCGGCCATCCAGAGCCGGTACGGGGTCTCCGACGCGTTGCTGCCGGTTTTCCTCGCCGCGGTGCCCGTCCTGGCCGGTATCGGGAGCGTGGCGACGGAGCGGTTGGTGCGGCGGGTGCCGGCGAGCCGGGTGCTGCGGTGGTCGCAGCCGGTCGTGCTGCTGGCGCTGCTCGGGGTCGGGGCCGGGGAGCGGATGGCCGGGCTGGCGGTGTCGCTGGCCGTGTTCGGGCTGGCGGTGGGGGCGTTGGACGCCTCGATGAACATGCTGGGGGTGAGTCTGCAGCGGGCGTACGGGCGCAGCATCATGCTGGGTTTCCATGCCGCTTACAGTCTGGGCGGGATCGCCGGGGCGTCGCTCGCATGGGTGGGGGCGCACTGGCAGTCGGCGCTGTGGGTGTCGTATCTGCCGGTCGTGCTGGTGCTGATGCCGGCGGTGTTGGTCGGGAGCCGGTGGTACGTCGACGGTGAGGGGGGAGGGCACGACGGGGTCGGCGCGGCCGACGCGCCCGTGGTGCGGGAGGCGGGGAAGGCCGGGGGCGCGGGCGGGGGTGTTTCCTCCCAGTTGCTGTTGCCGCTGTGTGTGGTGATGACGGTGGCGTACATCGGGGACTCGACGGTCTCGAACTGGAGCGCGAAGTACCTCCAGGACGTGCTGGGGAGTTCGGAGCAGTTGGCGACCGTTCCGTACAACGTCTACATGGTCACCACGCTGTTGGGGCGGACGCTCGGCGACTTCGGGGTGCGGCGGTTCGGGGCCGTGCTGGTGGTGCGGGCGGGGGCGCTGGTGGCGGCGGCGGGGTTCGCCGTGGTGGCGGGGGCGCCCGGGGCGTGGGTGGGGATGCTGGGGTTCACACTGCTGGGGCTGGGGCTCTGTGTGCTGGTGCCGCAGACCTTCGCGGCGGCGGGACGGCGCGCTTTCGCGCAGGGCGGCCCGGGGGCTTCGGACGCGGCCGTGGCACGTCTCAACGTCTTCAACTATGTGGGGTTCCTGATCGGTTCCCCGTTGGTCGGGGCGCTCGGGGACGCCTGGAGCTACCGCGGGGCGATGCTGGTGCCGATGGTGCTGGTACTGGTGACATTGGTGTACGCCAGGTCGTTCGCGCCCGAATCCGACCGGTACGGTGGCGGGCATGAGCGGCCGCACACAGCTGATGTGGGACGAGGCAGTAACGGGCTATGACTTCGGCCGGGACCATCCGATGGACCCGGTGCGGCTCGCGCTGACCCGGAGTCTGGTGGGCGCGTTCGGGCTGGACCGCGAGGTGGCGGTGGTCGCCGCGAAGACGGCCGGGGACTCGACGCTGCGGCTGGTGCACCGCGAGGACTACATCAGCGCGGTGCGGGCGGCCTCGGTGGATCCGGGGGCGGCGGACCCGTCGTACGGGCTGGGGACGATGGACGATCCCGCCTTCACCGGGATGCACGAGGTGTCGGCGCTGATCGCGGGGCAGTCGGTGGGCGCGGCGGAGGCGGTGTGGCGCGGGGACGCGCTGCACGCGGTGAACTTCGCCGGCGGACTGCACCACGCGATGCCGGGGGCGGCCTCGGGTTTCTGCGTGTACAACGACGCCGCGCTGGCCATCGCCCGGCTGCTGGAGCTGGGGGCCGAGCGGGTCGCGTACGTGGACGTGGACGTGCATCACGGGGACGGCGTGCAGGCGGCGTTCTGGGAGGATCCGCGGGTGCTGACGGTGTCGCTGCACGAGCATCCCCGGACGCTGTTCCCGCAGACCGGATGGCCGGAGGAGACGGGGGCGGAGAGCGCGGAGGGCAGTGCGGTCAACGTGGCCCTGCCGGCCGGGACCGGGGACGCGGGCTGGCTGCGGGCGTTCCACGCCGTGGTGCCGGAGCTGCTCGAGGACTTCCGGCCACAGGTGCTGGTGACCCAGCACGGCGCCGACACGCACTTCGAGGATCCGCTGGCGCATCTGGCGGTGTCGTTGGATGCGCAGCGCGCGGTGCAGGCGGCGTGCCACGAGCTGGCGCACGAGCACTCCGACGGGCGCTGGGTGGCCCTGGGCGGCGGCGGGTACGCGGTGGTGGAGGTCGTGCCGCGGTCCTGGACCCATCTGGTGGCGATCGCGGCCGAGCGGCCGGTGGACCCGGCGACGGTGATCCCCGAGAGCTGGCGGCAGGAGGTGTACGCCCGGACCCGGCAACTGGGTCCGGTGCGGATGACCGACGGCCGGTGGCCGGTGTCCTGGGCGTCCTGGGAGGCCGGCTACGACCCGGCGGACCGGCTGGACCAGGCGGTGCTGGCGACCCGTCGAGCGGTGTTCCCGCTGCGGGGGCTGCTGGCGTGAACGGGTCGGAGGCCGGGCCCCGCGGCCCGGCCTCCGAAGCGGGGCCCGCTCGGGGCTCTTACGCCGACCGTGCGGTGTTTCCCGTTTCCCGGGGCGCCCGGACTCCGGCTCGCGCACCATCGCTCCCGTGCCGACCACCACCGGCCCCACTGGCCCTGACGATTCCACCGATTCCACCGGTTCCACTGGCCCAACTGGTCCAACTGACTCCGCCGACCGCGCCGACCGTGTCGGTCTTCGCGCGCATCTGCTGGCTGCCCGGCTGGCCGGGGTCGTGGCCACCACGCGGGAGGAGAGCCTGCGCAGTTACCGGCTCTTCGCCGCCCGGGATCCGCGCCTGCTGATCGGCCTGGACCCGGAACGGGTGTGGAGCCAGCGGGAACTGATCGAGTTGATGGCGGACAGGTGTGGTGTTTCGGCCGATCCTCATCACGTGTCCGGGCATGATGTGATCGACCCGGAGCGGACCCTGGCGGCCCTGGACGCCTGTGCGGAGCGTCTCGCGCTCGCCGCCCGCAGGGGTGTGCCCGTGCTGCTCGGCACCGGCCACCCGCACCGGCTGCTCGGTTTCTACGCCGCTCTGGCAGACGCCCTGTCGGCGGCGGGATGTGACGTCCTCACCCCGGCGCGGGGTCGCTCTGTCGACATAACGACCCGGTTCGGTCTACGCACGTACCGCCTCGACTACGTCCGGGGAGTGGCGCTCGTCAGGGGCGCGGATCCCGAACGCCCCGGTGGTGAGCCCGGCGCACACACGCACTCCCCGCTCCCGGTTCGGACCGTGCTCGCCGGGGCCGCCGAGGCCGGCGGGCCGCTTCCCGGGCTGGTGATCGGAGACCACGGCTGGGCCTGCGGGGCAGGTCAGCTGGGGTTCGAGGTCATCGCGCTGGCCGATGTGAACGACCCCGCCCCGTTCGTGGGGGAGGCCGAGGGGCGGGTGTCGGTGGTGGTTCCACTTGATGACGGCGCGCGGCCCGATCACTATGCGCCGCTGACCCGCTACGTACTCAGTCGGGCCTGTCTGTCACAGTAGGCCGCCGATGGATACACCTCTTCCCCACTCGCATCACCCGCCCCTACATTGGGGAGTGAGCACGCAACGACGAAGAGTCACCGGAAGGGGAAGCCGGTGGCCGTCGAGTGCGGAAGGTTCAGGTGTGTCATGGCTGCAGCAGGCGAAAGGCCTCTGAACGAGGTTCAGTTCCTTACCGTGGCGGAGGTCGCCTCGGTGATGCGAGTGTCGAAGATGACCGTGTACCGACTGGTGCACAGCGGTCATCTGCCCGCGATCCGGGTGGGGCGGTCCTTCCGCGTCCCGGAGCAAGCGGTTCACGAGTACCTCCGCGAGAGCTACGTGGGGGTGGACACCGCCTGACGACGGACCGGGGAGGGCCCGTACCGGACACTCGCGGGCCTCCCCGATCTCCTCGATTACGACCTCAGCGCTCAGACAGGTAGGCTGGCCCCTCGTAGGTCGTGTGGGCCCATGGCGCCCAAACACCGAGTGATGAGAAGTGAGCGAGGGTAGTCGTGGGCTCTGTTATCAAGAAGCGGCGCAAGCGGATGGCCAAGAAGAAGCACCGCAAGCTGCTCAAGCGCACGCGCGTTCAGCGTCGCAACAAGAAGTAAGCGGCGTCGCGGAACCGTGTCCAGTGGCCCCCCACCGATGAGGTGGGGGGCCACTGTCGTTACGTCCGGCCGGGTCTGTCCGCTTCTCCCCGGTCGCCGTCACCCCAGGTGTCGAGCGGGCACCGCAGAGCGACCGCCACCCGCTAGGTTGGCGGGCAGGACGCAGGCAAGAGGAAGGCACTGGTCTTGGGAAAGGTCGTGCTCGTGACGGGAGTGGCCCGCCCTTTGGGAGGCCGTTTCGTCCGACGGATCCAGCGTGACCCGGATGTGGAACGGGTCGTCGCCGTGGACGCGGTCCGGCCCGCGCACCCTCTGGGCGACGCCGACTTCGTCCAGACCGACATCCGGCAGCCCACCGTCGCGCGCGTGCTCGCGGAGGCCGGCGCCGACACCGTCGTGCACCTGGACGTGACGGGCACGCCGCTCGGCGGCGGCAGCAGTCCGACGGCGCTCAAGGAGACCAACGTCATCGGCACCATGCAGCTCCTCGGTGCCTGTCAGAAGTCCCCGCGCGTCGAACGTCTGGTGGTGAAGTCCAGTACGAACGTCTACGGCTCCGCGCCCCGCGACCCGGCGGTCTTCACCGAGACGACCTCGCCCAAGTCCCTGCCCGGCGGGGGGTTCGCGAAGGACGCGGTCGAGGTCGAGGGCTATGTGCGCGGCTTCGCACGCCGCCGCCCGGACGTCGCCGTGTGCGTGCTCAGGTTCGCCAACATCCTGGGCCCCGCCGCGGACAGCCCGCTCGCCTCGTACCTCTCGCTGCCGGTCCTGCCGACGGTGTTCGGCTACGACCCGCGGCTGCAGTTCGTGCACGAGGACGATGTGCTCGAGGTGCTGCGCCTGGCCGCGCGCGAACCCCGGCGCTCCACGCTCAACAGCGGCACCTTCAACATCGCCGGCGACGGTGTCCTGCTGTTGTCCCAGTGCGCGCGGCGGCTCGGCCGGCCCACCGTGCCGCTGCTGCTCCCGGCGGTCACCTGGGCGGGCTCGCTGGTGCGTACGCTGGGGATGTCGGACTTCTCACCGGAGCAGATCCGGCTGCTCACACACGGCCGGGTGGTGGCGACGGACCAGATGCGCGAGACACTGGGCTTCACACCGAAGTACACGACTGCAGAAACGTTCACGGACTTCGTGCGCAGCCGTGGCCCCGGACTGCTTCCGCCGGAGGTCCTCGCGAGGACCGTCGACCGGATCGCCGCACTGCCCCTGCCGGGCGGCGGTCACCCCCCGAAGCAGAGCGCCAACTGAGGAGCGCAGCAACGATGGCGGACGCCAAGGTCATTCCGTTCGACGACGACCGTTCCCGCGGCGGTGCGGGGGGCGCCGGCGGTGCCGGGGGCGCGGCGCAGCGCCCGGCGCGCCGCCGTGGCGCGGCCGGCCGGCGCAAGGGCGCCGGGACCGCCTCGATGGGCGAGGTCCAGCCCCTGCCGGGCCGGGCGCCCGCCGAGGACGACGCTCCGGCGCCCGATGAGCACCGTGAACCCCGGGCACAACGGCCCCGGGAGCCGGCCACCGGCGGCGGTGACGCAGACGACGGCGCACGCCCGCACACCGGCGGCGGGGGCGGCCTGGACCGGCGCGTCGCCAGTGGCCTGGCCTTCCTGCGCCGCCGCCTCACGGGGGACTACGCGGTCGACGACTTCGGCTACGACGAGGAGCTCACCGACCAGGTCCTGATGTCGCTGCTGCGCCCGGTGTACGAGAAGTACTTCCGGGTCGAGGTGAAGGGCATCGAGAACATCCCCTCACAGGGCGGCGCCCTGATCGTCGCCAACCACTCCGGGACGCTGCCGATGGACGGCCTGATGATGCAGGTCGCCGTCCACGACAACCACCCGGCCGACCGGCATCTGCGGCTGCTCGCGGCGGACCTGGTGTTCATGCTGCCGGTGGTCAACGAACTCGCCCGCAAGCTCGGCCACACCCTGGCCTGCGCCGAGGACGCGGCACGACTGCTGGAGCAGGGGGAACTGGTCGGGGTGATGCCGGAGGGCTTCAAGGGCCTCGGCAAGCCCTTCGCCGACCGCTACAAGCTCCAGCGCTTCGGGCGCGGCGGCTTCGTGTCCACGGCGCTGCGCGCGCGGACGCCGATCATCCCGTGCTCGATCGTCGGGGCGGAGGAGATCTACCCGATGATCGGCAACGGCCGGACCGTCGCCCGACTGCTCGGCCTTCCGTACTTCCCGCTGACGCCGACCTTCCCGTGGCTCGGTCCGCTCGGCGCGATCCCGCTGCCGACGAAGTGGACGATCCAGTTCGGCGAGCCGATCCACACGGAGAACTATCCGCCGGAGGCGGCCGAGGACCCGATGCTGATGTTCAACCTGACCGACCAGGTCCGGGAGCAGATCCAGCACACCCTCTACAAGCTGCTGGTCCAGCGGAGGTCGGTGTTCTTCTAGAGACGCGGACGGACACATGCGTACGTGGCCGGGGCGCCCCTTGTCGCACAGGGGCGCCCCGACCGCGTACGGGGCCTGCCGCTCAGTCCGCTCTACTCGACGGTCTCGCTGTCGATGCCCAGCCCCGGGAGCAGGCCCGGCAGGAGGGGCGGGAGGGTGACGTCGGGCCGGGCGGGCGGGGTGGTGCCGCCGGCGGACGGCGGCGGGGTGGCGGCGCCGGTCTCCTCCAGCGGGTCGAGCAGCCCGCCGCTGTTGCCGCCGAGCAGGCTGTCGCTCTCCTCCTCGGAGTCGGCGGACCGGGTGGGGGCGCTGCTGCCGGTGCTGTCCTGCTCGGGACTGTCGTCGCCGGTGCCGGTGTCGGGCGCCTGGGAGCGGTCGGCACCGGACGGGGCGCCGGGGGTGGCACCGGGTTCGTTCTCCGGCTCGCCGTTGTTGCCGCTGTCCCGGACCGGTGGCTCGGGGAGCAGGGACTGCAGCGGCGCGACGTCCTCGTCTATGGCGTCGAACACCGACGACACCTGCTCGCTGACGTCCCCGAGCTGCGCGGGGAGCCTCTCGCGCAGGGAACCCCAGGTCTGCCGGTGCGAGTGGGAGAAGGAGGAGAGGGCCTGCATGGGACCCAGGGAGTCCGGGTCGAGGCGGTACGCCTCGCGCAGCAGCCGATGGCCCTCGGAGGCGTCGTGCCGCATGCCGGACAGGGCGCGGCGGATCTCGCCGACCGATTCGTGGTCGAGGGAGCCGCTGCGTTCGCGCTCCATCAGCCGGCGGGCCTCGCTGAGCCGGGTGGAGGCGTGGTCGAGGAGGACGCGGCCCCGCTCGTCGTTGCCGTCGGCCAGGCCGAGCTTGACGTCCTCTATGCCGAGCTTGAGGCCGTAGAGCGAGTCACCGGGCAGGGCGTCGGAGCTGGCGGCGGAGACTCCGCCGAGGGCGCCGGCGGCCACGGTGATGCCGAGTCCGCCCGCGGTGAGCCCCTTGGCCAGTCGTGAACGCGGTCTCAGCTTTCCCAGGGGGGTCGCCCGGTGAGTGCCCCGGGCACGGTGCGAACGCTGTTCGGGTGCGGACGCGTCCGCTGCCTCGCCCGCGGCGGTCCCTTCCTGGAGCATGGCCTCGAAGGCGGCCACCAGCCGGGCCCGCTGGACGACCTTCACCTCGGGATCCAGCTCCGGCCTGGGCAGCGCGCCGAGACCGGCGGCGAGCGTGAGCAGCCGCCCCTGTTCCGTCTCCGCGGCGGCCGGTCCCGGCGCCGGTCCTTCGGGCTGCTCGGCCGCTGTGACCCGGTCGGACTGTTCTTCCAGGGCCTGGGCGAAGGCGTTCGCCCGCCGGTGCGCCGATACCTTCGCGATCACTGGCGGCACCTCCTCTCGTCATGACGATCGACTCCCCAGGGGATCCTGAGGGTTCCGCTCCCCGACCATGTCCACACGATCGGGTGATCGGAGTCGGTGGGGAGTGACCACAGGGAGCCTGTATCCCGCACAACGAGCGGCGCGGTACTTGGGTTACGCGCGCCGGAGGATCGGTTGAGGGAGTCAACGGAGTATCACCGAAGGTGAGTTGGCTGTCACGGAAGGTGCGTCGTCGGTGCGGGACCGTTTCGCTCAGCGGGTGTCCTCCGGGAGGAGCCGGGCGAGGGTGCGGACGGCCCGGTACTGGAGGGTCTTGATCGCCCCCTCGTTCTTGCCCATCACGCGGGCGGTCTCCGCGACGGAGAGGCCCTGGAGGAAACGGAGCGTGACGCATTCGCGCTGTTGGGGGTTGAGCCGTCGTACGGCATCGAGGAGGGCGGCGTTGGAGAGGTATTCGAGGACGGAGTCCTCCGGGGAGCGTTCGACCTCGTTGGCGTCGAGCATCTCCCCGGTGGTGATTTCGAGGCGGAAGCGGCTGGACTTGAAGTGGTCGGCGACCAGGTTGCGGGCGATGGTGACGAGCCAGGCGCCGAAGTCGCGCCCCTGCCAGGTGAAGGTGCCGATGCGGCGGAGTGCCCGCAGAAAGGTCTCGCTGGTGAGGTCCTCGGCGGTCGCCTTGTTGCCCACGCGGTAGTAGATGTAGCGGTACACGGTGTCGCTGTACTGGTCGTAGAGCCGTCCGAAGGCGTCGGCCTCGCCGGCCTGGGCGCGCTCCACGAGGTCCATCATCCGGGCGCTGTCGCTGTCCGCGGCGGGGCGGCGCGCGGTGGTCGCGCCGGAGGAGCGTCCGCGCCTGGTCGCCGCGGCACTCTCGTCGGCGAGGGCGTAGCTGGGGCCGACGGGTGGGTCGGCGAGGGCGTAGCAGGGGCCGACGGTGGCGGTGGCGAAAGCGGGGACGGCGTACGCGGTGGGGACGAAGCCGCGCAACAACTCCCGGGCCGTGACGACTGCGGTGCGCAGTGCGGTCAGGCCCGAGTCGTCAACCCCGACGTGTGGGTACACGGGACTCCCAGAGGCAGAGCTTCCATCACGTGCAGTACGGGACGTTCACCCGTCGTAGCGACGGAGGGGTACCCGAATGCGTCTGAGGAGAATAACGCTTCGTGCAGGCGCTGCTACACCGAGTTGCTCAAATCATCGATTACGTCGCTTCCGTGGCCTGTTGACACACATTCAAGTAACCGATGTTGACTGAATTTTGACTGAAAAGCTTCGCTTCCCGGTTCGGTACGGGGCATGTTGTGGCCGTGTGCAGCCAAGAGGACTGGACAGCGGGGTTGCGGGGTACGGCAGTCGGATTGGCCGGGTTGCGGGTGGGGCGCCACTTTTGGTCCCCGCTGATCAGGCCTGCGGCCGTACGGGTGTCCGTCGCCGCCGAGTTGACTGGTCACCCGGTGTGCGCGGGGGCGCCGCCGGGCTCAGGGCCGTCGGATTCGGCGCAGCCGGGTTCGGCGCAGCCGGTTCAGCGCCGGCGGCGGTGCATCGCGATGGCCGCCGCCGTGCCGCCGGCCACCGCGCCCACGCCCGCGGCCGCCGGGATGCCGACCTTCGCCGCCTTGCGGCCCGTCCGGTAGTCGCGCAGGCGCCAGTCCATCGCGCGGGCGTGCTTGCGCAGCTTGGAGTCCGGGTTGATCGCGTACGGATGGCCGACCAGCGAGAGCATCGGGATGTCGTTGTGCGAGTCGCTGTACGCGGCGCAGTGGTCCAGGTCCAGGTTCTCCGCCGCGGCCAGCGCGCGTACGGCCTCCGCCTTCGCCGGGCCGTGCAGGGGCTCGCCCACGAGTTTGCCGGTGTACACGCCGCCGATGGACTCGGCCACCGTCCCCAGCGCCCCGGTCAGGCCCAGGCGCCGCGCGATCACCTGGGCGATCTCCACCGGCGCCGCCGTGACCAGCCACACCCGCTGCCCGGCGTCCAGGTGCGCCTGGGCCAGGGCCCGCGTACCCGGCCAGATCCGCCCGGCCATGTACTCGTCGTAGATCTCCTCGCCGATGGACTTCAGCTCGGAGACCCGGTGGCCCTTGACGATGGAGAGCGCCGAGTCGCGCGCGTCCTGCATGTGCTCGGGGTCCTCGACGCCGGCCAGCCGGAACCACGTCTGCTGCCACGCGAACCGCGCGAGGTCGCGCGTCTCGAAGAACTTCCGCTTGTACAGGCCCCGCCCGAAGTGGAACAGGGCAGCGCCCTGCATCACCGTGTTGTCCAGGTCGAAGAACGCGGCGGCCCGGTCGTCGCCGTGCACCGGGAACTCCGGTTCGCGGGCGGAAATTTCCTGAGTGGATTTGCGGGCAGCCTCCGCCGAGGCCTCGCCTGCCAACACGCTTCGCGCCGTGGCGGAGCGCCTACGGGGGGTGAGCCATCCGAGAGCGGCCATGGCGCTGAGCATAGCCATTCCGGTCGGCGATTCCGGACCCGTGAGGTTCGAACACCGTGAACTCTGCACGTCCGTGTCGTTAAAGCACCCCTCCCGGCGGACGGGGCCGGCTCCGGGCGGGGGCCCCGGGGCGCGGGCCTCGTGCGGCACTCGGCGTCACGGTGGGCGCAGAGGGGTTCCCCTGCGCCGCCGCGGGGCGAGAATGGCTGACATGAGTCCGCTCTTCCGCCGCAAGGCCCCGCAGCATCGTCCCGCCACCCTCGTCACCCTCGTCCGTAAGCCCGGCTGCCACCTGTGCGACGACGCACAGGCCGTGGTGGAGAAGGTGTGCGGTGATCTCGGGGTCGCGTGGGAGGGGAAGGACATCACCGAGGACCCGGAACTGCACGAGCAGTACTGGGAGCAGATTCCCGTCGTCCTCGTCGACGGCCGCCAGCACACGTTCTGGCGTGTCGACGAGGGCCGCCTTCGGGAGGCCCTGACCGGCTGACCGGCCGGACGGGCGGACGGGCGGCCGGTCGGGAGGGTGGCCAGGACCACTGATCCATAACTGACCAACCAGTCCAAAATGGCGGAAAGTCGCTTAGAATCGATGGCGACTTGATCTCGGGGGCGGGATACACGGAGGAGGGTGTGCCGTTTTGCCCCCAGAACAAAGGGAGCGGTGGTGCTCATGCGCCGGTTCCGCACGGCTGCGCCGAAGGCGCGTGACCCCGGTCACGTTGGGTGGGCAAATCGGACACCATCTTTGTGCACGCGTTCACAAAGGCATAGCCTGCATCCGACGGGGCGGTCCGGGGACATATGACCGCCTGCAGCCCCGCTCTACCCGCAGGAGCACCGTGGCAACTGGCCGATCTCACCGACCGGCGACCCGTAGCCGAGGGATTCCCGAGGCCACCGTCGCCAGGCTTCCGCTGTACCTCCGCGCCCTCACCGCGCTCTCCGAGCGCTCGGTGCCCACCGTCTCCTCCGAGGAGCTGGCGGCGGCCGCGGGCGTCAACTCCGCGAAGCTTCGTAAGGACTTCTCCTACCTGGGTTCCTACGGGACCCGGGGCGTGGGCTACGACGTCGAGTATCTCGTGTACCAGATCTCGCGTGAACTCGGCCTCACCCAGGACTGGCCGGTTGTGATCGTCGGCATCGGCAACCTCGGTGCCGCGCTCGCCAACTACGGCGGGTTCGCCTCCCGCGGGTTCCGGGTCGCCGCGCTCATAGACGCCGACCCCGCGATGGCCGGAAAGCCCGTCGCAGGCATCCCGGTGCAGCACACCGACCAGCTCGAGGGGATCATCCAGGGCGAGGGCGTGTCGATCGGCGTGATCGCGACCCCCGCCGGTGCCGCGCAGCAGGTCTGCGACCGGCTGGTGGCCGCCGGCGTCACCTCCATCCTGAACTTCGCGCCGACCGTGCTGACCGTCCCGGACGGTGTCGACGTGCGCAAGGTGGACCTCTCCATCGAGCTACAGATCCTCGCCTTCCACGAGCAGCGCAAGGCCGGCGAGGTGGCCGCCGGGGCCGTCGTCCCGCCTGTCGGCTCCCGCCCGGAGCCCGTCGCCGCGCGCCGGGCGTCCGCCGACGGACAGGAGCCCGCCGCGGACCAGGGGCCCGACGGGGACGTGCCCGCGGTGATGCCGACATGAGCCTTCTCGTCGTCGGACTGAGCCACCGCAGCGCACCGGTCAGCATGCTGGACCGGGCCTCGCTGAGCGTGGAGGCGCAGGTCAAGCTGTTGCAGGACACGGTCGCCGCCGAACCGGCCAGCGAGGCCGCGGTGCTCGCCACCTGCAACCGCATCGAGCTGTACGCCGACGTGGACAAGTTCCACGCCGGTGTCGCCGAGCTGTCCACGTTGCTGGCCCAGCACAGCGGGGTCGGCCTGGAGGAGCTCACGCCCTATCTCTACGTGCACTACGAGGACCGCGCCGTCCACCACATGTTCTCGGTGGCCTGCGGACTGGACTCGATGGTGGTGGGCGAGGGGCAGGTCCTCGGCCAGATCAAGGACGCCCTGGCGCGTGCGCAGGAACTGCACACCGCCGGACGGCTGATGAACGACGTGTTCCAGCAGTCGCTCCGGGTCGGCAAGCGCGCCCACACGGAGACCGGCATCGACCGCGCCGGGCAGTCCCTGGTCACCTTCGGCCTGGAGCAGCTGGCCGCCGGCGCGCCCGTCGACAGCTGGGCGCAGGGCAAGAAGGCACTGATCATCGGCGCCGGATCGATGTCCTCGCTGGCCGCGGCCACGCTCGCGCGGGCCGGTGTCGCCGAGATCGCGATCGCCAACCGCACCGCCGACCGCGCCGAGCGCCTCGTGCAGATCCTCACCGAGGCCGGGAACGCCGACAACGCCGAGAACGCCGAGAACACGGGCTTGTCGGCCCGCGCGGTGCCGATGGGATCGGTGGCGGACGAACTGACACGTGCGGACATAGTCGTCTCCTGCACCGGCGCGACCGGCCTCGTCCTGACGGCCGACGCGATCGCCGCCGGTGTCGAGGGCCGCGTCGCGCGGCAGCCGGAGACGGTACGCGCCGGGGCCGTCGGAGCAGTGGAGGCGTCGGCGCACGACGCGCGCAAGGCACCGACCGCGCGGACGACGCCGCTGCCCCCCGCCCCCATGGCCGCCACCAGCACCGACGAGGACTGCCCGCTGGACCTGGCCTCCGTACCGTCCGGGTTCTCCGTGATGGGCGAGGCGGCCGTCGCCGGCATGGACGCGGCGACGCTGGAGCAGCACGCGGCCTGGGCCGTGAGCGGCACCGTCGACCGTCGCCAGGGCGGCCGGCGCGGTGCGGGGCCCGAGGCGGACAGCGAGCTGATCGGCGCGCTGGCCGCGACCGCGGCGAGCGCCGGCCGGATCCCCGAGCGGCGCCGTCCGGAGCCGGTGGCCGAGCCGCCGCGCCCGGAGCCGGTGCTCTTCCTGCTGGACCTCGCGATGCCGCGCGACATCGACGCGGCCACGCACCGCATCCCCGGGGTGCGGCTGGTCGACATCGAGGCGCTCGCGGAGGCGTCGGCGGACGCTCCGATGGCTGCCGATGTGGACCAGGTCCGGCGTATCGTTTCGGATGAGGTCGCGGCATTCGGGGCGGCACAGCGGGCCGCGCACATCACGCCGACCGTGGTCGCCCTGCGCACCATGGCCGCGGACGTGGTGGCCGGTGAGCTGGCCCGTCTGGAAGGGCGGCTGCCCGGCCTGGACGACAAGCACCGTGCGGAGATCACCCAGACCGTGCGGCGGGTGGTCGACAAGCTGCTGCACTCGCCGACCGTGCGGGTCAAGCAGCTCGCGGCCGAACCCGGCGGCGCCGGTTACGCGGACGCGCTGCGCACCCTGTTCGACCTCGACCCGGAGACGGTGGCCTCCGTCTCCCGCGCCGGGGAAAGCACTGAGAAGAACGCGAAGAACGCGAAGTCCGCGCAGAAGGCGGGCGACGCAGAAAACCGAGGGCCGGCATGACTGAGAAGGCACTGAGGCTCGGGACCAGGCGGAGCAAGCTCGCCATGTCCCAGTCCGGGCAGGTGGCGGATGCCGTGAGCCAGGTGACCGGACGGCCTGTCGAGCTCGTTCCGATCACCACGTACGGCGACACGTCACGCGAGCACCTCTCGCAGATCGGCGGCACGGGCGTCTTCGTGGCCGCGCTGCGCGAGGCACTGGTGCGCGGCGAGGTGGACTTCGCGGTGCACTCGCTGAAGGACCTGCCGACCGCACCCCACGACGAGCTGGTCCTGGCCGCCGTACCGGAGCGCGAGGACCCGCGGGACGTGATCATCGCGCGGGACGCGCTCAAGTTCACCGACCTGCCGCGCGGTGCCCGCATCGGCACCGGTTCGGCGCGTCGCATGGCCCAGCTGAACGCGTACGCGCGCGGCCACGGCATGGAGATCACGACCGTGCCGATCCGCGGCAACGTCGACACCCGGATCGGGTACGTCAAGAGCGGTGAGCTGGACGCCGTCGTGCTGGCCGCCGCCGGGATGAACCGGGTCGGACGCAGCGACGAGGTGACCGACTTCCTGTCGGTCGACACGATTTTGCCCGCTCCCGGCCAGGGGGCCCTGGCGGTCGAGTGCACCGTGCGCAACACGGAGCTGACCGCCGCGCTCGCCGAACTCGACGACCCGCTCACCCGGGCCGCCGTGACGGCGGAGCGGTCACTGCTCGCCGCCCTGGAAGCCGGCTGTACCGCCCCTGTGGGGGCGCTGGCCGACTTGCTGGCGGACGGGCCGATTGTCAAGGAAATGCGCCTGCGGGGCGTCGTCGGCACGACCGACGGCACCACGCTGGTGCAGCTGTCCACCACCGGTCCCGTGCCCGAGACGCACGAGGCGGCGATGACGCTCGGTCGCGAACTCGCCACCGAGATGCTCGCGCAGGGCGCGGCCGGTCTGATGGGGGAGCGAGCACATTGAGCCCCACCACCCTTCCACCCCCTCCGGAACACGGGCACGTCACCTTCCTCGGTGCCGGACCCGGGGATCCGGGACTGCTCACTCTGCGCGCCGTGGAGGCGCTGGCGAACGCGGACGTTCTCGTCGCCGAGCACGATGTGCTCGACGTCGTACGCCGGCACGCCAGGCAGGGCGTCGCCGAGGTGCCGACGGACACGGACGCGGCGGATCCCTCCGCGCCGTCCGCTCCGGGCACGGGCACGCCTCAGCTGAAGGTCGTTGACGGCACGTCAACAACCGTCGGCGCCCCCGCGGTGCGGGATGCCGCACATCTTGTCATGGAGGCCGCGCGGGGCGGCAGGCGGGTCGTGCGTGCGGTGCCCGGTGATCCCGGCCTCGACGCGTACGCCACCGAGGAGATGCTGGCGTGCGTGGCGGCCGGGGTGACCTTCGAGGTCGTCCCCGGTATCGCGGCCGCGGTCGGCGTGCCCGCGTACGCCGGTGTGCCGCTGCGGGACGCCGAGGGCGCGGACGTGCGGTTCGTGGACGCGCGTACCGCGTCGGACCGGTGCTGGACCGAGGTCGGGGCGTCGGACGGCACGGTGGTCGTCTCCACCACGCTGGACTCGGTGGCCGCCGCGGCGGGCGAACTGGTGTCCGCCGGTCGCAAACCCGACACCCCCCTGACGGTGACGGTCGCCGGTACGACGACCCGGCAGCGGACCTGGACGGCGACGCTCGGCACGATCGCGCAGACGCTGAAGCAGGCGAAGGTGCTGCCGTCGCCCGACGGTGGCCGGCCGGTGATAGCCGTGGTCGGTGAGCGTTCCGCCCCCGCCCAGCGCGACCGGCTCGCGTGGTTCGAGTCCAAGCCGATGTTCGGCTGGAAGGTGCTCGTGCCGCGCACCAGGGAGCAGGCGGCGTCGCTCTCCGACCAGCTGCGGTCCTACGGCGCGGTGCCGCACGAGGTGCCGACCATCGCCGTCGAGCCCCCGCGCACCCCGCAGCAGATGGAGCGCGCGGTCAAGGGCCTGGTGACGGGCCGCTACGAGTGGATCGCCTTCACCTCGGTCAACGCGGTCAAGGCGGTGCGGGAGAAGTTCGAGGAGTACGGCCTCGACGCCCGCGCCTTCGCGGGGATCAAGGTCGCCGCGGTCGGCGACCAGACGGCCAAGGCGCTGATCGACTTCGGCGTGCGGCCGGACCTGGTCCCGAGCGGCGAGCAGTCGGCCCGCGGGCTGGTGGAGGACTGGCCGCCGTACGACCCGGTCTTCGACCCGATCGACCGGGTGTTCCTGCCGCGCGCGGACATCGCCACCGAGACGTTGGTGGCGGGTCTCATCGAGCTGGGCTGGGAGGTCGACGACGTCACGGCGTACCGGACCGTGCGCGCCTCGCCGCCGCCCGCGGAGACGCGGGAGGCCATCAAGGGCGGTGGCTTCGACGCGGTGATGTTCACGTCGTCGTCGACGGTCCGGAACCTGGTCGGCATCGCGGGCAAGCCGCACAACGTGACGGTCATCGCCTGCATCGGTCCGGCGACGGCGAAGACGGCCGAGGAGCACGGGCTGCGCGTCGACGTCATGGCCCCGGAGCCGTCGGTGCACAAGCTGGCGGCGGCCCTGGCCGACTTCGGCGCGCGGCGCCGGCTGGCGGCGATCGAGGCGGGCGACCCGGTCACCCGCCCGAGCGAACGCCGCCCGGGAGCCCGGAGACGCCGGTCGACGACGTGAGCCGCGCGACGGCGTGAGGCAGTACGCGTGAGCTGGTGGCGGGGTGTGCCCTGAGGGGCGCACCCCGCCACTTCTCGTGCGGCCCCTGACGAACGTCCCGCTCGTCCTGACTCAGGCCGCGGGCCACTCCATTACGGTCAGCTCGGGCCACTGCCGACGCCAGCGTGCCGTCTTGGCCTCGTACACGGCGCGCGGCGCGAGAACCGGGTGGGGGCGCACGACGAGCCGGAACACGTCGGAGAGTCCGTGCGGCGCATAGACGCGCCACCGGCCACCGGCCACCGGGCTTCAGGCGCACGCCCAGGCAGCAGTGGGAACTCCCGTTGGACCCGGCCTTGTTGATCGTCGCCGGACTCACGACGAATGCCGCCGTGCACGGCCGTGTCCCCTGCCGCGCTGCTGCGGCTCTCCCTTGCCCTCGTGCTTGCCGTACCGGTGGTGTTCCGCATCGAGCCGGCCGGCACACGGGGCGACCATCGACCGTAGTGCGGGAAGGAGGGCGACGCCCCCGCGAGTCCGGCTGCGCACTGATGCCGGTTCAGGAGTCGACGCCCGCTGCGTCGGCTGCGTCGCCGCCTGGGTCGAGGGGAACCTGACGGCGACGTGTACGGCTGGTGGGGAGTGCCTCGTCGGAAAGCGTGAGCAGTTGGCGGGAAAGTGTTGCGTAAGCGCTCAGATGAGCGCCATGTGGACAGGAGCGGCCGAAGTGCTCACGCTTCTGGACGGGTGGTCCCACCCGGGGGACGAGTGGCCGCCTGGACACCGCACACCGCGAGGCCGCGTCCACCGAGTGGTCGCGACCGTCGTCCTTCGCATCGAGGTGGCAGACACGCGTGGCGGTGGGGCCCGGCCCGGATCCGGCTCGGGGCCGGACGCCGGAGCGGTCGGCGGTGTGCCGGCCTTGCGCGTCAGCTCAGCGCGGCCTGGTACAGCGACACGCAGGCGCTGGCGACCAGCACCCCCAGGACGATCTTCTTGAAGCGTGCCGGATCCGTACGGGCGAAGACGCGGTCCCCGCACCACCAGCCCGCCAGCAGGCCGGGGAGCCCCGCGCCGGCCAGCAGCAGACTGTCCGCGGTCAGCCGGCCGACGACGAAGAATCCCGCGAGTGCCAGGACGTTCTGTACGCAGAACGTGGCCTGGAGCGTCGCCCGAAACTCACGGGGCGCCAGCCCCATGGCCTGGAAAGCGGCGACCAACGGTGGCCCGTTCATCCCGGTCGAGGTCAGTAGCGCCCCGCTGGCGAAACCCGCGGCAACCGTGGGGCCCGTCCCGCGCCGGAAGGTCATGCCACGGCCGATCAGGACGGCGAACACCAGCACGGCACCGGCGATGAGGACGGACAGCGCACCCGCGCTGAGCACCGTCACCGCGAGCAGCCCGAGCGGCATGCCCACGAGGCCCGCTCCGCTCACCAGGCTCGCGGTGCGCACATTGACGTGGTCCCTCTGGTGGACGCAGACCGTCAGCGAGAGCACCAGACCCAGTGAGGTGACCACGACGATGGCGTTCTGGGGGCTGGTCAGCAGGGCCAGCAGCGGCACGGCTACCAGCGCGAACCCGAAGCCGCTCAGCGCCTGCGCGAACGACGCCAGCGCGATGATCAGCGCCACCTCGGTGATCAGGGTCGTCGTCACGTGCACCCCCGGCCCACTGCCCCGGGGTGACCCGTCCGCCCCCGTACTTCCCTCGCACACTACGGGCCGGGCGAACGCCGGCCGCCCAAGGGGTACCCCTCGACACCCCCGCCGGCCGGATCGGGGGAACTCGCGGCCCTGGCAGTCTCCGGCCCGTCCGGGGCCCGGGCGTACGGTGAGGACATGGCCAGGCGGGTACGCCGCTGTGGGTACATCTGCAGAGGTGGCCCGCACCCGTGGCTTCGGGTACGGGCCACGCGCGTCCACTTCCTCAGTGCCCGGAAACGTACGGCAAGAAGGCCGTCCAGGTTGTGGGGGTGAGGGCAAGACGGGGACCGTCGGGGTTCTTGGAATCGCGGATACGGATGGTCTCAGGAGTGGTGGCGACCTCGACGCAGGAGGGGGTGTCTGCACCGCTGTAGCTGCTCTTTATCCACTTGGGCACTGTCTCGTCCCTGGAGGCGGGCTTGAAACTCATGGCTCTCCCAGCATTTTCTCGATGAAGGCCAGGGACTCTTCGGGAGTGAGGGCTTGGGACCGGATGGTCCCGTAACGGATCTCAAGGATCTGAACGAGCTTAGGGTCGACGATCGAACGACTGGTGAGCTGTACCTCGTTGTATCCCACGGTGGTGCCGTCCTTGAGTCTGAGCACCCGGAACGGGCCATCGACCCCAGCGTTTCCCTCGCGCCCAAGAGGCATGACCTGGAGGTCGACGTTTCGCAACCCGCCCAACCGCAACAGTTGTTCGAGTTGCCTGCGCATCACCATTGTGCCCCCGTAGGGGCGCCGCAAGGTCGACTCGCACTGTACGAAGCTGAAGACCGGCAGCGTGGCGGCGCTGTCCATGATCTCTTGACGCGCCGCTCGCGCAGTCACCTGCTGCTCCAACTCGTCCTCCGCGAACGGTGGACGCCGTGAGCCGAACACTGCCCGCGCGTACCCCTCGGTCTGCAACAGCCCGTCGATGACCGAGTTGTTGTAGGAGCAGATCTCGACGGCTTCCGACTCCAGCCGCTTCACGTCCCGCACCTTCTTCGGGTACCGGACCTCCGCCACGTCCCTCTTCATCGCGGCGATCCTGCCGCCTGCGCCCAGGACTTCGTCCGCCGCGTCCAAGTACTCCGGTCGGGGGATCCGTCGTCCCCGCTCCACACAGGAGACCGTCTCCTCTCCGTACTTGATCGCCGCCCCGAACTCCGCCTGCGTAAGGCCGGCCGCCTCCCGCCACAGCTTCAACTGCCGTGTGACTGTGCGCATCACGGCCCCGGCCTCTTGGTCGTCCAGCCCTGCTTCCCACCCGCTCATGTCCGTTGCCTCCCGTCGTGCGCCCTTCCCCGGACCAACTCCGGCCGCCTGCGCCCGGTCACCCCGGGCAGGGCGGACGGAACCGGACGCCTCACGGACAGCCGCTGGTCGCACGGGCCGCCCTCCTTCACACGGTACGCACGCGTGAACACGCTGGGTGATGTGAATCAGGAAATCGCCGCTCCGGGCACTTCGCTCCGCCAGTTCACCGTGCCGCTCTCCGCCACCCGTCGGGGTGCCCGTCTCGCCCGCCTCCTCGCCACGGAACAACTGCGCTCCTGGGAACTCCCGTTGGACCCGGCCCGGCTGATCGTCGCCGAACTCGCGACGAACGCCGCCGTGCACGGCAGGGTCCCCGGTCGGAGCTTCCGGCTCGGTCTCACCGTCACCGCGCACGGGGTGTTGCGCATCGAGGTGACCGATACTCGGGGCGAGAACCTGCCCGCACGCCGGAACGTCCCTTCGGAACCCGCCGAGTCCGGCTATGGGCTGTTGCTGGTCGAGGAGTTGGCCGATCGCTGGGGTGTACGAGACGGCCCGGTGCCCTCCAAGACCGTGTGGGCGGAGCTGGATCTGGGCAGGTGACCTCTCGCCCTCCTGTGCAGGGAGTCGTCCTTGGGTCGGTGACCCGTCCGTCGCCACGTGGCAACGGCGAGGGCGCGTAATCTGCTGCGTACCTTGCTCGCATGCGTTCCTGGGGTGAGGTGGGTAGCCATGCCCCCATGGTTGCGGGCGAGGGGGCCGAGCGCATCGGTGCCGATCTTGAGGACCGGGGCTGGGACGCGACGCGCGCCTGGGTGGAGTGCGTCACGCCGCGCTCGGTGCAGGCGGAGACCAGACACGGGGCAGTGGGGTCAGGCAGGGAGCCGAGCTTCGACGATGATCGTGCCCAGCGCCTGGTCGGTGGGCGCGGGAAGACACCGTGCCCGGACGTCACGGAAACCGTGCTCGCGTGCCAGATCGGCCCATGTCTCGGGGGGATGGCACCAGCGGTCCACGGTCGTCTCCCTGCCGTCCGGGCCCTTCCCGTACATGGGCCGGCGGCCGTGGAGGCGCTGAGGGGTCTCGCCGTGCGAGAAGGCGAACACCCCGCCCGGCAAAAGCCGTTCGGCCACCAGCGGAAAGAGTTCTTTGGGCTCGGTGAACCACACCGCTCCCCAGATCGAGTAGACCGCGTCGTACGTCTGGTCGCACGCTCGGAGGAAGGAGCACGCCTCCCCCTCCTCGATCGTCAGGCCGGGAACGTCCTTCCACCACCTGCGTGCCCGCTCGACCTGCACGGGGGACAGATCCAGCGCCGTGACGCGTACTCCCCGGCGTGCCAGCCACGACGCCTCACGGCACTCGGCCGCCCCCAGTTCCAGCGCGGTACGCGGTCGGCCGAGCAGTTCGGCTCCCGGGCCATGACCTTCGTACTGCGTCCACTCGAAAGCCGGCACGTCGGGAGGCGGCGGCGGGCCGTCCCGGTCCGGCTTGTAGCGGTCCCAGAAGAGGACGGGATCGTGTGACGTGCGAGGCATGGGCGTCCTTGAGAGGAGCGGGCACGGTGCTGGAGCACCGTAGCCATGGCACACCCGCGACACGCCACGAAGACATGACCGGGTCCGGGTGCCTGCCGAGGACACCCGGACCTGGTCGGACGCGACCGACTCAGTGGCAGTTCTCGCCCGGCCTGCACGGACCGCACTTCGCGAAGTCGCGCTCCCACAGCTTCCAGTCCACGGGGAAGCCGTTCTCCGCGATGATGTGGGCCGTGCGCTCCACCGAGCCGTCGTACTTGAACTCGACCTCCGGGATGTGCTCCAGGAACCTGCCGTCAAAGTGCCGGGCGCAGAACTCGCGGTAGTTCTTCGTGTCCAGGATGAAGACGTGGACGGCGATGTCGACCAGTCGACCGCAGCACATCTCCAGTCCCTGACCCCACTTCTCCATCGCCGTGACCAGGTACGTGACCGCCGCGGCGAACAGCCGCTCGGCCATGACCTCGTCGAACGGATGGTCGCGCATCAGGAGCTGGATCTCCCTCTCCCAGACCTCCGGCTCGACGTACTGCCTGGGCTCCCGCATCGCGGGAGCCGTCTTCGGTGTGCTCTCAAGGGCTGTCGCCATCGTGGCTCTCCTCCCGTGTGCCGCGTACCCGCTCCTTGCCGGCGGGCCGCATCACCACGGCACCACGGCATCGGCCCTGAACGTCTTCAACTCGCGGCCCACGCAAGCCGTGTGCAGAAGGTGCACGTCCTCTGGGCGCGCCGCCCCGCACCCCCTACCGTGGACAGACGGTCCTGCTCCTGCCATGGGGGAGGCGCGATGCAGCGCACCATCGACCCGTTGTGGAACTCGTCCAGGGTCCGCTTGCTCATGGAACGGTGTGATCCCGGAGGGCTGATCAGACTTGGCCGGGCCTGGCACGGCTGGCGCCAGGTCGACCTCGGACGTCGGCTCGATTGCTCGGCGTCGACCGTCTCCCGGCTGGAGAAATCTGGTCGGGTCAGCGATTTGCGTCTGTTGCAGCGAGCCGCACGCGAAGTCGGAGTACCACCGGACGTCCTGGGAGCGGCGCTGGGTCTCACGGGCCTGCGAGCCACTAGTGTTGCGCCGAATGGTCCACGCCACACCGAGGAGGACCCGATGCGACGTCGTACGCTGCTCGCAGCGGCCGGGCTGGCTGTGCCCACGTCTCTTCTACTCGGCGTGGAAACGGCCCTTGCGGACATGCCCGCTCCTTCGGGCTCGCCGGTGCCTCTCGACGGGCGTCTGGCTCGTGCGCGTGCGCTTTTCGACACCGGCCGGTACGGCGATCTCCTGGAGGTGCTGCCGGACCTCCTCGCCACGGCCCACGCCTGTATCCATGAGCGTGCGGAGATCGACTATGCGCGCCTGTCCGCGTGCTACTCGCTGACGGCTCAGGTGCTGGTGAAGATCGGGCGGTATGACCAGGCGCGGCTCACCGCCGATCGTGCGAGCCTCTACGCGGATCTGTCCGGTTCTCCGCTGGCCTCGGCGGCGGCGGCCCGTGAGCTGGGCATCGTGTTGCGTCACCAGAATCAGGTGGACACGGCGCAGCGGCTCGTCCTCAAGGCGGCCTCCAGCATCGAGGCCACCGGCTTGAACACCCAGGCGCAGGCAGCGGCGTACGCGCAACTGCTCTGCACCACGTCGTACACGGCGGCTCGCGCGGGCGACCATGACGAGGCGCTGTCGATGATCGAGGAGGCCGCGCGAGCTGCCCGGGACCTGCCCACCGTGGCGCCGGTCGGTCGTCTCTTCGCCATCACGCCCGGATCCGTACGGCTGTACCAAGTGGGTGTCCACTGGGCACTCGGTGACGCCGGAGCCGCGATCCGGGCTGGTGGACAGCTCCGCCAGGAGCAGTTCGCCACCGCGGAACGCAAGGGACGTCTGCACACCGACATGGCCCGCGCCTGGTGGCAATGGAGAAAGCCCGAACAGACCGTACAGTCCCTGCTGGCCGCGTTCCGTGTGACGCCCTCCGAAGTGCGGGACCGCCCGAGTATGCGAGCGATTGTCGAAGAGCTGCACCGCTCACACCGTCATGTCGGCGGGGTGCGCGAGTTGGGGCGTATGGTCCTCGCCGACGGGCACCGAACCGGAGGCGGGTAGCGCGGGGCGCGCAGACGCCGGTCGAGGACGTGAGGCCGCAGTACGAGTGACGTGGAGTGGCGGGGTGCGCCGTGGCGGGCGCACGCCGCCGTTTCGCGTCGTCCGGGATCTCCGTGGTCATCACATCAGGCGCGCATCAGCGGAAGCTGTTCGAGACGTTCGTCGATGGTCCTGACCACCATGTCGGGAACGGGGCAGTCCCGTTTCACCTGAGGCCAGGAGGTGGCGAGGGCCGCGACGCTCTCCCGCACCGTCGAGGCGATCTGTTCGTCGGGCAGCATCAGCGACGATGACAAGGCGCGGAAGCTGTCGAGAGTGACGCGTGCGCAGTCGGTGGTTCCGCTCAGAGGGAAAGCCAGCTTCTGGTCGGCCTTCGGGTAGGCGGCGACGCAGACCAGGTCGTATGCGGGTGAGAGCCGGGCCTGTCTTCCGGTCGGGTAGCGCAGCGTCCAGTTCTTCAGGTGTGCGTCCGCGTTTCCCATGACGATCATGGCGACGAGCCGGCGTACGTACTCGACGACGTCCTCAGGTGGGCAGGTCGCGTTGATCACGCGGCCGAGGCCGGCGTAATGGGCCCGGTCGTATTTGGAGTCGGCGGCGACTTCGCGTACCTGGGCGAAGTCCTCTTGATGGACTCGGCCCTCATGCGTCCGGTCGAAGCGACGGACCGCGAGTACGGGCTCCGAGGGATCGGCCAGCCCATCGGGCAGATTGTTGACCTCCGAGCCGGGGACGAGGGCGGCGTCGGGCACATCGATGTCCGAGAGAGCCGCCCAGTGCAGCATGGCGTATTCATTGGCGGGGACGGAGGGGAAGCGTTCGTCGGGGAGTTTGACGATCCAGTCGCCGCCGCTCCCGGTGGTCGGAAGCACCAGAGCCTTGCCTGAGAAACGCATCGAGAACTTGGGCTGCACGCCGGCCAGCGAGAAGCGCAGGGCGTGCTCGTGGCTGCACGTCTCGGGCTGGTCATGGTCGGGAAGACCGTCCAGCGGAGAGTCAGGGACCACGCGTACCGCACCAGGCAGATCCTCACCGAGATGGTTCAGCAGTACGAAGTCGTGAATCCGCGGCTTGCCCAACTCGGCGGCCACCAGACGCCGGAGCCCGCTGCCCTGTTCCGGAAGCAGGTTCGCGAACCACTCCGGCACACTGCCACTCGCTGTCCGGCGTTTGCGCGGGTCACGTTCGAATCCTTGCCCGAGAATCGGGTGAACGGCTGTCAGGTCCGTGTACTCGAACCACGTGTTGCCCTTGTGGTAGCCCAGCACGCCGACACGGCGGTCCCCCAGGTAGACCGTCGCGGTCACATCACGCTGCATCTGTGCTGTCTCCCCAGAGGTTCTCGTCGAACAGGGCCTCGGCCTCGGGCCCGTCGGAGAATCCGAACAGCGCCATGCGCTGCACATGATCCGAGACGACCGTGGTCATGATGCGGGCGCGGTAGGCCAGGAAGTCGTCGGTGCTTTCGTCGGTAAACGCGTTGAGCAGGTCCACGCACCGTTCGTCCATGCAGTGCGACCGGAGGACAGCAGGGTCCGACCACTGCGAGAAGAGGTCGAATCCGGTTCTGGTCGCGGGGTGCAGCACCTTGGCGGCCATGGTCCGGCCGGAGACGAGTGACTGCAGGGGGGAGTTCCCGCTGTTGAGCATGTCCGCCAGCAGGCGGGAGTCGCCGAGCAGGGTGCCCTCCGGGTAGTGGTTCCCGTCAGAATCCGTGGCCGGAGCGAGGAGGACAGGGCGGGCCGACAGGAGACCGAGCACATTGATCTTCGCCTGTGTCCGGTTCAGCGCCGTCTGGGTCAGATCCGGTTTCCAGAGTTCTCCGCCGATCGGCAGCAGGCCCAGCATCCGGGTGGCACTGGCGACGGGATCGTCATGTACAGCGCTGGCGTTGCGCCGCAGGGCGACGGTGTTTCCCTGCGGGGCCGCGCCGACCGCTGCTCCCCGCCAGACCCAGCGGCGCAGGAGTTCACTGCCTCGTCCCGTCGGGTACCCGAACAGAGCGGTGTAACGGGTGAGTACGGGCATGTAGAGGGCGTACGGGAGCAGGCGCAGGTGGGGGATTCCAGCCTCGGAGCGCAACCAGTCGACCACCAGGCGAAGAGCCTTCTCGGTCCGGGCGAAAGCCTGTTGCCGGTCCTTGTCGTCCTTGAACTCCTGGCGGAAGTCGCGGTCGACCTGCCCGCCCCGCGTCGCCATCACGCTCTGCATGAGCAGCTGGGGGGTGAAGTCCCCGAAGTCGAGTGCTCCGACCCGGTCACGCAGCGCGTCGAGATCGGACGGCTGCACGTCGAGGGGAGCGGAATGCAGCGCCTGGAAGATCTCGGCTCTCTTCAGCGTCTTGCCGAAGGTGTTCATCCGGTCGAAGATCTCGCGTAGCGCCTGTTCGTCGTCGCCCTCGATCTCGTACATGGGAATCTCGTAGGTGCGGATGGCAGTGGCCACCGAGTCGCAGAGGTCGTATTCCTCTTCGGTCAGCCACGGCCGTTCACGCTGCCAGGCGATGAGCCGCCGGTTGTCGCCGGCGACCCAGACCGGCAGCCAGTGATCGCGCACGTTCCGGGAGTGCGGTGCGGACAGGAACCGTTTGCGGGCGTCCTTCTCCCGCAGGTCGTAGAAGATGCGGAACCGGCGGTCCACCGTGTCCTCGGATGCCGTGAGCGCGCCGATGAGCGTGGTCAGCCGCTGCTGTCCGTCGACCACCCACAACGCGTCGGATCGCTCCGGCGCGTCGAACCGGAGCTCGCCCAAGGTGATCTCGGCAGCTGGTGCGGGCTTGCGCCACATCAGCAGGTTGCCGATGGGATAGCCACGCAGGATGCTGTCGAAGAGCCGCTCGGAGTCGGAGGCTTCCCAGCGGTACGAGCGCTGGAAGCGCGGAATCCGGATACGTCCGCTCAGAGCCCACTCGACCAGTTCCAGCGGCGCGACACGACCGACCTTGGGTTTGGTCACACCTGCCATGTCCTACCTCCGAGTGCCGTTCCATCGTAGGTCCGGGCGGTCGTGATGCCCGTGCTCAACGCAGGTCCCTCAGCAGGACGCCGTCCTCGGTGGCGAAGGCCGTCCAGCCGTTCTGGGAGTTGCCCGCGAGTGCCGTTGCCGCGCCCGAGGGGGTGTCGTG
This sequence comes from Streptomyces sp. NPDC004051, assembly GCF_053604275.1. Classification (NCBI taxonomy): domain Bacteria; kingdom Bacillati; phylum Actinomycetota; class Actinomycetes; order Kitasatosporales; family Streptomycetaceae; genus Streptomyces; species Streptomyces sp. NPDC004051. The sequence continues at coordinate 33,396 of NZ_JBSGHG010000044.1, read as the reverse complement.
AACGGAACCGTCCTCCAGTCGGAGCGTGCCGTTCTCGAGCACTTCGGCATAGTGCACCCGGTTGAGATTTCGGCGCCGCCACACCAGCCGCTGCCCGGGGCGAAGCCGCCGGTCCGCCAGAAGGGGACGGAGCGCGGCTTCCGGCGACGAGGGAGCGGCGACCACGCTCCCCGACCGTGTTGCCTTCTCCGGGAGGCCGAGGACCCGGCGGAGAGTGCTGTTCGGAGTGTCGACGAAGGGCTTGGCCCGCTTCTGCAGCTCTTCGTACACCTCGCTGTCGACCCGGATCGTGGGGCTCACTTTCACTTTCCCTCTCTGTAGATGAGAATGTGACAGTTGAAACGTAGCAGAGTGGGATGGTCGGGTGGCGAGCCCGGACGCAGGCGTGGCGAGTCTGGACGGGTGACCGCCGAGCCCGTCGCCCACTTCGTCGTCGAGCCGCCGCTAGGTCCAGTCGTCGGCGGCCACTGCATCGGCTGCATCGCCACCTGGGCCGAGGAGTCCAGCACGATCGCCGACAGCACGGTGCGCGGGCCTGTGGAGGTGCGTGATCTCAAGGTGAGCGGCGACGACGGCGGTCGCGCGCACGCGACAGCCCGCCTGTCGTTGGAGAACAGCACGGTCATGCGCTTGACGGCCACCTCGCAGGCACCGGCGGTGATCAGCCTCCGGGGATCCTCGGTGACCGACACCCTCGCGCTGCCCGGGGGCAGTTCGCGGTACACCCTCGACGCACATTCGAGTGTCGGTGACATGGAACTCGCCGGGCAGGTCTTCCGGAACGGGCGCCAGATCCTCTCCTTCCTGGAGCGCTCCTTCACCGAAGTGTCCGCCGTGGCACTGGAGTCGCTCCGGTCGGCTCTGGCCAGACGGCACAGGAACCGTGAGGTGGACCAGCTCTACTACCTCACCCGGCAGCACGAGGCCGCCATGCTGCCATTGTTACGGCGTGCCGTTTCCCGCGGCATCGTCGGAGGCGTCCTCGGCTGGGGTGTACGAGCGCGCAACCCCGCGTGCTTCCTGGTGGCGGGCGTCCTTCTGACTGCCATCGGCCTCCACTGCGCAGGCTCGTTGCGCGGTGACGGCCAGGGGGTGACGGATCCGGGGGCTGCGGCGACTTCGCTGGTGCTGGCCCTCGCCCTGTGGCTGAACGTCGGTACCGGCCTGCCGTCGGAGCTCAAGTCCGCGCACTGGACGGCCATGGCCGTCTCGTTCGCCTCGGCCGGTCTGCTGTTCACCACGCTCATCGTGGGCATCGTCATCCGGAAACTGGTTCGCTGACCGATCCGGAAGCACCGGGTGGCAGGGTGGGACGATGGAAGAGAGCACAGTGCCCGCCGTCACGTACGGACTGCGAGGGCGGACGTTCCTGGTCACCGGTGGCAGCCGAGGTCTCGGGTTCGCTGTCGCACGTCTTCTGGCCGCAGAGGGCGCGTCCGTGGCCGTCTGTGGTCGGGATGCCGAACAACTGGCGGTCGCTGGTGACGAATTGGAGCGGGAGGGCGCCACACGGGTGCTGACCGGCGCGGTGGATGTCCTTGCGCCGGACGCTCTGGAGGACTTCACGGACGAGGTCGGGCGTGCGTTCGGCGGGCTCGACGGCCTGGTGGCCAATGTGGGCGGCAAGCGCGGCGGTGGGCTTCTCGACTCCACGCGCGAGGACTGGCAGACGACCTGGGAACTCAACGGCGGGCACGCGGTACGGGCTGTGCGGGCGGGACTGCCGCATTTTCGGCCGGGCAGCTCCGCCGTTCTGGTCTCCTCCATCTCCGGCTGGAAGCCCCGCTTTCCCGCGCAGTACGGGGCCGCCAAGTCCGCCGAGATCTATCTGGCCGGAGCGCTGTGCCAGGAACTGGCTCCGTATCGGGTCCGGGTCAACACGGTCAGTCCCGGTTCCATCCTCCTGCCGGGAAAGAGCTGGGACCGGCTGCGTCTGCGGGATCCGCAGGCGTACGCCGCTTATGCGGAGCGCAATCCGAGCGGGCGGTTGTTGTACGCGGAGGAGGTCGCCCGGGTGATCGCCTTCCTGCTCTCCCCGGCTTCCGGTGCCGTGAACGGCGCCCATGTGCCGGTGGACGGAGGGCAGCCGCAGGCCGGCCTCGGTCCGAGTACCCGGTGAACGGTGACTGTTCTGTGCCTTGCCAGCCTTGCCAGCCTTGCCAGCCTTGCTCGGCGGCTCAGCGGCAGAGTGCGTCGATGTTGTCGGTGAAGGTGGGGAATTCGGCGCGGGCCTCGGTGATGATGGCCCGGGCCGGGCGGCGCGGGGTGGTGGCGTGGCGTTCGGCGAGTCCGGTGAGCTCCGGGTTCGGGCGTGCCTCGGGTTCGTCGTACAGGACGGACTCCAGTGGTCCGATGCCGTCGGCCAGTACCCAGAGGAAGTCGGAGAGGTTCCCGGCCACCACGCCGCATTCGCCCTCCGAGCCCATGAACACCACGGGTTGCTCGGTGAGGGGCCGGCCGGGCCGCCCGTACCGGACGGCCGCGAGGCCGCCGGTGCCGTCCTGGCCGAACAGCCGTTAGGCGTCGCCGTCGAGTTCGGGGTTTCCGGTCCACTGGCGCAGCCAGTCGGTGGTCTCCTGGGCCGAGCAGAAGGCGTCGTAGGGCTCGAAGTCGATTCCGTCGCCGTCGGCGTGGTCGAACTCGACGCGGGCCACGTCGGCGAGGGCGGGGGGAAGGCGGCGGGCGTCACCGGGCATCTCGTTCACGGGCGTACCGTAGCCGCACGCACGGACATGCGACCTTCGTGTGGGTGTCCCGGGTGGGCGGCTCACCGGTGCCGGGAAACGCAGGCTGCGGCGGTTCGTGAGGCGGGGCTGCGGGCGGTAAAAGACCAAAGAACCCTGGGAAAAAACCAACCAACCAAACCAAACCTCGCGTAGGTCACCCGAGCGGGTGAAACCGGCTGGATTGGCTGGCGCGTCGGTGGTTCGGGCGTGCAGTCTCAGCACGAGGGCGAGGTGACTCGCCGCTCCCCCATCCCTGCACATACGTCGGCCCCCGCCGGGACTAGCACTCCCAGGGCGAGGGCCTGACCAAGAAGGAAGACAGGACTTCCCCATGGCTGAGATGAAGCCTAATGCCGTACCGCGTCAGAATCAGGGTGTTCGGCGAAGCGCCGCCCCCTCCGGTGTCACGCACGTACGCACGTACCAGTCCGGGCAGTACGTGCTGGTGGGTAACCACCTCGCCCAGCACCGCGAGTTGTCGCTGACCGCGATCGGACTGGCGACCCACATCTTCTCGGTGCCCGAGGGCACCCTGGTCGACATCCGCAGCCTCGCCGAGCGTTTCCCCGAAGGGCGGGACCGGATCGCCTTCGCACTACGGGAATTGGAGGCGCACGGCTACCTGGAGCGGGTCCGCGAGCACACGGAGACGGGCCGCCTGGCGACGCGTACGTACGCCCATCACGCGCCGCTTTCCGCCGCTCGGGCAGTCGCGCGACCCGTTCCCGCGCCTGTGCCTGCGGCTGGGCGGACGGCGGCGGCACGAGTCCGCACCCGGGCCTCCGTAGCGGGTGCCGACCCGCAGGAAACACCTCAGGAGGACGACCAACCCGCTGGAGAGCCGGTCACCCCCAAGGCGCCCGAAGCCGCCCCCGACGCGGCCGCACCCGCGGACCTGCCGCGAGAGCCGGCTCGCCGGGACCCGCTGTACGAGAGGGCGGTCACCCTCCTCGCGGGCCTGCGCCGCACCGACGAGCGCATCGTCCTGTCCCTCCGGGACGTGAACAGACTGGTTCCGGGGGTCATCGCCTGGCTCGAACGAGGTGCCACCCCCGCCGCGGTGCACCGCACCCTGACCGCCGACCTCCCGGGGGTGATGAAGCACCCGGCCGGTGTGATCGCCTACCGCCTCCGCGAACTGCTGCCGCCGCCCCTTCCCGCGATCCCGGCACCGCCGCCCTCCACGGTCGTGAACACGGGCAGCGCTCACCGCCGGCATCCCTTCCAGGACTGCGACGGCTGCGAACGGGTCTTCCGCGCCCCGGAACCGGGCCGCTGCCGCGACTGCCGCTCCGGCCAGATGGCAACCAGCGTGGGTGCCCGCGCGGCCTGAGCTTGTGCCTCCCGGTACAACCCGGCGAGACGCATGCAAGTCAATGCAAGCTTGACTTGACTTGTCTACTTAGACTGGACTTAGTTCTTTGAAGCACAGAGACCTGATCAGGAAGATCAGGCAGGCGGCGAAAGCCAAGGACATCCGCTTCGAGAAGCTGCGTCAACGGGGCAGCCACGAGGTATGGGCGTGCGGTGCCGTCCTCGTGGTCATCCCCAAGCACAGCGAGGTGAACGAGATCACCGCGGAGAGCATCTGCAAGACCCTCGAGTCGGAGTTGGGAGAGAGGTGGTGGCGGTGAAGACCTATCGCGTTGTCGCACGCCGCATGGGTGAGTGGTGGGCTCTGGAGGTGCCCGACCTGCCCGGTGTCTTCAGTCAGGTCAAGCGGTTGGAGCAGGCGGACGCGGCTGCTCGGGAGGCCATCGCCGTCATGCTCGACTCCGAGTCCGACGGCTTCTCGGTGAGGCTCGACCCCGTACTGTCGGACGAAGCCCGCGAGGCCCTGGAAGCCGCCAGGCAGGCCCAGGAGGCGACCAGACGGGCGGCGGAACGCGAGCGGCAGGCGATGCAGCGCGCTGCGGCCGTGCTCACCGAGAACTTGAGCCAGCGCGACGCCGGCTTCTTCCTGGGCGTGTCGTTCCAGCGCATCTCTCAGCTCCTCAGAGGAAAGGTGCCTTCGACCGATGCCGGGACACCGCGTCGAAAGCGTTCGGCGGAGCAGGGGAGGGGCACCAGCTCCACCAAGAGCAGCGGATCGACCAGAGCAGCAGCCTGACGAGCCGTCCCCGACCGTGGCGACTCCGCGTCGGCGAGCGCTGTTGTGCTTCTCGGACACGCCGCGGTCTGCCCCCTCCCAGGGGCGGGCCGAGTGTGTTGCGGAGGGGGCCGTCAGCCGAGGCGGCGGATCGGGTCAGCCGGTGAAGCCTTGGGCGGTCAGGGCCTTTTCTATGCGGGCGCGGTGGTTTGACTCCCAGGTGTCGAGGGACTCCTCGGCCTCCTTGGCGAGCTTCGTCCGGGCTGCCGTGAGGATCTCCTCCTCGCGTGCGGCGGGGACGACGACGATGCCCTCCTCGTCGGCGACCACGATGTCCCCGGGGTGCACCAGGACGCCGCCGACCCGGGCCGGCTCACCGAGCGCGCCGATCTTCTCCTTGGTGCCGGGGATCGGGATGACGCCGCGCGCGAAGACCGGGAAGCCGGCCTCGCGCACCTCGCCGAGGTCGCGGATGACGCCGTCGACCACGAAGGCCGCGACACCCCGGCGCTGGGCGACGGCGCAGACGTTGCCGCCGGCGAGGGCGTGGTCGAGGTCGCCCGACTCCACGACGATGACCGAGCCCGGCTCGGCCCGGTAGATCGCGGCGTGCAGCATCAGGTTGTCGCCGGGCTCGCACCGCACCGTGTACGCGGGTCCCGCGACGCGCGGTGCGTCCCACAGCGGGCGGATGCCGATGTCCATGACCTGAGCGCGGCCCAGCAGGTCGGCGAGGGTGGTGGGGGGAACATGTGTGAAGGCCTGGTTCATGGACTCCTCGTTTCCGGGACGTCGCGGTCAGGGGGTTGAGCGTACGGGAACCGGTGACGGCGTCAGGTGAGGATCGAGGGCGAGGAGTTGCCGGGTCGCCGGGCCATCGCGACGCAGCGGTCGACGGCTCCTGCGATTCCGGGGCGGTGACCGGGTGCGGGGCGTGGGCCTGTGTCCCGTCGGTCCTGTTACCCACTTTCGGGGGAACAGCAAGGTGGCGTGTGCGGTGGCGTGGTGGGGCGGGGGCCTGGTGCAACGGTGACGGGCCCGGACAGGCCACGGGTCGATGGGTGGTGCATCGATTCGACCCCCGTATTCGAACGATATGTGTGCATCTGGCAACCGACTGTTTCGGACATGTCTGCATTGCGTCACCTGTGGCAGGACTTCCTGTGAAAGGGGGTGACGGGGCGGCAGGGTGTGAGACCTCGGCAGCCAGCCGGGACGTACCACTCGGAGAGCGCCGCCCGTCCGTACCCGGGGCGGGCCGGCGCACGAATGCGAAGGGGACCGCATGTCTGCTTCTTCCGCCGCTCGCCGTCTGACCGCCGTCGCCCTGGTGACCGGTTCCGTCGTGGCGGCCGCCGCCCTGCCGGCGTCCGCCGTCCAGGACAGGGGCCCCGACCGCCGGCAGGTCGTCATCAGCGACGTCCAGTACAACGCTCCCGGCCCGGACACCCGCAGCAACCGTTCGCTGAACGGCGAGTGGGTGAGCGTCACCAACCGGTCCCGCCACAGCGTCGACCTGAGGGGCTGGACCCTGCGTAACAGCAGGGGTGACAAGTACACCTTCCGCCACCTGCGGTTGAACGGCCGCTCGACGGTCAAGGTGCACACGGGATCCGGCCGTGACACCCGCCATGACGTCTACCAGGACCGCAACAGGCACATCTGGGACAACCACTCCGACCGGGCCACCCTGTCGGACCGCCGTGGCTCGGTCGTCGACACCGAGAGCTGGGGTCGTGGTCACGGACATGACCGCGACCGCGACCGTGACCGGGGCCACGACCGCGGCCGCGGCGACCACCGTGACCGCGGCGACCACCGCGACCGCGGCCACGACCGTGACCGGGGCGACCACCGTGACCGGGGCAACGACCGGGCCGGCGAGCGCGGTAACGACAACGGGCGCCACCAGCGCTGACTCGACGCCTCGAGGGCGTGTCACGGCAACCGGCCGTGACACGCCCTCGGGCGTTTCCCGGGCCGGATCAGCGCCATGAGGAGCCCCTGCCGAGAGGGGAGGCGCGGCCCGCGCAACGGCGTGGCGCCTCGGGCGTCCCTTCTATACTCACGGTATGGACCAGGAGCTGGAGCGAGCCGCACTCGTCGCACTGTTGCGGCGCGACGACCGTTCCTGGTCCGAGCTCACCGACCAGATCGAGAGCGTCGGCAGCGCACGTGAAGTCCTCGAGAGCTTGCTCGATGTTTCAGGGCAGGGTGCGCTCTTCGACACCGGGCCCGCAGCAGACCTGGACGGTATCGCCGCCGAAATCGCCGGCTGGGAGCGTGAGGGGCTGCGGCTCGTGACGATCCTGGACGAGGACTACCCCCTCTACCTGAGACTGGTCCACCAACGCCCCCCGTTCCTGTTTCTGCGTGGGACGCCGGTCGAGGACGACCTGCGCGTCGCCGTTGTCGGGACCCGTACGCCGACGCAGGAAGGCATCGCGCACGCCCGTGCCATCGCGGGCGGCTTGGCCGAGCGCGGGGTCACGGTGGTCAGTGGGCTGGCAGCCGGGATCGACACCGCTGCCCACGCCACAGCCCTCGCCGTCGGCGGCCGTACGGTGGCTGTCCTCGGCACCGGCCTGCGACGGGCCTACCCCACGCAGAATGCGCGGCTTCAGGAGGAGATCGCCGAGCGTGGACTGCTCATCTCCCAGTTCTGGCCGGACGCGCCGCCGTCGAAAATGTCCTTTCCGATGCGGAACGCTGTGATGAGCGGTTACAGCCTGGCCACGGTCGTGATCGAGGCGGCCTACCGCAGCGGTGCGCGCATGCAGGCCCGTCTCGCGCTGGAGCACGGTCGCCGGGTTTTCCTCATGCGTTCCCTCATGATCCACGAGTGGGCGAGGGAATACGCCGCCAGGCCGAACACCACCGTCATCGACGGCCCGGACGAAGTCTTCAGCCATCTCGACTCCCTCGTCCCCGCCACGGGCGAGCTGACCTGGGCCTAGTGGGTCGACCGGATGACAACTGTCGTCGGGTTGTCCGCCCGCTACGCCAACTTTCTCGTCCACCCGTTGCTTCCCGGTTCGGGTGTGTGCCAGACCTGCTGCGGCCCGGCCAGGGTCGGGTACCCGACGTGCTGGCCGTGCCGTGAAACCGGCAGGATTCTCGGTACGGGAGTGGCCGATGCCGTTGTACCGGTCAGCTTGGCCCTCAAAGGTGAGCAGTACGCGAACGAGTTGTGGCGCTACAAGAACACCGCAGGACCTCAGCAGCAGTACTTTCGCACGGGGTTGGCAGCCGTTCTCTGGCGTTTCCTCGTGTTGCACGAGGTCTGCATCGCCGAGCACTGCGCCGTTCCCGGATTCGACGTCGTCACCACGGTGCCCAGCACGAGCGGTCGTGCGGATCACCCTTTGCAGACCATGGTTGCCACCATGGTCGGTGTCACACGCGACCGCCACCGTGACCTGCTCAGGCCGACGCCCGCAGCAGTCGCCCTCGGCCGTGGCGCGTCGTCCGCACGTTATGCGTCATCGGTGCTCTGGGGAGAGAACGTCCTGCTCATCGACGACACCTGGACCACCGGCAACCATGCCCAGTCGGCGGCCGCCGCGCTGAAGGCCGCCGGTGCGGGCAGCGTGGCCGTCGTCATCCTCGGACGTCACCTCAACGGCGGTTACGGGGATACGGCCACGCACGTCGAACAAGCGCGATTACGGCGCTTCTCCTGGGACGTTTGCCCGTTGCGGGCCTGGGCCCATGGCTGACGGCGTCGTCAGGCCACCGTGCGGATCAGCTTCTTGTTGACGAACTCCTCGGTGCCCGGGCGGCCGAGTTCGCGGCCGAAGCCGGAGCGCTTGATGCCGCCGAAGGGGAGTTCCGCGCCCTCGGCGCCGACGCCGTTGACGAAGACCATGCCGGCCTCGATGCGGTCGGCGACGCGTTCGGCCTGGGCGGGGTCGGTGGTGAAGACGTAGGAGCCGAGGCCGTAGGGGGTGTCGTTGGCGAGGCGTACGGCGTCGTCCTCGTCGGCGGCCGGGAAGACCATGGCGACCGGGCCGAAGAGTTCCCGGCGGGCGGCGGTGTGGTCGGTGGTGAGGCCCGTGAGGACCCCGGCGGGGAAGTAGGCGCCGTGCCGCTCGCCCTTGGTGTGCAGGGTGGCGCCCTCGGCGACGGCCTCGTCGACCTGGCGGCCCAGGTTCTCGGCGGCGGCGGCCGACGACAGGGGAGCGCCGGTCGCGCCGGCGAGCAGGCGGGCGGTGAACTTCTCGACGAACGCGTCGTAGAGGTCCTGGACGACGACGAACCGCTTGGCGGCGTTGCAGGCCTGGCCGGTGTTGTCCAGGCGGGCGGCGACGGCGGCGTCGACGACCGCGTCGAGGTCGTCGGTGGACAGCACGATGAACGGGTCCGAGCCGCCGAGTTCGAGGACGACCTTCTTCAGGTGGCGTCCGGCGATCTCGGCGACGGCGGAACCGGCCCGCTCCGAGCCGGTGAGGGAGACGCCCTGGACGCGCGGGTCGGCGATGACCCCGGCGATCTGCTCGTTGGTGGCGTAGACGTTGACGTACGCGCCCTCCGGGAAGCCCGCCTTGGTGAACAGCCGCTCCAGCAGTGCCGCGGTGGCCGGGCACTGCGGGGCGTGCTTGAGGACGATGGTGTTGCCCAGGGCGAGGTTCGGGGCGGCGAAGCGGGCGACCTGGTAGGCCGGGAAGTTCCACGGCATGATCCCGAGCAGGACGCCCAGCGGGCTGCGCCGGATGACGGCGCTGCCGGGGCCGGAGGTGACGTCGAGCGGTTCGTCGGCGAGGAACTCCTCGGCGTGGTCGGCGTAGTAGCGGTAGATGTCGACGCAGAAGTCGACCTCGCCCTCGGCCTCCGCGAGCGGCTTGCCCATCTCGCGCACGATGCTCGCCGCCAGCTCGGCCCGGTGCTCCGCGTGGAGGTCGCCGAGCCGGCGCAGCAGGGTGGAGCGTTCGGCGACGGTGCTGGTACGGCCCCACGCGGTGGCGGCGTGGGCGGCGGTGAGGGCCGCCTCGACCTCGGCGTCACCGGCGGTCGGGTAGAGCTCGGCGACTTCGCCGGTGGTGGGGTCGGTGACGGCGTACATCAGGGCTCCGGGGAGAAGTGGGATGGGAGTAGGGCTCTCCGGCCGCACGCGGTGGGCGTGCGGCCGGAGAGCCCGATTATCTTATTGGTCGTTCACTCAATAACATCCCCGGCATGACGTCAAGGGGTCCGGAAAAGCGTGTCCGCAAGGCGCCGGCCGAGCGCCGCAGCGAGATGGTCACCGCCGCCGCGCGGATCGGGCTGGTCGAAGGACTGGAGTGCGTCACCCTGCGCCGGGTCGCCGACGAGCTCGGCGTCCGGCCCGGGCTCGTCGGCCACTACTTCCCCGCGGCCGACAGACTGGTCGCCGAGGCCTTCACCAGCGCCACCCTGGCGGAGCTCGACAGCCTGCTGCCGGAGCCGCCCGCCGACCCGGGCCCCGCACCTGCGCCTGCCCCCGCCCCCGGGCCCGGCGATGCGGTGCGTGTGCTGCGGCGGCTCTTCTCGCTCACCTCGAGCGCCGACTTCGACGACGTCAGCAGGCTCTGGCTCAACGCCCGGCACCTGGCGCGTTACCGGCCCGTCCTGCGCGAGCACGTCGTCGAGCAGGACCTGCTCTGGTGCCGGCGGATCGAGCGGGTGGTCGCCACCGGGGTGGCGGAGGGGGACTTCCGCTGCGCCGACCCCTGGGCGTCCGCCGTCCGCATCCACGTCGCGATCGACGGGACCAGCGCCTACGTCAACACCGGCGTGGGGCACCGGGCCGCCCCGATCGCGGACATGGCCCGTACCCTCGCGGAAGCCGAGCTGGGGCTGGCGTCCGGAGAGCTCGGGCCGCGCTGACGGCGAGCCGGGCCGACTCGACGTCGGTAAAGGTACGGGGCGGGCGGGCGTAGCGTGGGGGGTATGACCACGTACGGATCTTTTCCCGGTACCCGGCCCCGGCGTCTGCGCACCACCCCCGCCATGCGCCGGATGGTCGCCGAGACGCGGTTGCACCCCGCCGACCTCATCCTCCCGGCCTTCGTCCGCGAGGGGGTCACCGAGCCGGTGCCGATCGAGGCGATGCCGGGGGTGGTGCAGCACACGCGCGACAGCCTGAAGAAGGCGGCGGCCGAGGCGGTGGCGGCCGGGATCTCCGGGATCATGCTGTTCGGGGTTCCGGAGGAGTCGAAGAAGGACGCCCTGGGCACGGCGGGCACCGACCCGGACGGGATTCTCCAGGTCGCCCTGCGGGACGTGCGGGCCGAGGTCGGCGACGACCTGCTCGTCATGTCCGACCTCTGTCTCGACGAGACGACGGACCACGGGCACTGCGGGGTCCTGGACGATCAGGGGCGGGTCGACAACGACGCGACCCTCGAGCGGTACGCCGAGATGGCGCAGGTGCAGGCCGACGCGGGCGCCCACGTGGTGGGGCCCAGCGGGATGATGGACGGGCAGATCGGCGTCATCCGTGACGCCCTCGACCAGATCGGCCGCGAGGACGTCGCGATCCTCGCCTACACCGCCAAGTACGCCTCCGCCTTCTACGGGCCGTTCCGCGAGGCCGTCGGCTCCTCGCTCCGGGGCGACCGCAAGACGTACCAGCAGGACCCGGCCAACGTCCGTGAGTCGATGCGGGAGTTGGCGCTGGACCTGGCGGAGGGCGCCGACCTGGTGATGGTCAAGCCGGCGGGTCCGTACCTGGACATCCTCGCCCGGGTCGCGGACGCGGTGGACGTGCCGGTGGCCGCGTACCAGATCTCCGGGGAGTACTCGATGATCGAGGCCGCCGCCGAGAAGGGCTGGATCGACCGCGACCGGGCGATCCTGGAGACCCTGACCGGCATCAGGCGGGCCGGCGCGCAGAACATCCTCACCTACTGGGCCACCGAGGTCGCGCAGAAACTGGGGCGTGACGCGCAGTAGGGTCTCCGCATGCTCAAGTCGCTCTGTAGTTGGGGGACTTGATCGGCAATGATGTGGGCTGTGTCGTCGAACTGCTCGGCGGCACAGCCCCGTTGTCGATCTGACCACCGACTCTTCAGGGAGACGCCGTACCCGGTGACGTCCTCAGCCAGGACCCCTCCGGGCTGCGGAGGAGGATCGACAGCAGCAAGGCCCATCCGGCCAGGGTCTACGACGTCTTCCTCGGGGGCAAGGACCACTACGAGGCGGACCTGGCCGCGGCGGCGGCCGCGCTGACCGCGAACCCGCGTGGGTATCTCGACGTGCGGCACAACCGGGACTTCCTGCGGCGCGCGGTGAACGCTCTGGCCGGGAAGGACGGCGTCCGCCAGTTCCTCGACATCGGCACCGGGCTGCCCACCGGGGAGAACGTGCACCAGATAGCCCAGCGCATCACCCCCGCGTCGCGGGTCGTGTACGTCGACAACGACCCGGTGGTGCTGGCGCACGCGCGCGCTCTGCTCGACAGCGGGCCCGAGGGACGTACGGACTACATCGACGCCGACCTCGACAACCCCGCCCTCATACTCGAAAAGGCCGCCGAGACACTGGACTTCGACCAGCCGATCGCTCTCTGCCTGGTCGCCGTGCTGCACTTCGTCGAGGACGAGCAGGCGTACCCGATCGTGCGTGAACTCGTCGAAGCGCTGCCGTCCGGCAGCCGTGTGGTGCTCAGCCACATCACCGAGGACCTGAACCCGGAGAACATCCGCGCGGTACAACGAACCTACACCGAGAGGGGGTTCACCTTCGTGCTGCGCACCCGTGCGGAGATCGAGCGGTTCTTCACCGAGCATTCGCTCGGCATCGACGAGCCGGGGGTCGTCCCCGTGCACCGCTGGCGCCCCGACCACGCGGCGCCCGCCCCCGAACAGCCGGAGGCCGCCTACCTGGAGAGCCTGGAACCCATCGAGCGGATCCGGTACGCGGACATCAACGATGTCACGGACGACGACATCAACGTCTACGCGGCGACGGGAACGAAGGAGTGAGGGCGGCGCCTTCTCCGTCGAGTACGAGTGACGAGTGAGGGAAGAAGCGTTCAGGGCACGGTGGCCTCGTGGCACTCCGGTTCGTTCCGGCTCTCGGAGTGGAAGCAGGCCCGTACGACCGTGCCGGGGCGGGGGCTCGTCCTCGGGGTGCAGACGTACGCCTTCGCGTCGAGGGAGTCCATGATCTCGGCGGAGCGGGTGGGGCCGGCCGCGGTCAGCTCCACCCGGTCGCCCATGACGTCATTGCCGCAAGGCCCCCCAGGTGTGCGGGCCGACGACGCCGTCCACGACCAGATCGGCGTCCACCTGCAGGTGTTTGACGGCCCGCTCGGTCCTCGGTCCGAAGATGCCGTCGACGTCCCCCGGGGAGTAGCCCGCCCGGACCAGCAGACACTGCACCTCGGCGGCCTCCGGACCGGCGTGACCGTTCGCCACGATCGCGTCGCGCGTGGCGCTCAGCCCCGCGTACCAGAGGCCGTCGATCCGCTTCACCCGGCAGGTGTAGGCGGGCGCGGACCCCGGTGACGCGGGCGGCGAGGCGAACGGCGCGGCGACGCCGTGATCGCGGTCCGCGCCCGTCCTGCCGACCAGCACCACCACTGCCGACGCGGCCAGCACGACGGAAGCCAGCCCAGCGGCGACCGCCACGTGGAAGGCCCGCCCGCGCGTCGGTTCAGCCGCGGGGGCGGCGGGACCGATCGGATCGACGGGTTCGACGGGTTCCGCCCTTTCGGGCTCCGCACTCCTGGGTTCCGCGACGGATTCCGGAGCCTGAGCCTGAGCCGGAGCGGCAGCCGGGGCCGGACCCGGAGGCGCCGTCGCCGTGCGGCCGCTCCATGCCTCCGCCGCGACCTCCCACACGGCCAGCAGCCGGGTCGGCTCCTCGCCGGTGACCGACGCCAGCGCCTCGACGGCGTCCCGGGGCGGCAGCGACCTGCCGCCGAGGTAGCGCTCCCACGACGAGGAGCTGTAGCCGGTCTTCGCCGCGAGCTGCCGCAGACTCAGCCCGCTGTGGTCCTTCAGCCGCCGTAATCGCACCACCAGGTTCCGGACGCTCGGATCGAGTTCCGCGGGCAAGCCCTTCCAACGCGACATGCTCCCCCCCACTCGCGTGTGCTCGGTTCCGTCCCCGTCGCATTGTGCGGCAGCATCCACAGTGTGCCCGGTGACGCGGTTCCCGCCCCCACGTCGATTCGGCCATCGCCCGTCCCGCCCCGTCCCGCGGCACCGTCCCGGCGGGACACGGCCCCGCAGGTCCCGTACCGGGGTGTCCCGTGCCGTCGTCACTTCAGCGGCAATCGTGGCCGGGCCCGGCACCGACCCGGCAGTCTCGTTTCCGAGCCGGCCGCTCCGGTCGGCACCGCCCATTCGAAGGGGACAGTCATGCGAGCCATGACCAAGGCGCTCGTCAGCGTCACTACGGCTGTGGGGATCGCCGCCGGCGGCCTGGCCACCGCGGGCACCAGCTTCGCGGCTCCGGCGCAGGACACCAAGGCCGTGGCGAGTGCCGAGGCGGTCGCTCCGCTCGCGGTGGTCAACCTCGGCCTGAACGCCACCCAGGCCAAGGGCGTCCAGCGCTGGCTGCGGGCGAACTGGAACTACACCGACTCGATCGACGGGGAGCTCGGCCCCAACAGCTGGAAGGCCTTCCAGCGCATGCTCAAGACGCACCACGGCTACACCGGCGCCATCGACGGGGTCGTCGGCAGCGGGACGGTCTCGGCACTCCAGCGCTTCCTGAAGAACAACGGCTGGGGCTACACCGGCGCGATCGACGGAGTCGCCGGCTCGGGCACCCAGGCGGCGTTCAAGACCTTCGCCAACTGGTGCGTGAACACGTACTAGGCGCCCACGGCCGCGGCCCGTCCTCTCTTCGGGGAGAGAACGGGCCGCGCTCGTGCCGTCGGTGCGGATCAGAGCCGCTCGGGGGTCCGGATGCCCAGCAGGGCCATGCCCCGGTGCAGGGTGCGGGCCGTGATGTCGCACAGGAACAGGCGGTTGGCCACCTGCTCGGGCGACTCGGCCTTCAGCACCGGGCACTTGTCGTAGAACGACGTGTACAGGGACGCCAGCTGGTACAGGTAGGCGGCCAGCTTGTGCGGGGCGTACTCCCGCGCCGCGTCCGCCACCGTCTCCGCGAACCCGTCCAGGTGCAGGCCCAGCGCCCGCTCGGCCTCGTGCAGGGCCAGTTCCGGGTGCGCCGAGGGGCGTACGCCGTCGGGGGCCTTGCGCAGGATCGACTGGATACGGGCGTAGGCGTACTGGAGGTAGACCGACGTGTCGCCGTTCAGGGAGACCATCTGGTCGAGGTCGAACTTGTAGTCCCGGTTCGGCGACGTCGACAGGTCCGCGTACTTCACCGCTCCGATGCCGACCTGTGCGGCCCGCTCCCGGATCTCGTCCTCGGTGAGGTCCCGCGCCTTCTCCCGTACGACCTGCGCGGCCCGCTGCACCGCCTCGTCCAGCAGGTCCTCCAGCCGTACGGTCTCGCCCTCACGCGTCTTGAACGGCTTGCCGTCCGCGCCGAGCACCGTGCCGTAGCCCATGTTGTGCGCGGTGACGTCGTCGTTCAGCCAGCCGGCCCGGCGGGCCGTCTCGAAGACCATCCTGAAGTGCAGCGACTGGCGCACGTCGACGACGTACAGCAGCGTGGTCGCGTGCAGGTCGACGACGCGGTTGCGGATCGCCGTCAGGTCCGAGGCCGCGTAGCCGAAACCGCCGTCGGCCTTCTGCACGATCAGCGGGACCGGCTGGTCGTCCTTGCCGCGGATCTCGTCGAAGAACACCACGAGCGCGCCCTCGGAGCGCACCGCCACGCCCGTCTCCTCCAGGAGCCGGGCGGTCTCGGGCATGCCCTCGTTGTACGCGGACTCCCCGACGATCTCCTCGTCGCGGATCTCCATGTCGAGCTTCTCGAAGACGGAGTAGAAGTAGACCTTCGACTCGTCCACGAACTGCTGCCACAGCTCGAGCGTCTCCTTGTCACCGGACTGGAGGGCGACGACCCGCCCCCGGGCCCGCTCCTTGAACTCCTCGTCCGAGTCGAAGAGCGCGCGCGACGCCTTGTACACGCGGTTCAGGTTGCTCATGGCCTGCTCGCCGTCGACCTCGTCCGCGGGGGCCAGCTCGCCCGGGTGCTCGAACAGGTACTGGATGAGCATGCCGAACTGGGTGCCCCAGTCGCCGATGTGGTGCCGGCCGATCGTCTTCTCGCCGGTGAAGTCGAGCAGGGCGCGCAGGGCGTCGCCGATGACCGCCGACCGCAGGTGGCCGACGTGCATCTCCTTCGCCACGTTCGGCTGGGCGTAGTCGACGACCGTGACGCCCGCGTTCTCGTTCAGCGGCGCGCCGAGGCGCTCGCCGTCCGCGTGCCGCGCGGCGAGGTTCTCGGTGATCGCCCGGTCGGCGACGGTGATGTTGAGGAAGCCGGGGCCGGAGACCTCGACGTCCTTGATCAGGTCACCGGTCGTGATGTGCGCCACGACCTCGGCGGCCAGCTCCCGCGGGTTCGCCTTCGCCTTCTTGGCCAGCGCCAGGATGCCGTTGGCCTGGTAGTCCGCCCGGTCGCTTCGTCGCAGCAGCGGGTCCGCGGACGCCTCCGGCCGGGTGGCGGAGAGGGCGGACGCGAGCTGCCGGTTGACGAGATCGGTGAGCGATGTGACCGAGGCCATAGGGGTGAGTGCCGTTCTCCTCGTGGGTTCAGATAGACCTGGTCAGTATCCCACGGGCGGCACGGCGTTTTCCTGGCCCGCTCCTCCGGAGCACCGGTGAAAAGCGGTTTTCGCGGATGCGGTCCGGGCTGGGAGAATGGAAGGGTCAGCCGTGCGACCGTACCGGCTGCCCGAGCAGAAAGAAGGACGTGCCGATCGTGGCTCAGAGCACCGAGACCACCGACTGGGTCTCCCGTTTCGCGGATGACGTCATCGAGGAGTCGGAGCGTCGGGCCCCGGGCAAACCCGTCGTCGTCGCGTCCGGACTGTCACCGTCGGGTCCGATCCACCTCGGCAACCTCCGCGAGGTCATGACCCCGCACCTGGTCGCCGACGAGATCCGCCGCCGCGGCCACCAGGTCCGGCACCTGATCTCCTGGGACGACTACGACCGGTACCGCAAGGTGCCCAAGGGCATCGACGGCGTCGACGAGGAGGAGTGGGCCGGGCACATCGGCAAGCCGCTCACCTCGGTCCCGGCTCCCAAGGGCTCGGCGCACCCGAACTGGGCGGAGCACTTCAAGGCCGCCATGATCGAGTCGCTCGCCGAGCTGGGCGTGGAGTTCGACGGGATCAGCCAGACGGAGCAGTACACCTCCGGCGCCTACCGCGAGCAGATCCTGCACGCCATGAAGCACCGCGGCGACATCGACGCGATCCTCGCCCAGTACCGCACCAAGAAGGCCGCGGCCCCGGCGAAGAAGCAGCAGCAGAAGCCGGTCGACGAGGCCGAGCTGGAGGCGGCGGAGGGCTCCGGCGCCGCCGCCGAGGACGACGGCAGCCTCGGCTCCGCCGGCTACTTCCCGTACAAGCCGTTCTGCGGCAACTGCGAGAAGGACCTCACCACCGTCACCGCCTACGACGACGACTCCACCGAGCTCACCTACGCCTGCACCGAGTGCGGCTTCTCGGAGACGGTCCGGCTGAGCGAGTTCAACCGCGGCAAGCTGGTCTGGAAGGTCGACTGGCCGATGCGCTGGGCGTACGAGGGCGTGGTCTTCGAACCGTCCGGCGTCGACCACTCGTCCCCGGGGTCGTCGTTCCAGGTCGGCGGGCAGATCGTCGGGATCTTCGGCGGCAAGCAGCCGATCGGCCCGATGTACGCGTTCGTCGGCATCAGCGGCATGGCCAAGATGTCGTCCTCGCGCGGTGGTGTGCCGACCCCCGCCGACGCGCTGAAGATCATGGAGCCGCAGCTGCTGCGCTGGCTGTACGCCCGCCGCCGGCCCAACCAGTCCTTCAAGATCGCCTTCGACCAGGAGATCCAGCGCCTCTACGACGAGTGGGACCGGCTCGACGCCAAGGTGGCCGAGGGCACCGCGCTGCCCGCCGACGTCGCCGCGCACTCCCGCGCGGTGGGCACGGCGAGCGGCGCGCTGCCGAGGACGCCCCGGCCGCTGCCGTACCGCACCCTCGCCTCCGTCGCCGACATCACCGGCGGGCACCCGGACCAGGCGCTGCGCATCCTCAGCGACTTCGACCCCGGGAACCCGCTGGGTTCCCTGGACGAGGCGCGGCCGCGCTACGACAAGGCCGAGGCGTGGATCTCCCTCCACGTCCCGGCCGACCAGCGGACCATCGTCCGTACGGAGCCGGACGAGGAGCTGCTGAAGTCGCTGGACGAGCAGGGGCGCGAGTCGCTGCGGCTGCTGGTCGACGGGCTGGCCGACCACTGGTCGCTGGACGGGCTCACGCACCACGTGTACGGGGTGCCCAAGGTGCAGGCCGGTTTCCCCGCGGACGCCACGCCGAAGGAGCTGCCGGCGGAGATCAAGACCGCGCAGCGGTCGTTCTTCGCGCTGCTGTACCACCTGCTGGTCGGCCGTGACACCGGTCCGCGCCTGCCCACCCTGCTGCTCGCGGTGGGGCAGGACCGGGTACGGAGGCTGCTCGGTCACTGACCGGCACATCGACACGCACGAGGACGGGGGCGCCCGGTGAGACACCGGGCGCCCCCGTCCTCGTGTGCGCGCTCGTCCGCGTGCGGGTCGAGTGACTAGCCGTCACCCCGTCGGCCTTTCCGGTGCCTGGTCAGGGCACTCCCTATTCTTTTCCGTGAATGGGGGGGATCCAGCATGAAGAAGGGACATAGACCCAACCAGCGTCTCGACACCTACATCCGGAGCCGGAGGAGCACGTGGGCGAACATCCCCCGTGTCAGGCCGGAGTGGTACTGATGCTCAAGACCTCAGGAGCCAAGTCGCTCATGGCGGCACTCGTCGCCCTGTGTCTGGGCGGAGGCGTTCTCGCATGGTGGCTGCTCCGTGAACCGGCGCCCTACGCCTTGCGGGACACCCCCGAGGTGAAGGTGACGGTCCGCGCCGCGGAGTCCACCTACCCCGAGGCCGAGGAGGTCGCTCGCGAGGTCGAACTGCTCCTCGAGGTGTACGTCCAACGCCTCCGGGGCGGTGACGCTGCGGACCTGGCCGGGGTCGGTGCCCCGTGGTACACCGGCCGGGAGAAGGCCGCACAACGCCTGATCGTCGAGTTCGGCGCACACGCCGACAAGCCGGTCGAAGCAGTCGTGGCCGACCCCGTCGCACCGGGCCTGGCCACTGTGGAACTCCGCTTCAGTGACGGCCGGCAGCAGGTGCTCGACCTCACCCGCGACGACGATGTGTGGTGGCTGAGCATGGGGAACGGTGATCCGGTGAAGCCGTAGGCACCGGTGCCCCTTACCCCTTACCCCTTGACGGACGCGACCGCCGTCCAGAAGCCTTGTGCTTGTGGACGGCGGTTCGCTCATGCGGTTTCGCAGACCGTTGACAGCAGGGCAAGGCTGAGGGATTCCCCAGCCTGCAGGCGTTTGCGGGCGACGTCGTGCCAGCCCGGTGCGTCCAGCAGGCCGAGGCCGAGCGCGGCGGCCGACGGTCAGGGCAGGACGCACGGTTGTTCGCCCCGTCGTCGTACCGCGCACTCGCCTGCGTGCGGGTCACGCGATGTGGTCTTCCTCCAGCTCGAGGGAGTGGCGGTTCTGGAAGTCCAGGACCATGCGCTTGGCGTCGGCGTCCAGCAGGGCGTGGCCGTACGTCGCCTCGACGTATTCGCCGAACTCGCGCGGAGTCGGGTAGCCGCCGCCGCTTATCGACTGCTTGAACAGCCGGTAGTACTCCTCGGTGTCAGGGGCCTGGACCTGGGGCTCCGGAGGGCCGCCGCCCTCGCCCAGTTCACGGGTGCGGCCGGGGCCGACCGGGATGGGGAAGGTGCCGGTGTCCTCCGGGGACGGCTCCTGCAGCGGGGGCGCCTCCTCGAACTGCCGGCGGTACTGCTCGGCCTGCTCCTGCTCGGCGTACCACTGGGCGTACGCGGCGTCCGGGTCGTACGCGGGGTCGTAGCCGCCGTGGTACTCGACGGTCTGCGGGTCCCGGGCGTGCAGCCACTGGTTCTGGTCCGGGGCGGGCTGCCGGTCGGACGGGGGCTGGGCCGTGGGCTCCTGCGCGGCCGGGGACTTGCGGAGGTCCTGGAGGGCTTGGGCGGCCTGGGGAGTTTGGGACTCCTGAAGGGCCTGGGGGGTCTGGGAGTTCCTGGGGTCCGCGGCGCCGGGGTCGCCCGTCAGTTCGGGGCGCCGTTCGGCGGGAGGGGCCGCCTGCTGCAGGGCGGGCGCCGAGGACGTCACGGCCGGGCCGCCGTCCACGGCCGCCGTCCGGTGCCCGGGGTCCGGCGGGAGCACGGCCGGTTCGATGCCGGCCGCCGCCAGACCCGCCGGGGCCGTTTCGGCGAGGGGGACGCCGTACTTGGCCAGGCGCAGCGGCATCAGGGACTCCACCGGGGCCTTGCGGCGCCAGCTCCGGCCGAAGCGGGAGCGCATCCGGGCCTGGTAGACGAGACGTTCCTGCTCCAGCTTGATGACCTGCTCGTAGGAGCGCAGCTCCCACAGCTTCATCCGCCGCCACAGCAGGAACGTGGGGATCGGCGACAGCACCCACCGGGTGAGGCGGACGCCCTCCATGTGCTTGTCGGCGGTGATGTCGGCGATCCGGCCGACCGCGTGCCGGGCGGCCTCCACGGACACCACGAACAGGACGGGGATCACGCTGTGCATCCCCACACCGAGCGGATCCGGCCAGGCCGCCGCGCCGTTGAAGGCGATGGTGGCCGCCGTCAGCAGCCACGCCGTCTGACGCAGCAGCGGGAAGGGGATGCGGATCCAGGTCAGCAGCAGGTCCAGGGCCAGCAGGACGCAGATACCGGCGTCGATGCCGATCGGGAACACGTAGCTGAAGTTCCCGAAGCCCTTCTGCAGGGCCAGCTCACGGACGGCCGCGTACGAACCCGCGAAGCCGATCCCGGCGATGATCACGGCTCCGGCGACGACCACGCCGATGAGAACCCGGTGCGTCCGTGTCAGCTGAATGGGCGCGGCCACCCGTACTCCCCTCCTCTTGCGTGTTGTTGCGCGCAACAGAGTGGCACATATGTGCGGAGGACGGGTGGCCGGTTCCGTATCAGAGCCTCACCGCACGTTCCCGTGTGCGCCTTCGGGTACGTCTCCGCGCACGCTTCCGTGCCTGTTCGTCAGCTCTTCGACTCCAGCGGCGCGCCGCTCCCGGAGGACCCGCCGCCTCCGTCGTCCTTGCCGCTCTTTCCGCTCTTGTCGTCCCCGTCGGGCTTGCCGGTCTCGTCGGCCTTGTCGTCCCCGCCGGCCTTGTCGCCCTTGCCGGCCTTGTCATCCTTGGTTCCGGTCACGGACTTCACCGCTTCCGCGGCCGCCTTCTTCGCGTCCTTCATCAGGTCGTCGGCGCTCGGCGTCTTGTCCCCGGCGAGGCCCGCCCCGTTGTAGTCGAGGGTGACGACCACGTTCTCGACGCGCGCCACCACCGTCTGCTGCTTGAAGGTGCCTTCCTTCTTCTTCAGGTCGTAGCGCACGGCCGTCGCCTCGTCGCCGGTGCCGGAGAGCGGCTCCGCCTCGACGCCCTTGGCGCCGTCGGCGGCCTGGGCGTCCTTGACCTGCTTGGCGTAGTACTCCTTGGCCAGTTCGTCGCCCGCGCCGCGTGCGACGTCCGAGTCGAAGCGCAGCATCGACACGTTCAGCCAGCGGAACTGCGAACCGTCCACACCGTTGTCGGTGAGGCTGTCCCAGGAGCAGCTGGCGCGCGTGGCGATGTCGTCGGACTGGCCCTCCTTGCCCGACTTCGCCTTGGGCACGAGGTCGTCCAGGGTCTTCTCCGCCAGGACGTCGCACGCCGCCGGCAGGTCCGTGTACACCGCCGCCCGGACCGTCGGGGACGGGCTCGCGGAGGCCGACGCGGAGGTGTCGGCCGCCTTGTCCTCGCCGCCCTCGGAGCCGGAGTCCGAGGAACAACCGGTGGCGATCAGCATCGCGGGGACGGCTGCCGCGCAGACAAGAACGCGGTTGAAGCGCTTGGCTTGGTGGGCACGCTGTGCTCGTCGCTGCATGGTTCCTTCACTCATGACGCTCGTGTTCCCTGCGGTCGAACCCGTGGTCGAATCCGTGGTCGAAAAGGGGTCCGAGGGGTCACCGTACGCGGTGCGTCGTTCGTGTGGTCTTGCTTCGGGGGCTTTGCGCAGAGCGGTGGAGGGAGTGTGAGTGCGCCTCAGCCGCTCAGCGAATCGGCCAGTAGGGAGGCCAGTTTCCTTGCCCTGTCCTGCATTTCCTTGCTGTCCGGGACGGCGCCGACGGTCGCCGGCTGCTCCGTGTACTCGATCGTCACGATCACGTTGGACGTGCGGAACGCCACAGTCACCGTGCGCTGCTCGGCGGTCGAACCGGAGCTGCTCAGTTCGTCGTCGATGAAGGCCTCGTCGCCGAACTCCTCCAGGACGCGCGGCTGGAGGCCGGAGGGCGAGGCGGACGGCGACGTGGGGGAGGAGCCGCCGTCGGACGGTGAGCCGGAAGCCGAGGACGCGGCGTCGGACGGAGCGGAGGAACCGGAAGAGCCGGTGGAATCAGTGGAACCGGCAGAGTTGGAAGGGTCGGGGGATTCGGGAGAGCCGGAGGAAGGGGGCGAGGGGGGTGTGTCCGGGTCGGCGGAGCCGGACCGGGTGGCCGTCGGCTTCGGGAGGTCGGCCGCTTCCTGCTTCGTCGCGAAGAGTCGCTGGGCCTGGTTGTCGTCGCTGACGGCGTTGTCGTAGGAGACGACCCGTTCGAGGTCGATCACCAGGCGATCGGTGGCCTGGGACGACTCCACCTTCCAGCGGCAGCCCACCTTGCGGTCGGTGTCGTACGTGAGGGCCGGCTCGCCCGCGTACGCCTTCTCGCGCTGCGTCTGGTCGGCCATCTCCCTGATGCCGGGCAGGAGTTCGTCGAGCGTCTTGGTGCGGATCGTGCCGCAGGGCTCGGGAAGCGTGGCGTACCTGCCCGGCTGGGCCGCCGGGGAGGCGGTGCCGGCACTGCCCGGGTTGGAGTTGTCCGACTGGCTTCCGCTGCCCGGACTTCCGGTGCATCCGGCCAGCAGGGCCGCGAGGAGCGCGGCGACGCCGGGTACGTATGCCCTCCGTTGCACGGCCGGGCTCCTCTCGACGGGCGGGTGCGGGCCACAGCCCGCCGGGTCTCTCAGTGTCCCCGCTGGTTAATCGCTTGCCGCACGGGGGCTCCCCCGGCAGACAATGTGTATCGCACGCACTGCCGTGAACGCCGGTCCGGAGTCCTTTTCGTCGACCTGAGCGACGGCTTTTGCTCTTTTACGCTTATGTTGCCGTTCGGGGGAATGAGGAAGATATGTCGTACGTGGAGATGCCGGGTGCGAACGTGCCGATCCGGATGTGGACGGACCCGGCGACGGTGGAGGAGGTCGCCCTCCAGCAGCTGCGGAACGTGGCGACCCTGCCCTGGATCAAGGGCCTGGCCGTGATGCCGGACGTGCACTACGGGAAGGGCGCGACGGTCGGCTCGGTCATCGCGATGCGGGGTGCGGTGTGTCCTGCGGCGGTCGGGGTCGACATCGGCTGCGGGATGTCGGCGGTGCGGACGTCCCTGACGGTCAACGACCTGCCGGGCGACCTGTCCCGGCTGCGCTCGAGGATCGAGCAGGCGATCCCGGTCGGGCGCGGGATGCACGATTCCCCCGTGGACCCGACCCGGCTGCACGGCTTCACCACCGGCGGCTGGGACGACTTCTGGGGGCGCTTCGACGGAGTGGCGGAAGCGGTCAGGTTCCGCCAGGAGCGGGCCACGAAGCAGATGGGAACGCTCGGCTCGGGCAACCACTTCGTCGAGGTCTGCACGGACACGACCGGCGCGGTCTGGCTGATGCTGCACTCCGGTTCCCGGAACATCGGCAAGGAGCTGGCCGAGCACCACATCGGGGTGGCGCAGAAGCTCCCGCACAACCAGGACCTGGTCGACCGCGACCTCGCCGTCTTCGTGGCGGACACCCCGCAGATGGCGGCCTACCGGAACGACCTGTTCTGGGCGCAGGAGTACGCGAGGCGGAACCGTTCGATCATGATGGCGCTGCTGAAGGACGTGATCCGCAAGGAGTTCAAGAAGGCGAAGCCGGCCTTCGAGGCGGAGATCAGCGCGCACCACAACTACGTGGCCGAGGAGCGCTACGACGGCATGGACCTGCTCGTCACCCGCAAGGGGGCGATCCGCGCGGGCTCCGGCGAGTTCGGGATCATCCCGGGCTCCATGGGCACGGGCTCGTACATCGTCAAGGGCCTCGGGAACGCCGACTCGTTCAACTCGGCGTCGCACGGCGCCGGCCGGCGCATGAGCCGCAACGCGGCGAAGCGGCGCTTCTCGACGAAGGACCTGGAGGAGCAGACCCGGGGCGTGGAGTGCCGCAAGGACTCCGGTGTCGTGGACGAGATCCCGGGCGCCTACAAGCCGATCGAGCAGGTCATCGACCAGCAGCGGGACCTCGTGGAGGTCGTGGCGAAGCTGAAGCAGGTCGTCTGTGTGAAGGGCTGAGCGAGGGGCTGGGCGAAGGGCTGGTGTGAAGGGCCGACCTGCCCGCGGTCGCGGCCGTCACGGCTCCCGGTGGACCTTGGTGTTCGACGCCTGGGCCCGGGGGCGCACGACCAGCAGGTCGATGTTGACGTGGCTCGGGCGGGTCACCGCCCAGGTGATGGTGTCGGCGACGTCGTCCGCGGTCAGCGGCTCGGCGACGCCCTCGTACACCTTGGCGGCCTTCTCCGCGTCGCCGTCGAAGCGGGTGAGGGCGAACTCCTCGGTCTTCACCATGCCCGGCGCGATCTCGACGACGCGCACGGGCCGGCCGACGATCTCCAGGCGGAGGGTCTCGGCCAGGACGTGCTCGGCGTGCTTGGCGGCGACGTAGCCCGCGCCGCCCTCGTAGGTGGCGTGGGCGGCCGTCGAGGAGACGATGACGACCGTGCCGTCGCCGCTCGCCTCCAGTCGGGGCAGCAGGGCCTGGGTGAGGTGGAGGGTGCCGATGACGTTCGTCTCGTACATCCGGCGCCAGTCGTCCGGGTCGCCGGTCGCGACCGGGTCGGCGCCCAGCGCGCCGCCCGCGTTGTTGACCAGGACGCCGATGGCCCGGAACGCGGTGGCGAACTCGTCGACGGCCGCGCGGTCGGTGACGTCGAGCGGGTACGCGGTCGCCGCGTGGCCGGCCGCGTTGATCTCCTCGGCGAGCGCCTCGATGCGGTCCTTGCGGCGGGCGGTGAGGACGACGCGGTAACCGGCCTCGGCGAGCCCGCGGGCCGTGGCGGCGCCGATACCGCTGCTCGCGCCGGTGACGACGGCGATACGAGACGCTGCGGACGGTGCGGCGGTGGCCATGGGGTGCTCCTCCGGTGGGATCCGTGCGGACGGTGCCGTGCCGGGCCAGCATATGCGGGCCGCCGGGGCGGGTCCGGACCCGCCCGGGAGCGCGGGCGCGCGGTCAGCCGTTGCGCGGCGCCCACATGATCACGGCCATTCCGGCCAGGCAGATCAGGGCGCCGGTGACGTCCCAGCGGTCCGGGCGGTAGCCGTCCGCGAGCGCGCCCCACAGGATCGACCCGGCGACGAAGATGCCCCCGTACGCGGCGAGGACGCGGCCGAAGTGCGCGTCGGGCTGGAAGGTGGCGACGAACCCGTACGCGCCGAGGGCGAGGACGCCGCCGGTCGCCCACATCCAGCCGCGTTGTTCCCGTACGCCCTGCCAGACCAGCCAGGCGCCCCCGATCTCCAGGATCGCGGCGAGGACGAACAGGGCGGCGGAGCGGGCGATCAGCATGCGGGCAGCTTCGCAGACCGGATGCGGAATAAGGGGGGAGGGTGGGTCGTTGGCCCGGGTATAGTTGAACTGTCAACCAATTTGGAGGGTGAACGGCCATGCAGTTCGGGATCTTCAGCGTCGGCGACGTCACGCCCGACCCCACGACGGGGCGCACCCCGACCGAGCGCGAGCGGATCAAGGCCATGGTCGCCATCGCGCTGAAGGCCGAGGAGGTGGGCCTGGACGTGTTCGCGACCGGCGAGCACCACAACCCGCCGTTCGTCCCGTCCTCGCCGACGACCATGCTCGGCTACATCGCCGCGCGCACGGAGCGGCTGATCCTCTCCACCTCCACCACCCTCATCACCACCAACGACCCGGTGAAGATCGCCGAGGACTTCGCCATGCTCCAGCACCTGGCCGACGGCCGGATGGACGTGATGATGGGGCGCGGCAACACCGGACCGGTGTACCCCTGGTTCGGCCAGGACATCCGCCAGGGCATCAACCTCGCCATCGAGAACTACGCCCTGCTGCACCGCCTGTGGCGCGAGGACGTCGTCAACTGGGAAGGCAAGTTCCGCACCCCGCTGCAGGGCTTCACCTCCACGCCCCGCCCGCTGGACGACGTACCGCCGTTCGTCTGGCACGGGTCGATCCGCTCGCCCGAGATCGCCGAGCAGGCCGCCTACTACGGTGACGGTTTCTTCCACAACAACATCTTCTGGCCGGCCGACCACACCAAGCGCATGATCGAGCTCTACCGGACCCGGTACGCGCACTACGGGCACGGCACGGCCGAGCAGGCGATCGTCGGCCTCGGCGGGCAGGTGTTCATGCGCAAGAACTCGCAGGACGCCGTGCGCGAGTTCCGTCCGTACTTCGACGTCGCCCCCGTCTACGGGCACGGGCCGTCGCTGGAGGAGTTCACCGCGCAGACCCCGCTGACCGTGGGCTCCCCGCAGCAGGTCATCGAGAAGACGCTGTCCTTCCGTGACTACGCGGGCGACTACCAGCGCCAGCTGTTCCTCATGGACCACGCGGGCCTGCCCCTGAAGACCGTGCTCGAGCAGCTCGACCTGCTCGGCGAGGAAGTGGTGCCGGTGCTGCGCAAGGAGTTCGCCAAGGACCGCCCGGCCGACGTGCCGGACGCGCCGACGCACTCCTCGCGGCTGGCCGGCCGGGAAGCGAGCAAGGCGTGAACGACCTGAACACCGTGAACACCGTGAACACCGGGAACGCCGGGAACATCGTCGTGGTGTCGGCCGGGCTGACCGTGCCGTCGTCCACCCGCCTGCTCGGGGAGCGGCTGGCCGCCGCGGCCACCGGGCGGGCCCCGTCCGAGGTGCCGGTGATCGAACTGCGGGACCTCGCGGTGGACATCGCGCACAACTTCACCAGCGGTTTCCCGGCTCCGGCCCTCGCCGAGGCGATGGACGCGGTGACCGGGGCGGACGGGGTGATCGTGGTCACGCCGGTGTTCTCGGCGTCGTACAGCGGGCTGTTCAAGTCGTTCTTCGACGTGCTCGGCGCACGGGACCGGGAGGCCCTGGCCGGCAAGCCGGTGCTGATCGCCGCGACCGGGGGCACGCCCCGGCACTCGCTGGTGCTGGAGCACTCCCTGCGGCCCCTCTTCGCCCACCTGCGCGCGGTCGTCGTCCCCACCGGGGTCTACGCCGCGTCCCAGGACTGGGGCGACAAGGGCCTGGACGCCCGGATCGACCGGGCGGCGGGCGAGCTGGCCGCCCTGGCGGGCGCCCTGCCGGCCGCCGGCGACGGGACGCTCAACGGCAACGGCAACGGCAACGGCAACGGCAACGGCAACGGCGGCGAGGCGGGCGGTGACGCGATCCGTGTCACCGACGGGGGCGCCGCCGCCGACAAGTTCGACGCGCGCAACGTGGTGCCGTTCGAGGAGCAGCTGGCCGCGCTGCGGTCGGCCGGCTGAGGCGCCCTCCACAACCCCCACGACTCCCGGCGGTCTTCCAGGACAGCGGCCGCCGGGTGAGACGACCGAATCCGGTCGTTCGCGAGGGTCCGGTCGCGGGAAGGGACACCCGCGACCGGACCGCGGCGAGGTGAGAGCGGGGTAAGAAGGCGCCCCTTCGATCACTGCTCCGTCCGCCGGACGGCGGTGCTTGGCACACTGGCACCGTGTCCCCTACCGCGCCCCGCACCCCCACCGTGCTGCTCGCCGAAGACGACCGGGCCATCCGCAACGCCCTGAAGCGCGCCCTGACCCTGGAGGGCTACCGGGTCACGGCGGTCGCCGACGGCGTCGAGGCGCTGGCGCAGGCCCACCGCAGCCGGCCCGACGTCCTGCTGCTGGACGTGATGATGCCCGGCATCGACGGGCTCCAGGTGTGCCGGGCGCTGCGCGCCGAGGGCGACCGCACCCCCGTGCTGATGCTGACGGCGCTGGTGGAGACCGCCGACCGGATCGCCGGACTGGACGCGGGCGCCGACGACTACGTCGTCAAGCCGTTCGACGTCGAGGAGGTCTTCGCCCGGCTGCGAGCCCTGCTCCGCCGGGCAGCCCCCGCCCCCGCCCCCGCACCGGCCTCCGCCCCCGCCCCCGCACCCGTCCCCGCGCCCGACGGGGCGCCGACGGCGCAGGGGCAGCCGGACACGCGGGAGCCGGGAGAACCGGGAGAACCGGGGGAACAGGGAGAACCGGGGGAACAGGGAAAGCCGGGAGGCCAGGGGAAGCCGGGAGGGGCCCCGAACGCCGCTCCGGGGCGATACATCACCGCGGCCGGGGTGCGCATGGACCCGCAGGCACGCCGCGCCTGGCGCGGACAGCGGGAACTGGAGCTGACCCGCACCGAGTTCGAACTGCTGGAGCTGCTGATCCGCAACGCGGGCATCGTCCTCGACCACCCCACCATCTACGACCGCATCTGGGGCTACGACTTCGGCCCCGGCTCCAAGAACCTCGCCGTCTACGTCGGCTACCTGCGCCGCAAACTCGACGAGCCCGGCGCGCCGCAGCTGATCCACACGGTGCGCGGGGTGGGTTACGTGCTGCGGGAGGACTGAGTGGCGCCGGACCGGCCCCCGCCGCGGACCCGGCGGTGCCGGCTGCCGCTGCTGTCGCTGGGCACCAAGTTCACGGTGGCGTTCGCCGCCGTGACGGCCACGGTCACCGTCCTGGTCGGCATCCTGTCGTACAGCGCCGCCGCGAGACTCGTACGGGTGGACCAGCAGAGCGTGTTCGACGAGGTCGTGGAGGACCTGCGCGACGAGGTCAGGTCGAACCGGATGACACCGCTCGACTTCTCCTCCGCCGCCCCCGGCCACGACCTGGTGCGGCCGGCCCGGACGGACGTCCAGGTGCTCGGGCCGGACGGCCGGATCGTCGACCCGGGCGACCCGGGGCTGCCGGTGGTCGACGCCGACCGCGCGGTCGCGGGGGCCGCCACGGCCGGGCGGGTGGTCGAGCACGCGGACGTCGACGTCGGCGACGACGTCTACCGCGTCGCGACCGTCGCCCTGGGCGAGGGCCGGGGCGCGGTCCAGATCGCGCAGGAGTTCAGCGACACCGAGGACCTGCTGCGGGCCCTCCAGCAGCGCACCCTCGTCCTGATGGCCGCGGTGGTGGTCGGGGCCGGTCTCTTCGGCTGGTGGCTGGCCCGGCGCATCACCCGGCGCCTGGTCGTCCTCACCGACGCCGCCGAGGACGTCGCCCGCACCCGCAGGCTCGGCATCCAGGTGCCCGTCGCCGGCCGGGACGAGGTGGGGCGGCTCGGCCGCGCCTTCGACCGGATGCTGGGCCGGCTCGCCCAGTCCGAGGACGACCAGCGCCGGCTCGTCCAGGACGCGGGGCACGAACTGCGCACCCCGCTCACCTCGTTGCGGACCAACATCTCCCTGCTGCGGCGTATCGACGAACTCCCGCCGGACACCCGTGAGGAACTCGTCGCCGATCTCTCCCAGGAGGCCCGTGAACTGACCGACCTGGTCAACGAACTCGTCGAGCTGGCGGCCGGTCAGTCCGACACCGAGCCGCCGCGGCGCGTCGACCTCGCCGACATCGCCCACGACGTGGCGGGACTGGCCCGGCGCCGCAACGGGCGGAAGATCATCGTCCGTGCGAGCGGCGACACCACGACCGACGGACGGCCCGGGATGCTCACCCGGGCGGTGTCCAACCTGGTCGAGAACGCGGTCAAGTTCGACCGGGACGGCACGGCGCCCATCGACATCACCGTCGCGGGACCCGCGCGACCGGGCACGGTGCGGGTGGAGGTCCGCGACCGGGGGCCCGGTATCGCGGCCGCCGACCTGATCCGCGTCTTCGACCGCTTCTACCGCGCCGCCGACGCCCGCTCCCTGCCCGGTTCGGGCCTCGGCCTGTCCATCGTGCGCGAGGTGGCCCTGGCCCACGGGGGCGCACCGTACGCGGTACGCCGGACCGGCGGCGGCACGGTGATCGGCTTCACGGTGGGCGGCGTCCCCCTGACCCACCACGACACGGAACCGGGCCCCTGACGTCCGACGGGTGACGGGCGCCGGGGGACATCGAGGTGACCCACAGCCCACGCGAGCAGGTCTCCCCGCGGGAGACGGTGGCGGTGGCCCGGACCCTGACCCTCACGGTGCTGCGCACGGTCGGCGCGAAGTGATGCGGTGTCAGGTGACGTGAATCACCGGGACGGTGCTGAGTGCCGGGCCGGGGAGGTTTCCGTACCCCCTCGTGAGAGCGAGGCCGGAATGCGAGGATGAGCCGCCATGACTGCCGGGTGGTGCTTCCGCACGACACGGGCCGCGGTGTTCGCGGCCGTCTGCGTGCTGCTCGCCGCCCTGGGGCACGTCCTGATGTCGGGCACCGGAGTGCCGTGGTGGTCCCTCGCCGCCGGAGCGGCGGTGACCGGCGGCGCTGCGTGGTGCCTGGCCGGCCGGGAGCGCGGGCTCGTCCTCGTCTCCTCCGTCGTGACGGCCGCGCAGGCGGCACTCCACCTGTGGTTCTCGTACGCGCAGGAACTCGCGCCGGCGTCCAGCACGGACGACACGACCGACGGCGCACACCCGATGGGTCACATGGGCCCCATGGGCCACACGGGCCACGCAGCCCATGGCGGCCCCGTCGCGGAGCCGACGGTCCCCATGGACGCGATCGACTCCATGGCGGGGGCGGGCCACGCCATGGACGGGACGTCCCTGTCCTCCGCGGGCATGCTCGCCGCCCACCTGCTGGCCGCGCTCCTGAGCGGGCTGTGGCTCGCGTACGGCGAACGCGCGGCCTTCCGCATCCTGCGGGCCGTCGCCGGATGGCTGGCCGCACCGCTGCGGCTGCCGCTCGCTCCCGCCGCACCACCGCGCCGCCCGCGCGTCACCCCCCGCCACAGCCGCACGGCCCACCGGCCGCGCCGGCTGCTCCTCGTCCACGCGATCACTCCTCGGGGCCCGCCGGCGGGGACCGCTGTCGTCTGAGACAGCCGGTTCCCCGACACCGCCCAGGGCGCCCCGCGCCCGGACGGCGGCTCGGGCAACGGACGTACGCCGCCGTGTGCGCCGTGCGTAGGTCCGCCACCCCACCCCACCGCCGGATCCGCCGCGCGCCGTGCGCGGCCGGTCCGCACGCCGGATCTCCGCTCTGCTCGCCGGGTTCCCGCATGCCGGACCTCCGGACTCCCGAGAAGGACATCAGGTGACCAGTCCTGCCCTGTCTGCCGCATCGACCGCCGCATCGTCTGTCGCATCCGACACGACGCCGCACACCGTGAGAACCCGTGACGAGCGGGCGGCCCTCGACGAGTCGACCACGACCTGGGCACTCGCCGCCCGCACCGGCGACCCGGAAGCCGTGGAGAACTTCGTCCGCGCCCTGCACCGGGACGTCCGCCACTTCGTCACCCACCTCAGCGCCGACCCCCAGGCCGCCGACGACCTCGCCCAGGACACCTTCCTGCGGGCCCTCGGCAGCCTGCACCGCTTCGAGGGGCGTTCCTCCGCCCGTACCTGGCTGCTCTCCATCGCCCGGCGCGCGGTGATCGACAGCTACCGGCACGCGTCCGCCCGCCCCCGTCTCCTCGACACCGACGACTGGCGGACCGTCGCCGAGTGCGCCCAGGAGCGCGGGCTGCCGGGCTTCGACGACGGCGTCGCGCTCACCGGACTGCTGGACGCGCTGCCCGCGGAACGCCGCGAGGCGTTCGTCCTCACCCAACTCCTCGGTCTGCCCTACGCGGAGGCGGCCGAGCTCAGCGACTGCCCGGTCGGTACGGTCCGCTCCCGCGTCGCGCGGGCCCGCTCCGCACTCATCCAGTCCCTGCACGAGGCCGACCGAGCCGAACCCCTGAGCGCGGCAGCCTGACGAACCAGGCCCCGGGAGGCGGCACGGCCGGCCGGACCGACCGTGCCGCCCGGCGCTCGATGGGGGTGACGCCGGGACAGGTGCCCATGCCCCGGGGAGGACACACCGTCCCGAAACCGTGAGCACTTCGACCAAGGCTGTCCTGATACCGCTCAGGTGACAGATGCCCGCCGACTGCTCACGGTTTTCGGCACGACCCCGTCCCCGGCCCCGCGGCGCGGGAACCGCAAAGGTCCCCGCGCCGCGGGGCGGGACATGACTCGTCGGTGCCCCGGACGGTCGGAAAACCGACGTGACAGGTGATGCCGGCTGGGGAAGACTCGCGTCGTGCGTGATCGTGTGGACGCCTCCTCCGGTCTGGTGCTGCGGAGATGGAGGGCCGAGGACGCCCGGGCGGTGATGACCGCGTTCGCGGATCCGCTCATGCGGGGCCAGTCCGGCGAGCCGGTCGACTCCGTCCGGGCCGCCGAGCGGTGGACGGCGGCTCGTGATGAGCAGTGGGCCGCGGGCTCCGCCCATTCCTTCGCCGTCGTCGACGGCGGTGACCTCGTGCTCGGCCAGGTGTGTGTCGGTCCGGTGGACCGGCGGCATGCCACCGGATGGGTGTCCTACTGGACGACGGCGACGGCTCGTGGCCGAGGTACGGCTTCCCGTGCCTGCCGTGCTGCGGCCCGCTGGGCCTTCGACGACGCGGAACTCTTCCGGCTGGAGCTCGGACACCGGGTGAACAATCCCGCCTCGTGCGCGGTGGCCCGCGCCGCCGGCTTCGCGGTGGAGGGACGGCAACGGCAGAAACTCGCATACGACGGCGTCCGCTACGACGTGGAACTCCACGCCCGCCTGGCTACGGACCCGGAGCCCGTGTCGGGGTGAGGCCTGCTCGGGGTGGGTGAACCGCCTTTCATCCCAGGCCCTTTCGCAGGTGACCATCAGGTCGGTGCCGCATCAGGCGATGTTCGCCTTGTGAGGCGTGAGGCATGTGGCGGTTCCGACGGGGCGCTGTCCGCGGGACCGCGTGGCTTCACGGGAGACCGGCCGCATGGAGTCGATCGATCAGGAAACGGCCCGTTCCTGGCTCGCCACCGCCCTCACGGAGGCCCGCGCGGGCTCGCCGAGGGCGGTGGCCGGGGCCGCGACCGCCGTATGCGGGGGACGGTGATCCGTCCGTGCACGCGGAGGCGTCCGCCTTCCACGCGGCGGACGGCAGTTCGGCATCTCCCGGGTGGTGACCGGCGAGGCGGTCACCACCCGGCGAGCACGACCGGCCGACCGGACACGGCGTGGGGCTCGTGCCGCTGGACGATCCGGAGTGCGCCGCGACGGCGCGGGACTTCGCCGCGTGCCATCCACGGGTGTGGGGCGAGAACACGGGGCGGTCGAGGAGCGGGGCTAGTACTGCAACGGTACTTATGCTGATTGCTGACCAGTTTCAGGGACTGTGCCCGCGCCGCTTGTAGTGACTGACGCGGGCCTGGTATTGCCGT
>NZ_JBSGHG010000043.1:0-60592 GCF_053604275.1 Streptomyces sp. NPDC004051 | reverse complement strand
GCTTTCCGGGGGAACGTTTGGTGCGTTTCCCTTTCCGGCGGACCCGACTCTATCAGATCTTTTTCTTCGACCTGACCCCCAGTCAGCGGGGTTTGTCTTTCCGGCCGTTGGGCCGTTCCGACGAAGTGAGACTCTAGCGGATTCCTGACTCCCGAGCTAATCGGGGGTCTGCGCCCTTTCGAACGCGGATTCCTCATTCCACGAATAGGCGCACCAATGACATGACGACAGACAGAAGACTGTCGTCGAGCAGTGGTGGTGCTTGTGGAATGGTCGTCCGGGGACCGACCGGAGTCGGTGCTCACGTCGGACAACTCGGAGAACAGTACGGATCACACCGGAGCATGTCAACTCCGCACGTCGATCCGCCCCCACGGACCGCCTCCGGGGCGTAGTCTGGCCCGCATGACCACGCGTACGTACAGCCAGTTCTGGTGGGCCGCCTGACAGCGGCCGTCCTGCGTATGCACTCAACGGCCGCCGCTCAGGCGGCCGTTTTCGTCTCTCCGTCCAGGACTCCGGAGGCGGCCGGCCGAGGTGGCGGGCACGACCGGGAGACGGAGACGGGAAGAGATGACACGGGTTTTCAGCGGGATCAAGCCGACCGGCCATCTGACGCTGGGGAACTACCTGGGGGCCATGCGGCGGTGGGCCGCGGTCGACCAGCACCGGGCGGACTCGGTGTTCTGCGTCGTCGATCTGCACGCACTGACCGTGGACCACGATCCGGCACGGGTACGCAGACTGAGCCGGCAGGCGGCGACGCTGTTGCTGGCCACCGGGCTGGATCCGGAGTCGTGCACCCTGTTCGTGCAGAGCCATGTCGACGAGCACGCCCGTCTGTCGTACCTGCTGGAGTGTGTGGCGACCGACGGCGAGATGCGGCGGATGATCCAGTACAGGGAGAAGGCCGCGCGGGAGCAGCGGCGGGGCGGGAGCGTGCGGCTGTCGCTGCTGACGTACCCCGTGCTGATGGCGGCGGACATCCTGGCGTACGGGACGGACGAGGTGCCCGTGGGTGACGACCAGAGGCAGCACGTGGAGTTGGCGCGGGATCTGGCCGTGCGGTTCAACCAGCGCTACGGGCACACCTTCGTGGTGCCCCGGGCCACGCACCCCGCGGTGGCGGCGCGGGTGATGAACCTGCAGGACCCGACGTCGAAGATGGGGAAGAGCGACGACGTCGGGCCGGGGATCGTCTATCTGCTGGACGAGCCGGACGTGGTGCGGAAGAAGGTCATGCGGGCGGTGACCGACAGCGGGCGGGATGTCGTGTACGACAGGGAGGCTCGGCCGGGAGTGGCGAATCTGCTGGAGATCCTCGCGGCGTGCTCGGGTGGGGACCCGAAGTCGTCGGCCGGTGCGTATGAGTCGTACGGGGCTTTGAAGAAGGACACCGCGGAGGCCGTGGTCGAGGTGTTGCGGCCGGTGCGGGAGAAGCACCGGGAGCTGTGCGCGGATCCCGGCTATGTGGAGCGGGTGCTGCGGGAGGGCGCGGAGCGGGCGAGGGCCATGGCCCGGCCGACCGTGGATGCCGCCCATCGGGCGATCGGGCTGCTCCCGGCGGCCGGGGAGTGACCGAGGGCCGCCCCGCTCGGCGGGGCGGCCACCAGGGGTTCCGGGCTTCTCAGTCCTTGGTGCCGGAGGCCAGCTCGCGGCTGCGGTCGCGGGCGGCCTCGAGGGCCGCGATGAGGGCGGCCCGTACGCCGTGGTTCTCGAGTTCGCGGATGGCGTTGATGGTGGTGCCGGCGGGGGAGGTGACGTTCTCGCGGAGTTTCACCGGGTGCTCGCCGCTGTCGCGGAGCATGGTCGCGGCGCCGATCGCGGACTGGACGATCAGGTCGTGGGCCTTGTCGCGGGGCAGGCCGAGCAGGATGCCGGCGTCGGTCATGGCTTCGACCAGGTAGAAGAAGTACGCCGGGCCGGAGCCGGAGAGGGCGGTGCAGGCGTCCTGCTGGGACTCCGGGACGCGGAGGGTCTTGCCGACGGAACCGAAGATCTCCTCGGCGTGGGCGACGTGTTCGGGTGTGGCGTGGCTGCCGGCGGAGATGACCGACATGGCCTCGTCGACCAAGGCGGGGGTGTTGGTCATGACGCGCACCACCGGGGTGCCGGCGGCGAGGCGCTCCTCGTAGAAGGAGGTGGGGATGCCGGCGGCGCCGCTGATGACGAGGCGGTCGGCGGGGACGTGCGGGGCGAGTTCGTCGAGCAGGGCTGCCATGTCCTGCGGTTTGACCGTGAGGATCAGGGTGTCGGCGGTCTTGGCGGCTTCGAGGTTGGAGACCGGGGTGACTCCGTGGCGGGCGCGGAGTTCGTCGGCCCGTTCCTGTCGGCGGGCGGTGACCAGGAGGTCGGCGGGGGCCCAGCCGCCGCGGATCATTCCGCTGAGCAGGGCTTCACCGATCTTGCCGGTGCCGAGGACTGCGACTTTCTGAGCCATGGCTGGGGGTGCCTTCCGGGGTGTGCGCGTCGTCCTGGTTCATCCTCGCACTCGGGGGGTCCGGGGGTGGGGTGGTGTCCGGTGGGCGGACGGCCGGTCGGTCGGGGGCGAGCCGCCCGGGTGGGCGGCCCGTGGTGTCAGGTCGTCCTGCGTCGCAGGGTCGCCGCGCCCAGGGCGAGGACGAGCAGGCCGCAGCCGGCGACGATCAGGACGTCGCGCACGAAGGCGGTGGTCATGTCGGTGTGCCTGAGGACCTCGTTCATGCCGTCCACGGCGTAGGACATGGGGAGGGCGTCGGAGATGCCCTCGAGGACGGGGTGCATG
This sequence comes from Streptomyces sp. NPDC004051, assembly GCF_053604275.1. Lineage (NCBI taxonomy): Bacteria > Bacillati > Actinomycetota > Actinomycetes > Kitasatosporales > Streptomycetaceae > Streptomyces > Streptomyces sp. NPDC004051. Next base: position 57,828 of record NZ_JBSGHG010000043.1, on the reverse strand, counting down.
TTGTGGCGTGCGGTGAAGAGTCCGCAGAGGAGGAGCTGGGGGAAGATCACCGCCGGCATGAACTGGACCGCCTGGAATTCCGAGGCCGCGAAGGCCGAGACGAAGAGGCCGAGGGCCGTGCCGAGGAGGGCGTCGAGCAGGGCCACCAGGAGGAGCAGCCAGGGGCTGCCGACGACGTCGAGGCCCAGGAACCAGACCGCCAGTCCGGTGGCCAGGGCCGACTGGACGATCGCGATCGCGCCGAAGGCGAGGGCGTAGCCGGCGATCAGGTCGCCCTTGCCGAGGGGCATGGCGAGGAGGCGTTCGAGGGTGCCGGAGGTGCGTTCGCGCAGGGTGGCGATGGAGGTGACCAGGAACATCGTGATCAGCGGGAAGATCCCGAGGAGCGAGGCGCCGATGTTGTCGAAGACGCGTGGGCTGCCGTCGAAGACGTAGCGGAGCAGGAGCAGCATCAGGCAGGGGACGAGCAGCATCAGCGCGATCGTGCGCGGGTCGTGGCGGAGCTGGCGCAGGACCCGGGCCGCGGTGGCGAGGGTGCGGGAGGCGTTCAGGGCGCTCGTCGGGGCGGAGGGTCGGGTCGTGGTGCGGGGGGTGCTCATCGTGAGGTCTCCTTCGTGCGGCTCGCCGCGACCGCCGCGTCCACCAGGTGCAGGAAGGCGCCCTCGACGGTCTCGGAGCCGGTGCGGGCGCGGAGCGCGTCGGGGGTGTCGTCGGCGAGGATCTCGCCCGCGCGCATGAGCAGGAGGCGGTGGCAGCGCTCGGCCTCGTCCATGACGTGGGAGGAGATCAGGAGGGTCGCTCCGCGTTCGGCGGCGAGGGTGTGGAAGAGCTGCCAGAGGTCGCGGCGCAGGACCGGGTCGAGGCCGACCGTGGGTTCGTCGAGGACCAGCAGTTCGGGGGTGCCGAGAAGGGCGACGGCCAGGGAGACGCGGCTGCGCTGACCGCCGGAGAGGTTCCCGGCCAGGGCGTCGGCGTGGGTGGTGAGGTCGACGTCGGCGATGGCCCGGGTGACCTCCTCGTGGCGGCGGGCGGCAGCTGCCCGGCCGGGGTCGAGGATCGCGGCGAAGTAGTCGAGGTTCTGGCGGACGGTCAGGTCGTCGTAGACGGAGGGGGCCTGGGTGACGTAGCCGATGCGGGTGCGCAGGGTGGGGTGGCCGGCGGGGTGGCCGAGGACGTCGAGGGTGCCGGTGACCTTGGCCTGGGTGCCGACGACGGCCCGCATCAGGGTCGACTTGCCGCAGCCGGAGGGGCCGAGGAGGCCGGTGACCTGGCCGCGCGGGACGGTGAAGTCGAGGCCGCGCAGGACGGTGCGGGGGCCTCGGACGACGGTGAGGTCCTGGGCGCGGACGGCGGGGGTGTCGCCGTCCGGGCGTGGGGGACCGGAGGAGTAATTCATCATGTGATGAATAATCCTCTCGGGGGCGGGACACGTCAAGCGACGGCGGGCGGGGGCGGCGCGGGCTCGGTGGGTTCGGCGGGTTCGGGCATGCCGAAGGGACGCGCCGGCGCCTGACAGCCGGCCTGTCGAGGTCGTCGAACGCGTCCGAGGGGTTGCCGGGAGGGGGTGGGGCGGGGTCTACGGGCGGCGGCGCTTTTTGGGGTTGCCGGAGCGGCGGGAGATCCGCCTCTCGTACTGCTCGCGGGCCGTCCGGTACTCCTCGCGGTGGAGCTTCTCGCCGGGGGCCTCGGTGAGGGAGCGGAAGAAGTAGGCGAGGAGGGAGCCGACGAAGCCGATGGTGAGCAGACCGCGGAGGGACCGCTGCCGGTCGGGGTCGGGGCGGCGCTTGAACGCCTCCCAGGTGTGTCCGAACGCGAGGGCGCTGCAGACCGCGAACATCCCGACCGCGAGGATCCCGACGAAGCCGCCGACCTCGGCGATCCGAAGGCCCTGATAGGCGAAGCGCAGGAGGAGGCAGGAGACGGCTGCGGCGGCGAGGGAGCCGAGGGCGACGCCGATGCGGCGGGCCGCGTAACCGTTGTCGTGGTCGACCCAGGTCGTGCCGAAGAAGCGGATGGGCTCGGGGCGGGGGCCCGCCGGGGCTCCCGGGGAGCCCGCGGTGCTGTCCGGGATGCCGTTCTCTGCGCTCACGCATCGATTATGGCTCCGGGCGCGCCGCGGGCTCCGGGCGGGCCACGAGGGGCCCCGGGCGGCGTCAGGCGCAGCGCGATGCCACGTAGCCGTCGCTGCCGGTCAGCACGTAGGTGTCCGAGACGTACTCGCCGTTGCCGATGTTGTCCCAGATGTTCGACGTGCCGTACGTGCCCGTCACTGTCTCGCCCGGTGTCTGGCAGTAGATCGCGACGCTGGTTCCGGCGGGCAGGATACGCACGAGGTTGTAGTGCGTGCCCGGACCGCTGCGGACGTTGAGACGGACGCCCGGTGCGACCGGGTAGTAACGGACAGCGGCCTCGGCCGCCGTGCCGAGCACCAGGAGTAATGCTCCGGTGATACCGGCGAGCAGGACGGATCTGCGTCGTTTCAAGGTCATGCGTACTCCTGGGTGATGGGTGGCGATGGCGTCAGGCGCAGCGCGATGCCACGTAGCCGTCGCTGCCTGTTTTCACGTAAGCGTCCGAGACGTACTCGCCGTTGGCGATGTTGTCCCAGATGTTCGACGTGCCGTACGGGCCCGTGACCGTGGTTCCCGGGGACTGGCAGAAGACGGGGACCTTCGCCCCCTCCGCCAGGACGCGGACGACGGTGTACCCGGTGCCCGGACCGCTGCGGACGTTGAGACGGACGCCCGGCGCGACCGGGTAGTAACGCAGGGCCGCCGTGCTGACGGACTCCGTCCCGCTGGTGCCCTCTGCCTCACCGACATGGTCGACCGACATGGAAACCCTCCCCCGTTGTGCACCCCATGACTGTCATGGGGGTCCGTTCCTTCCCCCGAAACACGCCACGCACACCTGTTCATTCATGGAACACGGACACCAGCGAGCCGCCTCGGGCTCGTACGTGTCATCGACTAGGCTCCGTGCGTCGCGCGCGCGAACGAACAGCACGGGGGTGGTTCCATGGCGCCGCAGCGGAACGCCGGAGCGGGCGCGGAAGCGGAACTTCCCGAGTACGCCGGTCACTACCGTCTCGAGTCATGTCTCGGCTCCGGTGGGATGGGCGTGGTGCATCTGGCCCGGAGCACGTCCGGGCTGAAGCTCGCGGTGAAGGTCGTACACGCCCAGCTCGCGCGGGACCGCGAGTTCAGAGGACGTTTCCGGCAGGAGGTGGCGGCTGCCCGGCGGGTGAGCGGCGCCTTCACCGCACCGGTCGTCGACGCCGATCCGGAGGCCGAACGTCCTTGGATGGCAACGCTGTTCATCCCCGGACCGACGCTCGCCGAGCATGTGAAGCGGAACGGCCCGATGCCCTCGCCCCAGTTGCGCAGACTGATGGCCGGACTCGCGGAGGGGCTGCGGGACATCCATCGCGTCGGAGTGGTGCACCGCGATCTGAAGCCCAGCAACGTACTGCTCGCCGAGGACGGGCCGAAGGTCATCGATTTCGGCATCTCTCGGCCAAAGGACAGCGAACTGCGGACCGAGACGGGGAAGTTGATCGGCACCCCGCCCTTCATGGCGCCCGAGCAGTTCCGGCGTCCTCGTGAAGTGGGGCCCTCCGCGGACATCTTCGCGCTCGGTTCGCTCCTGGTGCACGCGGCCACCGGACGCGGGCCGTTCGACTCCGACAGCCCGTACGTCGTCGCCTACCAGGTCGTGCACGACGAGCCCGATCTGACCGGCGTGCCGGAGGGACTCGCCCCGCTGGTGCTGCGCTGCCTGGCCAAGGAACCCGAGGACCGGCCCTCTCCGGACGAGTTGATGCGGGAGCTGCGGTCCGTCGCGGCCTCGTACGACACCCGGGCGTTCCTGGCCGAGGCCTTCGTACCGGCGCAACGGACGGAGCCGACGGCCTCGACGAGCGCCGTACCCGGCCGTCAGGCGGAACCGGAACCCGAAGCACCCGAAGCACCCGAAGCACCCGAAGCAGCGGAGCAGGGCTCCGGGCCCGGGGCGGATGCCGAGGAGCCTCCCGCCGGGCAGGCGGCGGTGCGGCGCTCCGCACGGCCTCGGTCGAGCAAGCGGGCGCTGATCGGGGGCGGGGTGCTCGCCCTCGCCGTCTTCGGCACGTTGTTCTCCGTCCAACTGCTCGGTGACGGACCCCCGGAAAAACGGAGCACCGACGTGCGGACCGCGGCGGCCTCGTTCCAGGCGTGGGAGGTGACACCGTCGGGGAGGCAGAACGCCCCGCAGTGCGCGTACGGAGCCGACCGGCTGTTCTGTGCCCTGCCGGAGCAGGTGTTCGCCCTCGATCCCGACGACGGCGGCACGCTGTGGCGGCACACCGTCGCGCGGACGGACCGGAGCGGGCCACCGATCCTGTCGGGCGGCCTCGTGCAGCCCGCGCTCAACCAGCGCCGCGGCCTGGAGTCGCTCGACCCCGCCTCGGGGAAGCCGGTGTGGAGTCAGGACACCGTCGAGTACCGCGGGCTGGACAGGGCCGGGAGCACACTGCTGCTCACCGGCGACGACGGCACGGTCACCGGCGTGGACGCCGCCTCGGGCGACACCAGGTGGAGCTGCCCGATACCCGGACACGACATGCCGTACTTCGACTCGTTCGCGGGGGATCCGCTCGCATACGCGACGAGCACCTCCGCGGACGGCTCCGGCACACGGGTGACGGCGGTCGATCCGCAGACCGGTGAGGTGCGCTGGGACACGCGGCTGACGGGAACGCTGAAGCCGATCGGCACCATGGACGGTTCGGTCGTCCTCACCTCCGAGGACGCCGTCTACGGCGAGGTGAAGGCCCTCGTCCGCTATGCACCGGGCATCCGGGAGGTGCGACGGGTGGCACTGCCCGCCCCTCTGGCGCAGGTGCAGGGCACCGTGCACGAGGGCGTCGCCCACCTGGCGGGGACCGGCGGCAGGCTCGTGGCCGTCGACATGGGCGCGCTGCGGCAGCGGTGGAGCCTGGAGACCGGCGTGGCCCGTACGTCCGCGCCGGTGGCCGACGGGCGGCATGTCTTCCTCACGGCGCCCGACGGGCGGTTGCTCGCTGTGGATGCGCGGGTGGGGCGCCTCGTCGGGCAGACGGGGCCGCGGATGGCGGATGCCTCCGACCGGGTCGTCGCCGCGCTGCCCCAGCCGGTGCTCGCCGGCGGCCGTGTCTACGCCGCCGCCCCCGACGGCACGGTCTTCGCCGTGGACGGCCGGGACCCGGCCGACTGGTAGGGAGCACCACGCGCGCGTGCCCCGTGGACGAGGGCCACGCGCGCGCGGTGATGTGTGGTCGGGCCGGGGTCAGGCGAGCTTCGAGATGTCCCGCACCGCGCCCTTGTCCGCGCTGGTCGCCATCGCGGCGTACGCCTTCAGGGCCGCCGAGACCTTGCGGTCGCGGTTCTTCGGGGCGTACCGGCCGTTCAGGGCCTCTTCGCGGCGGGCCAGCTCGGCGTCGTCCACCAGGAGCTCGATGGAGCGGTTGGGGATGTCGATGCGGATGCGGTCGCCCTCCTCGACCAGGGCGATGGTGCCGCCCGAGGCCGCCTCCGGGGAGGCGTGGCCGATGGAGAGGCCGGAGGTGCCGCCGGAGAAGCGGCCGTCGGTGATCAGGGCGCAGGCCTTTCCGAGGCCGCGGCTCTTCAGGTACGACGTCGGGTAGAGCATCTCCTGCATGCCGGGACCGCCCTTGGGGCCCTCGTAGCGGATGACGACGACGTCGCCCTCCTCGACCTGCTTGGTGAGGATCTTCTCGACGGCCTCGTCCTGCGACTCGCAGACGACCGCCGGGCCCTCGAAGGTCCAGATGGACTCGTCGACGCCGGCCGTCTTGACCACGCAGCCGTCCACGGCGAGGTTGCCGCGCAGCACCGCCAGGCCGCCGTCCTTGGAGTAGGCGTGCTCGGCGGAGCGGATGCAGCCGCCCTCGGCGTCCTCGTCGAGGGTGTCCCAGCGCTCGGACTGGGAGAAGGCCTCGGCGGAGCGGACACAGCCGGGGGCCGCGTGCCACAGCTCCACCGCCTCCGGGGACGGGGAGCCGCCGCGGATGTCCCAGGTCTTCAGCCAGTCGGCCAGGGACGGGCTGTGGACCGAGTGGACGTCCTCGTTCAGCATGCCCGCGCGGTGCAGTTCGCCGAGCAGGGCGGGGATGCCGCCCGCGCGGTGCACGTCCTCCATGTAGTACGTGCGGTCCTTGGCGACGTTCGGCGCGACCTTGGCCAGGCAGGGGACGCGGCGCGAGAGGGCGTCGATCTCGGTCAGGCCGAACGGGACCTCGGCCTCCTGGGCGGCGGCCAGCAGGTGCAGGATCGTGTTGGTCGAGCCGCCCATGGCGATGTCCAGCGCCATCGCGTTCTCGAACGCGGCGACGGTGGCGATGCCGCGGGGCAGGACCGTCTCGTCGTCCTGCTCGTAGTAGCGGCGGGTGATGTCCATGACCGTGCGGGCGGCGTTCTCGTAGAGCGCCTTGCGGGCCGTGTGGGTGGCGAGGACCGAGCCGTTGCCGGGGAGGGAGAGGCCGATGGCCTCGGTGAGGCAGTTCATCGAGTTTGCGGTGAACATGCCGGAACAGCTGCCGCAGGTCGGGCAGGCGTTCTCCTCGATGCGCAGGACGTCGGCGTCGGAGATCCTGTCGTCGGCGGCGTCCACCATCGCGTCGATCAGGTCCAGCGTGCGGACCGTTCCGTCGACCAGGGTGGCCCGGCCGGCCTCCATCGGGCCGCCGGAGACGAAGACCGTCGGGATGTTCAGCCGCAGGGCGGCGTTGAGCATGCCCGGGGTGATCTTGTCGCAGTTGGAGATGCAGATCAGGGCGTCCGCGCGGTGCGCCTCGACCATGTACTCGACGCTGTCCGCGATCAGGTCGCGGGAGGGGAGGCTGTACAGCATGCCGCCGTGACCCATCGCGATGCCGTCGTCGACGGCGATCGTGTTGAACTCGCGCGGGATGCCGCCGGCCTCGACGACCGCCTCGCTGACGATCCTGCCCACCGGTGCGAGGTGGGTGTGACCGGGGACGAACTCCGTGAAGCTGTTGGCGACGGCGATGATCGGCTTGCGGCCGATGTCCGCGCCAGGTACACCGGAGGCTCGCATCAGGGCGCGGGCGCCCGCCATGTTGCGGCCGTGGGTGACTGTGCGGGACCTCAGCTCGGGCATCGTCGCTCGCTCCTTCAGACCTGTCGGGGTGCCGGCGTCAGAGAGTTCTGACTCCGGTCGAGCGTACGCCGGTCATCCAGGGATCGGGACAGGGTGTCCGGGGTGCGAGACACGTGTCTCAGTGCGGGAGCGGTGGGCCGCGGGTGCGTCAGGGGCCGGTCAGGTGTCCCTGCACCACCGGGGCCACCCGCCTGATGATCTGTTCGGGGTCCGCCGAGGCCAGCGGCTCCACCTTGATCACGTACCGGATCATCGCGATGCCGACCAGCTGGGCGGCGGCGAGCTCGGCGCGCAGCTCCGCGTCCGGCAGGTCGAGCTGTCCCGCGATCCGGCGCAGCAGCTGACCGGCGACCAGACGGCGGAAGACGCCGGCCGCGGTCTCGTTGTTGACGGCGGAGCGGACGATCGCGAGCAGCGGGGCCCGGGTCACCGGGTTCTCCCACAGACCGAAAATCATCCGGGTCATCTGCTCGCCGACCTCCCCGGGGGGCGCGTCGAGGACGGCGTCCCGGCCCTTGAGCGCGGGGGCGAAGGCGACCTCGACGGCCGCCTCGAAGACCTGTTCCTTGGTGCCGAAGTAGTGGTGGACCAGTGCGGAGTCGACTCCGGCCGACTTGGCGATCCCCCGTACGGAGGTCTTCTCGTACCCGCGTTCGGAGAACTCCTCGCGGGCGGCGTCCAGGATGCGGTCGCGGGTGTCGGCCGACTCCGTACGCGGAGGACGGCCGCGGCGCCGGGCGGTACCGCTGCCGCCGCCACCGGGGGACGTGTCCGGGCCGTCGGGCGCGCTGACGCCGGTCATCGCCGCGGCGTCCAGAGCGCCGAGGACCCTGTGGCTTCTGTGACCCCTGCGGTCCCAGTGGCCCCTGTGGTCCCGGTGGACCCGGACGCCAGGTGCAGGCGGGTGAACGCGAGCGCCTCCGCCAGGTCGGCCTCGCGCTCCGCGCTGGACATGGCGCGGCGGGTGTTGACCTCGATGACGACATGGCCGTCGAAGCCGTCGGCCGCGAGGCGCTCCAGCACCTCGGCGCACGGCTGGTCGCCGCGGCCCGGCACGAGGTGCTCGTCCTTGGCCGAACCCCGCCCGTCGGCGAGGTGGACGTGACCGAGGCGGTCGCCCATCCGGTCGAGCATCCCCAGGGCGTCGGTGCGGGCGGTCGAGGCGTGGCTGAGATCGATCGTGAAGTGGCGGTAGTCGTCCTTGGTGACGTCCCAGTCGGGGGCGTAGGCGAGCATCTCGCGGTCGCGGTAGCGCCAGGGGTACATGTTCTCCACGGCGAACCGCACATCCGTCTCGTCCGCCATCCGCCAGACTCCCTCGACGAAGTCACGGGCGTAGTGGCGCTGCCAGCGGAAGGGCGGGTGGACGACGACCGTGGTGGCCCCGAGCCGCTCGGCGGCGGAACGCGCCCGCTGGAGCTTGGTCCAGGGGTCGGTGGACCACACGCGCTGCGTGATGAGCAGGCAGGGGGCGTGCACGGCGAGGACGGGGATGTGGTGGTAGTCGCTGAGTCTGCGCAGCGCCTCGATGTCCTGGCTGACCGGGTCGGTCCACACCATGACCTCGACGCCGTCGTACCCGAGGCGTGCGGCGATCTCGAAGGCCGTCGCCGTCGACTCCGGGTAGACGGAGGCCGTCGACAGAGCGACCTTCGCATCCGGGATGCGCACCGCTGGTTCTGCCACGAGGGACAGCGTACGGGGTGTGTTCGACGGGCGGGACGTGGGCGATGTGCTTCGGCCGGAGCCGTTCGCCCCCGCCGGGACGGCGTGTCCGCAGGGCACGGGCGCTTGTCCGGCGCCCCCGGCCCGCCGGTCCGGGCGTCCGCCGTGTGATCGACCTGACCGAACACGGGTCGCCCCGCGCCCGCCCGCCGCGCGGGCCTCGCTACGCCGGGCCCATGTGGTCCAGGCGGCGCAGTATGACGCCCTCGCGCAGGGCCCAGGGGCAGATCTCCAGGCACTCCACGTCGAACAGGTCCATCGCGGCCTCCGCCACCAGCGCCCCGGCCACCAGCTGGCCCGCGCGGCCCTCGGAGACTCCGGGGAGCCCGGCGCGTTCGGCGGTGGTCATGCCGGACAGCCGCGGCACCCAGCTCTCCAGGGACTGGCGCTTGAGCTCACGCGGGACGTACGGGCCCTCGACGGAGCGGGCGGCGCCCGTGATGCGGGCGAGCTGCCTGAAGGTCTTGGAGGTGGCCACCACCCGGTCGGGCGGGCCGAGGCGGCTGAACTCGCCGACCGTACGGGCGATCTCCGCGCGGACGTGCCGGCGCAGCGCGCGGACGTCGTCCGGGGCCGGCGGGTCGCCGGGCAGCCGGGCGAGGGTGAGACGGCCGGCGCCCAGCGGCAGCGACACCACGGCGTCGGGCTCCTCGTCGAGACCGAAGGCGACCTCCAGGGAACCACCGCCGATGTCGATGACCAGCAGCTTCCCCGCCGACCAGCCGAACCAGCGACGGGCGGCGAGGAAGGTGAGCCGGGCCTCCTCCGCACCGGTGAGGACCTGCAGCTTGACGCCGGTCTCCTCACGCACGCGCGCCAGGACGTCCTCGGCGTTGCGGGCGTCACGCACCGCCGACGTCGCGAACGGCAGCAGCTCCTCGACGCCTTTGTCCTCGGCGGCCCGAAGCGCTTCCCGGACGACCGAGACCAGCAGGTCCGCCCCCTCGGCGCCGATCGCTCCGTCGGCGTCCAGCAACCGGGCGAGGCGCAGCTCAGCCTTGTGCGAGTGGGCGGGCAGCGGGCACGCCCCGGGGTGCGCGTCCACCACCAGCAGATGCACCGTGTTCGAGCCCACGTCGAGGACACCGAGTCTCATGTACGGCACGCTACTGCCCGCCGGACGGCGTGGACCCCGCTCCGCGGAACTCGAGCCGGTGCCGGGGAGTGAGATGGGCGACTTACCCTGGACGGGTGCCAAAGACGAAAAAGGCGAAAACCGAGAATGCCGAGAATGCCGAGAAGACGGACATGAAGGCCAAGAAGGTCAAAAAGGTCGCCGGTCCTTCCCGGGTTCCGTCGGATGTTCCGCCGAACGACGAGAAGGGCCTCGACTTCGCGCGGGCATGGGTGGAGTTCCCCGACCCGGCCGACGACGAGCAGGTCTTCCGCTGCGATCTGACCTGGCTGACCTCTCGCTGGAACTGCGTTTTCGGCAGCGGCTGCCAGGGCATCCAGGCGGGCCGCGCGGACGACGGATGCTGCACCCTGGGCGCGCACTTCTCGGAGGAGGACGACGAGAAGCGGGTTGCGGGGCACGTGGCGCGGCTCACCCCGGACATCTGGCAGCACCACGCCGAGGGCACCCGGAACGGCTGGGTCTCCGAGGACGAGGACGGCGACCGGCAGACCCGGCCGTTCCAGGGCTCGTGCATCTTCCAGAACCGGCCGGGCTTCGCCGGTGGCATGGGCTGCTCGCTGCACATCCTCGCCCTGAAGGAGGGGCGCGAGCCGCTGGAGACCAAGCCGGACGTGTGCTGGCAGCTTCCGATCCGGCGGACCTACGACTGGATCGACCGGCCCGACGACACGCGCGTGCTGCAGGTCTCCATCGGTGAGTACGACCGCCGCGGCTGGGGTCCGGGCGGCCACGACCTGCACTGGTGGTGCACATCGGCGACCTCGGCGCACGGCGCGGGCGATCCCGTGTACGTCTCCTACCGGGCGGAGCTGACCGAGCTGATGGGCAAGGCCGGCTACGACCGGCTGGTCGAGCTGTGCGAGGAACGGCTGGCCTCGCGGTTGCCGCTGGTGGCACCGCATCCGGCGGACCCCGCCTGATCCTCGCCACCTCTCCCGGGCGCCGGGCCTGCGGCACGGCGCCCGCGGAACACACGGTGCACGCGTCAGGGCGCGGGCGGGCTCGCGCTGCCGCCGGACACCGGACGGGGACGCCGAGTCCGCCGGGGCGGTGGGCTCCGGAGCGGTGCTTCAGAGCGAAGGGCGAAGGGGTCCGCTCGAACGGTGCACGCGTCAGGGCGCGGGCGGGGACGCCGAGTCCGCCGGGGCGGTTGAGAACGGATCGGTCGAGGCCGGGTCGCTCGGTGTCGGGTCGGTGGGCTCCGGGGCGGTCGGCTCCGGGGCGGGGGACGAGGGGGGTCCGCTCGGGTCGGGCTCCGACGGGGACGGTGCGGTGGGCGTCGGTTCCGGGGCCTGGGAGGACGGCGGCGGTCCCCCCGGCTCGCCGGAGCCCGGAGGAGAGGCGCTCGGGGAGCCGGGGTGCGCGGATCCCGGGCTTCCGGGACGACCGGAGTGCCCCCCGCCGGGGGCGGAGGGGGTGGGGGCCGGGCCGTGGCCCTCGATGGTCACCACGGCGCCGGCGGGTGAGACCGCCACCCGCGCGCTCCAGCGGCCGGACGGCTCGCGCAACTGGTCGACGTACACCCTGATCGTCAACGACCGGCCCGGCCGGAGCGTCCCCGACGACTGGCTCAGGTACAGCCAGGACACACCCGTCGACGCGGACCAGCGGACCGGGGCGGAGCCCCTGGCGGTCAGCGTGATCAGCGTGGTGTCACCGCTGTGACCGGCCGTGACGCCCAGTGCGGCGGCGCCCGTACGGCCGGTCCCGGCGACCCCGGCGACACCGACGACCTCCACGGACACGTCGCCCTCCTTGCCGTTCCCGCCCGCCTTGTCCTTCTTGCCGAAGGGGCCGCCCGGCCGGGTGCTGGCGTTGCCGGCGTTCTCGTAGCCGCCCGCCCCTTCGCCGTCGAGGTCGACGGGCATGTCGGCCTCCCGCGCGGAGGCGGAGCGGCCGTCCCCGGCCTCGCCGACCGGGGTGCCCCGGTAGGCGGCCCACAGTGCGAGCACGGGGGCCGCGACGACGGTGGCGACGACGGTCGTCGTGACGGCACGCGTGCGCAGCCGCTCTCTTCGCGCGACCCGGTCCTTGGGATCCATCGGGAAGCCGCGCCGGTCGAAGCGGGGCGCGGCACCACGCGCGCGCCGCTGCCGCGCCATCGCCGCGCGCAGGGCGGCGTCGGGAACCGCCAGGACCGGCAGTTCGTCGGGGGTGACGCCGGTGCCGGGCCAGCGGCCGGGGACGGCGTGCTCGGCGGTGCGGCGGCAGCGCGGGCAGTCGTCGACGTGCCGGACGAGTTCGCGGCGCAGCGTGCTGCTGAGCACGAGCCGGTTGTCGCCGGTGAGGTGCGCCACGCCCCGGCAGGCACCGGCCTCGACGACGGCGAGCGCCGCGCGGGTGCGTTCGACCTCGCAGGCGGCGGAGGCGAGCAGCTCGCGGGCGGCGGCGGGTTCCATGCCGAGCACGGCGGCGACCTCGTGGGCGCCGAGGTGGTGGCGGACGGCGAGTTCGAGCGCCTCGCGCTGCTCCGGCGTGGTGCCCGCGGCCTCCGGCCAGGCCAGCAGGGCCAGCTCACCGCGCCGCTCCTCCCGGACCTCCTCGGAGACGGCCGGGGCGGTGGCGGTCCGGTCCGGTCGTCTCCGGCCGCCGCGGCCCGCCGCCCGGGTGACCTGCCGTTCCTGTCGGGCCTCGGTCAGCTTGCGCAGACACGCCCAGCGGGCCAGCGCGTACAGCCAGGCCCTGCGGTCCCCGGCCGCGTCCGGCCCCTGCCGGCCGCGGCGCTCCGCGAGCGTGAGGACCTCGGCGAGGGCGGCGGTCGCCGCGTCGTGGTCGCACAGCACGGACAGGCAGTAGGTGAACAGGCCGTCCAGGTACGGTTCGTGGCATACCGGCGGCCGGTGCGCCAGCGTGCGGGCGGCCCCCAGGTCGCGCACCTCCCGGTGCGCCCGGTGTACGCCGGTCATGCGGGTCGGGATCTCCGGGCCACTGCTCATCATTCGGCGACCGTAGGCGGCCTGAGGTGGCCCCTTCCGGAGCCCTGAGCAGTTTTAATCCGTACGGGTGAAACGATCCCTCAATCGGGGACAGGAACCTTTCGCCGCACGGCCGGCGTGGGTCCCGTCCGGTGGGCTCCGGTCCCCGTTGTCAGTGGCGGGGGCTACCGTTTCGACCATGGCTGCCCGTACCAAGACCACCAAGGACCGACCGTCCTACCGCTGCACCGAGTGCGGCTGGCAGACGGCGAAGTGGCTCGGCCGCTGCCCCGAGTGCCAGGCCTGGGGGACGGTCGAGGAGTACGGCGTGCCCGCGGTCCGTACGACGTCCCCGGGGCGGGTCACCACCTCCGCCCTGCCCATCGGCCAGGTCGACGGCCGGCAGGCCACGGCCCGCTCCACCGGCGTCCCCGAGCTGGACCGGGTGCTCGGCGGCGGGCTGGTCCCGGGCGCCGTCGTCCTCGTCGCGGGCGAGCCGGGCGTCGGCAAGTCCACGCTCCTGCTGGACGTCGCGGCCAAGTCGGCGAGCGACGAGCACCGCACGCTCTACGTGACGGGCGAGGAGTCGGCGAGCCAGGTCCGGCTGCGGGCCGACCGCATCCACGCCATCGACGACCACCTGTACCTCGCCGCCGAGACGGACCTGTCCGCCGTGCTCGGCCACCTCGACGCGGTGAAGCCGTCCCTGCTGATCCTCGACTCGGTGCAGACGGTCGCCTCCCCGGAGATCGACGGGGCGCCGGGCGGCATGGCCCAGGTCCGCGAGGTGGCCGGCGCGCTGATCCGGGCCTCCAAGGACCGCGGGATGTCCACCCTCCTGGTGGGCCACGTCACCAAGGACGGCGCGATCGCGGGCCCGCGGCTGCTGGAGCACCTGGTGGACGTGGTCCTGAGCTTCGAGGGCGACCGGCACGCGCGCCTGCGCCTGGTCCGGGGCGTCAAGAACCGCTACGGCACGACCGACGAGGTCGGCTGCTTCGAACTGCACGACGAGGGCATCACGGGCCTGGCCGACCCCAGCGGGCTGTTCCTCACCCGCCGTGCGGAGCCGGTCCCGGGCACCTGTCTGACGGTGACGCTGGAGGGCCGCCGCCCCCTGGTCGCCGAGGTGCAGGCGCTCACGGTCGACTCGCAGATCCCCTCCCCCCGCCGCACCACGTCCGGACTGGAGACCTCGCGCGTCTCGATGATGCTCGCGGTCCTCGAACAGCGCGGCCGCATCAGCGCCTTGGGCAAGCGCGACATCTACTCCGCGACGGTCGGCGGGGTGAAGCTCTCCGAACCGGCGGCGGATCTGGCCGTCGCGCTCGCCCTGGCGTCGGCGGCGAGCGACACCCCGTTGCCCAAGAACCTGGTCGCGATCGGCGAGGTCGGCCTCGCGGGCGAGGTGAGGCGGGTCACGGGCGTTCAGCGCAGACTCTCCGAGGCGCACCGCCTGGGCTTCACGCACGCGCTCGTGCCGGGCGATCCGGGCAAAATCCCGTCAGGAATGAAGGTTCTGGAAGTCGCGGACATAGGGGACGCCCTGCGCGTCCTTCCTCGCTCCCGTCGCCGAGAGGCCCCACGGGACGAGGAGGACCGCCGGTAGACTTTGCCCTGGTCTCGCCCGTCCGTACGAACCGAGTGCGGTCAGGGTCTCTCGTGTGGACCAGGCCGGATCAGGGAGCGGGACCCGGTGCGTGCATCTGTAAGGCGGAGGTGGGGGTCCCCCCGGCCGAAGGCTGGGGGCGGAGTCATGGCGGAGCCATGGCGACCGACGACAACGCCGCAGATGTGCGTGCCGGGGCACGCGAGCCCGGCCTGGTCCACACGAGAGACCCAGAACGGGGGCGCCCCAGACATCGCGACCGGAGGAGTGCAGTGGCAGCCAACGACCGGGCAGCAGCTCCCGGAAAGTCCGGCGGGAGCGCCGGTTCCGATCGCCAGATGCGCGCCTCGCTGAGTGCCGTGGCACCCGGTACCGCCCTCCGTGACGGTCTGGAGCGCGTACTGAGGGGCAACACCGGTGGTCTCATCGTGCTCGGTTCGGACAAGACCGTCGAGACGCTGTGCAGTGGCGGCTTCGTCCTGGACGTCGAGTTCACCGCGACCCGGCTGCGCGAGCTGTGCAAGCTGGACGGCGGCATCGTCCTGTCGTCCGATCTGTCGAAGATCCTCCGGGCCGGCGTCCAGCTGGTGCCGGACCCGACGATCCCGACCGAGGAGACCGGCACCAGGCACCGCACCGCCGACCGCGTCTCCAAGCAGGTCGGCTTCCCGGTCGTCTCGGTCTCCCAGTCGATGCGCCTGATCGCGCTGTACGTCGACGGCCACCGCCGCGTCCTGGAGGACTCGGCGGCGATCCTGTCCCGCGCCAACCAGGCGCTCGCGACGCTGGAGCGCTACAAGCTCCGCCTCGACGAGGTCGCCGGCACCCTGTCGGCGCTGGAGATCGAGGACCTGGTGACCGTGCGGGACGTGTCGGCGGTCGCGCAGCGGCTGGAGATGGTGCGCCGCATCGCCACCGAGATCACCGAATACGTGGTCGAGCTGGGCACCGACGGCCGTCTCCTCTCCCTCCAGCTCGACGAGTTGATCGCGGGAGTGGAACCGGAGCGCGAGCTGGTCGTGCGGGACTACGTCCCCGAGCCCACCGCCAAGCGTTCACGCACCGTCGACCAGGCCCTGCACGAGCTGAACGCGCTCCCCCAGGCCGAGCTCCTGGAGCTGTCGACGGTGGCCCGCGCCCTGGGGTACACCGGATCCCCCGAGACACTGGACTCGGCGGTCTCCCCGCGCGGCTTTCGGCTGCTGGCCAAGGTGCCGAGGCTGCCCGGCGCGATCATCGACCGCCTGGTGGAGCACTTCGGCGGCCTGCAGAAGCTGCTCGCCGCCAGCGTGGACGACCTCCAGACGGTGGACGGCGTCGGCGAGGCCCGCGCCCGCAGCGTCCGGGAGGGCCTGTCGAGGCTGGCGGAGAGTTCGATCCTGGAGCGGTACGTCTAGCGGTCGGCCCGACCCGGCCCGGTCCGCTTCCGGCCGCTCCGGGTCCCGCCCGCTCCGGTCCGGGTGAGCCTCAGGCGCTCTCCAGCACGAAGGACGTCTGCACCTTCGCGAACCCCGGCGCCTTCGCCTCCACCAGGTACGTACCGGCCTTCGCCGACCCGGCCGGTGGCGTCGCGCACTGCGCGGCGCTCGGCTTGCGGTCCCACTTCACGCCGTAGGTGATGCTGTCGCCGGCGGGGACCCGGAAGACGAGGCTCCCCGGGCCCTTCGGGCAGTCGTCCGAAGCCCAGTACGGCTCGTCGCCGTCCGCCTGAGTGATCGTCAACACCGTGCTCTTCGGCCCGAGGTCGACCTTGCAGTCGCTGCCGGAGATGTTCCGCGCGGTCAGCCGGAAGGCGGGCTTCGCGTCGGGATCGTAGGCGTTGCGGACGCTGCGCAGACTGAACTTCACCGCGCTCGGGGCGCAGTCGGGCAGTCCGGACCCGGCCGGCAGCGCGTCACCCGCGCCGACCCCCGCCGAGGCGCCGCCTTCGGAGCCGTCGGCGTCACCGCCGTCGGCGTCGCCACCGGCACCGTCGCCGCCACCGCCGTCCGAGCCGCCGCCGGAGTCCCCGGGGTCGCCGTTCGCCCCGTCGTCCTCATCACCGCTCCCGGACGAGGAGCCGCCCGAGTCCTCACCGCCCGACTCGTCCCGTCCGCCCGGCGCCTGACTGATCGCCGGCCCCGAACTCGACGGTCCCGGAGTGATGGTGGACGGCGCGGGATTCTTGCCGTTGGCCCCGTTGTCGTGTCCGCCGTCGCCCCCGTCGCCGGAGACCACGATCCAGGTGACGAGCAACGCCGACACCACCAGCAGGGACAGCAGTACTGCCCTCCTACGCCAATAGATGGAGGAGGGAAGCGGCCCGACCGGATTGCGCAGAGATCCCACGGCGCAAACTGTACGAGAGATCCGGGCCGTCACCGGCCCCACCCGCCGCCAAGAGCCACAACTTTTCCGGATCATCATCCCGGAAACCGCCCGCTGCTGCCGTTCCCCGCCGGGAGCGGCGCGCGATGATCGCACGGCGTGACCGTTTCCGCATCCTGTGCACGATCCGTGACCGCGGGCTTCGCGGGCGGCGAACGGCACCGTCGACGCGGCACTCCGGCCCACGCGTTCGCGATCGTGTCCCTTGCACCTCTGGCCAGAGCCCTGTCGCCCGCTTGACGGGGTGGCGGAGCGCCCGTTCCCGTGGGTGGTCGTGGCAGGATCGAGGTGCCATGACTGCTCCCACCAAGCCCCCGCACAGCGGCACCGCCGAGACCACCGAACCCAGCGAACCCAGCGAACCCAGCGAACCCAGCGAGGCCACTGAGCCCACCGAGACCGCTGAGGCCTCAGAAACCTCTGAGACCTCTGAGACCTCTGAGACCTCAGCCGACGGCACGGCGCCTCAGCGTGCTCCCGGAGAGCCGCTGCACTCCCCCGTCATCGACTGGTTCGACGAGCACGCCCGGGATCTGCCGTGGCGGCGCCCGGAGGCCGGCGCGTGGGGGGTGATGGTCAGCGAGTTCATGCTCCAGCAGACCCCGGTGAACCGGGTCCTGCCCGTCTACGAACAGTGGCTGGCCCGCTGGCCGCGCCCCGCCGACCTCGCCGCCGAGGCACCCGGTGAGGCCGTCCGCGCCTGGGGCCGGCTCGGCTACCCGCGCCGCGCGCTGCGGCTGCACGGCGCCGCCGCCGCCATAACGGAACGGCACGGCGGCGACGTACCCGCCGACCACGCGCAGCTCCTGGCGCTGCCCGGCATCGGCGAGTACACGGCGGCCGCCGTGGCGTCGTTCGCGTACGGGCAGCGGCACGCGGTGCTGGACACCAACGTCCGCCGGGTGTTCGCCCGCGCGGTCACCGGTGTGCAGTACCCGCCGAACGCCACCACCGCCGCCGAACGCCGGCTCGCCCGCGCGCTGCTGCCCGAGGACGAGGCGACCGCCGCGCGGTGGGCCGCCGCCTCCATGGAGCTGGGGGCGCTGGTGTGCACGGCGAAGAGCGAGGCGTGCCACCGCTGCCCGATCGCCGCGCAGTGCGCCTGGCGGCTCGCGGGCAAGCCGGAGCACCAGGGGCCGCCGCGCCGGGGCCAGACGTACGCGGGCACGGACCGGCAGGTCCGCGGGCGACTGCTGGCCGTGCTGCGGGAGGCGCACGGTCCTGTCCCGCAGGGGGTCCTGGACCGGGTGTGGCACGAACCGGTGCAGCGTGCGCGCGCACTGGACAGCCTCGTCGCCGACGGTCTGGTCGAACCCCTGCCCGGCGGGCTGTACCGGCTGCCGCTGACCTGATCCGCCTGCGGGCAGCCTCCCCGTGCGCGGGCGCCCGTCGGCACCCCGGTGCGGCCATATCGCCGCACACTCCCCCCAACCGTCCCACGGCTTTAGCTCGTTCCTACTTCCGTTACACAACCGACGGACAGCCGACGGCCGTCCGCAGGCTGCCCCGCACAGTGCCGTGACAACACCTCCGTAGCTTCGTTCCCGTGCCCTCCAGTCAGGGACACGACGGCCACGGATCACAGCGGTGGGGGCCGGAACGCACGAGCGGGCCGGCGCGGGGAGCGGAAGGGCGGATCACCATGGCGCAGGGCGAGGTGCTCGGGTTCGAGGAGTACGTCCGTACCCGGCAGGACGCGCTGCTGCGCAGCGCCCGCCGTCTGGTGCCGGACCCCGTCGAGGCGCAGGACCTGCTGCAGACCGCGCTGGCCCGGACCTACGGCCGCTGGGACGGCATCGCCGACAAGCGGCTGGCCGACGCCTATCTGCGCCGCGTCATGATCAACACGCGGACCGAGTGGTGGCGCGCCCGCAAGCTGGAGGAGGTGCCCACCGAGCAGCTCCCGGACGCCCGCGTGGACGACGCCACCGAGCAGCACGCCGACCGCGCGCTCCTGATGGACGTGCTGAGGGTGCTCGCCCCGAAGCAGCGCAGTGTGGTGGTGCTGCGACACTGGGAGCAGATGTCCACGGAGGAGACGGCCGCCGCCCTCGGCATGTCGGCGGGAACGGTCAAGAGCACGCTGCACCGGGCGCTCGCCCGGCTCCGCGAGGAGCTGGAGGCCCGCGAACTGAACGACGCACGCGCGCTGGAGCATGAGGAGCGGGAGCGTTGCGCGGCCTGACCGGCGCGGGGCCCGAGCGGGCCCGGAGAACCGCCCGGGCGGCGACCACGGTGACGTCCGTGCTCGCCGCCCTCGTCCTTGTCGCCACCGCCTGCGGTACGAGCGGCACCGGCGCACGGGACGAGGGGCCCGCGCGCGCGGAGGCGGCCGGCGGCCGGTCCTCCGCTCCGTCCTACGCGGCCTCGCGCACACCGGACACGGCCGGCGCCCGCGTGGACGCGGTGCGGCTGGTCAAGGGCGACCCCACGGTCTCGGCGGCGGTCAAGCGGGAGCTGAAGCCGTGCGTGGCCGACGAGTACCCCGTCGACGTGAGCTACGGGAACCTCACCGGGGGGACCGTGGACGATGTCGTCGTCAACGTGCTGACCTGCAGCGACGCGGTGGGCGTCGGCTCGTACGTGTACCGCGGCCAGGGCGGCGCGTACCGGAACGTGTTCCGGACCGAGGAACCGCCCGTGTACGCGGAGATCGACCGCGGGGACCTGGTGGTGACCATGCAGGTGTACGAGCGGGGCGACCCGGTGTCGAGTCCCTCCGGCGAGAACATCATCACCTACCGCTGGACCTCGGGCCGGTTCGCCGAGAAGTTCCGCACCCACAACGACTACGGCAAGGTGGCGGGCGCGGAACCGACGCCGGCGCCCGACAGCTGAGGAGCACCGGCATGGCAGACCAGACCCACGTGTTGTTCGTCGAGGACGACGACGTCATCCGTGAGGCCACCCAACTCACCCTGGAACGGGACGGCTTCGCGGTCACCGCGATGCCCGACGGGCTGTCCGGCCTGGAGGCGTTCCGGGCGGACCGGCCCGACATCGCGCTGCTGGACGTCATGGTCCCCGGCCTCGACGGCGTCAGCCTGTGCCGGAGCATCCGCGACGAGTCGATGGTTCCGGTGATCATGCTGTCGGCGCGCGCGGACTCCATCGACGTCGTCCTGGGCCTGGAGGCGGGCGCCGACGACTACGTGACCAAGCCGTTCGACGGCGCCGTCCTGGTCGCCCGCATCCGCGCGGTGCTGCGCCGCTTCGACCGGGCGAACGGCGGCCGGCGGGATCCGTCGGCCGCGGGCGACGGGGGCGTACTGGCCTTCGGCGAGCTGGAGATCGACACCGTGGGCATGGAGGTGCGGCGGGCCGGGGAGCCCGTGTCCCTGACACCGACCGAGATGCGGCTGCTGCTGGAGTTCTCGTCGGCGCCGGGCACCGTGCTCTCCCGCGACCGGCTGCTCGAACGCGTGTGGGAGTACGGGTGGGGCGGCGACACCCGGGTCGTCGACGTCCATGTGCAGCGGCTGCGCGGGAAGATCGGCCAGGACCGTCTCGAGACGGTCCGCGGCTTCGGCTACAAACTGAAGGCCTGAGTACGGGCATGCGGGGGTACTTCCGGCGTCCGGTGCGAGCCGTTCTCGACCGGGCGGGCATCCGGACCGGTCTGCGGTGGAAGCTCAGTGCCGCCATCGCCCTGGTCGGCGCGCTGGTGGCGGTCGCGCTGAGCCTGGTGGTGCACAACGCGGCCCGGGTGTCGATGCTGGACAACGCGCGCGATCTCGCCGACGAACGCATCATGATCGCCCAGCGCAACTACGAGCTGTCCGGGCGGCTGAACTTCCCCAACACCAGGATCGACGACCCCGACCTGCCGGCCGAGCTGCGGGCGAAGGTCGAGGCGGGGCGGCGCGCGACGTACGTGGCCGACCGGCCGGGCGGGACGCCGGACATCTGGGCGGCCGTACCGCTGCAGGACGGGCATGTCATGTCCCTGCACTCGGGTTTCACCGACCGCAGCTCCAACATCCTCAAGGACCTCGACCGGGCCCTGGTGATCGGCTCCATCGCGGTCGTCCTGGGCGGCAGCGCGCTCGGGGTGCTGATCGGCGGCCATCTGTCCCGTCGGCTGCGCAAGGCGGCGAGCGCCGCCCACCGGGTCGCCAAGGGCGAGAGGGACGTCCGGGTGCGCGAGGCCATCGGCGGGGTCGTCCTGGACGAGACCGACGACCTGGCCAGCGCGGTGGACGCGATGGCGGACGCGCTGCGCCAGCGGCTGGAGGCCGAGCGCCGGGTCACCGCCGACATCGCGCACGAACTGCGCACCCCGGTGACCGGCCTGCTGACCGCCGCCGAACTGCTGCCGCCGGGCCGGCCGACCGAGCTGGTGCTGGACCGGGCGAAGGCCATGCGCACCCTGGTCGAGGACGTCCTGGAGGTGGCCCGGCTGGACGGCGCCTCCGAACGGGCCGAACTGCAGGACATCCTGCTGGCCCGGTTCATCACCCGGCGGATCGCGGCGAAGGATCCGGACGTCACGGTGCGCGTGGTGCACGAGTCGGAGGTCACCACCGACCCGCGGCGGCTGGAGCGGGTGCTCTTCAACCTCCTCGCCAACGCCGCCCGGCACGGCAGGCCGCCCATCGAGGTCTCCGTCGAGGGTCGGGTCGTCCGGGTCCGCGACCACGGGCCCGGCTTTCCCGCGGACCTGCTCGCCGAGGGGCCGAGCCGGTTCCGCACCGGCAGCGCGGACCGGGCCGGCCGTGGTCACGGCCTGGGTCTTACCATCGCGGCCGGGCAGGCCCGGGTGCTGGGGGCGCGGCTCACCTTCCGCAACGTACGGCCGGCCGGAGCCCCGGAGGACGCGCCGGCCGAGGGCGCGCTCGCCGTGCTGTGGCTGCCGGAGCACGCGCCGACGGACACGGGGAGCTACCCGATGCTGCCCCAGTGAGCAACCGCCGCGGCGGGGCGGCGGGCACGCGGGCGTCCGAAAGCCCTCCGGAGGGGAGGGACCCGACGGAGGGCTTGGAGGACATGGGCGGAGACTCGGCCCGGTTCGCTCATCGCGGTGCCGGGGCGGCCGCCCGGGGAGTGCTCAGCACCCGGTACACGACGCTGGGTACGCGGGGCCGGCTCTCATCGCGGGGTTCTCAGAGCCGGACGCCCTTGCCGCTGAGGAACTTCACCGGGTCGATGGCGGAACCGTAGTTCGGGCTGGTCCGGATCTCGAAGTGCAGGTGGGGGCCGCTGGAGTTGCCCGTGTTGCCGGACAGGGCGACCTTCTGGCCGGTCTTGACGACCTGGCCGGGCTGCACGTTCACCTGGGAGAGGTGGGCGTACTGGGAGTACGTGCCGTTGCCGTGGTTGATGACGACGGCGTTGCCGTACGCCGGACCGTCGCCGGCGCCGTTGCCGCCCGCCTTCACGACCGTGCCGCCGTGCGTGGCCACGACCTCGGTGCCGTTCGGCACGGCGTAGTCCTGGCCGCTGTGGGCGGACTGCCACATGCCGCCGGCCTGGGCGTAGCTCGCGGAGACCGTGTAGCTCTTCACCGGGCTGACCCAGGCGGCCGCCTTCTTGGCGGGCTGGGCGGCCTTCTTCGTCTCCGCGGCCTTCTTCGCCTCGACGGCCTTCTTCGCCTCGACGGCCTGGGTCTGCGCGGCCTTGGCCTGGGCTGCCGCCTGGGCCTGCACGGCGGTGGCGCTGGCGCTGGTGGTGGCGCTGGTGGCGGTGGCGGCCGTGTTGTTGGCGGCGGCCGCGATCCCGACTCCCGCGACGGCCGAGACCCCGACACCGGCGGCCAGCACGGCGGCACGGGTGCGGAGGTGGGACGCGAGGAAGGAACGGGACGTGACGCGCTGGAACATCGAAACCTCATGGGGGAGGGGGCAGAGGAAAACCACCCGGCGAACAGGTCCGCGCCGCAGTGGCCATTCCTTGGTAACCCCTCACCCGCAAAGCCACAAAGAGGGTCATCTACGACGGAAGTTCGTACTTCCGCCATGAGATGCACGTCTCTTGACACAGCGGACAGAGGGCACGAAAGCCCCATTTAAGGCTGATCGATCAGAGTTTTAATCCAAATGTCTGCTTTGCCCTACAGCCTCTTGCCACTATTTCGGCTAGTACCGGACAAAACGCCTGTGCAGCATGTCACCGGGAGCCCGGGGCGGACATTCCATAAATGTGGCGTGCGCCTCTAGCCGCCTACCGTCCGGTAACCCTACGGTTCCCCTCGCGCCACCCTCACAGACGAGCATGCACACGACATGTTGACCGCGTTATGAGCGTGAGAGGACCCCTCACCCCATGAGAAGCCGACGCCCCTGGCTGCGCCGTGCATCGGTGACCGCCGTGTCCGCCGCGGCCCTGATGGCCCTGGCCGTCCCCGCCCAGGCCTCGAGCACCCCCGCGACCACCGCGACGGCCACCACGGCCACCACGGCCACCGCGGCCGTCGACTACGAGACCTGGCAGCGGGACTGCCGGGCGGTCATGGAGCAGGCCCTGCCCCAGCTGAAGCAGCGCATCGCGGCCCCGCGGCCGGGCGAGAAGCAGGCGATCGTCCTCGACATCGACAACACCGCGCTGGAGACCGACTTCGGGTTCAGCTTCCCGCAGCCGGCCAACCAGCCGGTCCTGGAGGTCGCCGAGTACGCCCAGGAACGCGGTGTCGCGGTGTTCTTCGTGACCGCCCGGCCGGGCATCATCCACGCCCCCACCGCCTTCAACCTCGACCACGCCGGATACGAGTCCGCCGGACTCTACGTCCGCGGCTTCTTCGACCTGTTCCGGAACGTGGCCGAGTACAAGACGGCACAGCGCGTCGCCATCGAGTCGAAGGGCTACACGATCATCGCCAACATCGGCAACAGCGCCACCGATCTCTCGGGCGGCCACGCCGAGAGGACCTACAAGCTGCCGGACTACGACGGTCAGCTGTCGTAGTCACGGGGCCGTCCGGGCATCCGGGCGGCCGGGCATGCGAGAGGGGCCGGTGCCCTGCTCGGGCACCGGCCCCTCTCGGCTGCCGTGACGCTTACGCTTCCTTGCTGAGGTTCGGGCCGGCTCCACCGGCCGCCTGCTCGATCGGCGGGACGTCGGGCAGGGCCGACTTCTCCTCACCGCGGAAGGTGAAGGTGGCGGTCTCGCCCTCGCCCTCGGTGTCCACGACCACGATGTGACCGGGACGCAGCTCGCCGAAGAGGATCTTCTCCGACAGCGAGTCCTCGATCTCGCGCTGGATGGTCCGGCGCAGCGGCCGGGCGCCCAGCACGGGGTCGTAGCCCCTCTTGGACAGCAGCTCCTTGGCGGACTGGGAGAGCTCGATGCCCATGTCCCGGTCCTTCAGGCGCTCGTCCACCTTGTGGATCATCAGGTCGACGATCGCGAGGATGTCCTCCTGCGTGAGCTGCGGGAAGACGACCACGTCGTCGACACGGTTGAGGAACTCGGGACGGAAGTGCTGCTTGAGCTCGTCCGACACCTTGTTCTTCATGCGCTCGTAGTTGGTCTTCTTGTCGCCCGCGGCGGCGAAGCCCAGGTTGAAGCCCTTGGAGATGTCCCGGGTGCCGAGGTTGGTCGTCATGATGATGACCGTGTTCTTGAAGTCCACGACCCGGCCCTGGGAGTCGGTCAGGCGACCGTCCTCCAGGATCTGCAGCAGCGAGTTGAAGATGTCCGGGTGGGCCTTCTCGACCTCGTCGAAGAGGACGACCGAGAACGGCTTGCGGCGCACCTTCTCCGTCAGCTGACCGCCCTCCTCGTAGCCCACGTAGCCGGGGGGCGAACCGAAGAGGCGCGAGACCGTGTGCTTCTCGCTGAACTCCGACATGTCGAGGGAGATCAGCGCGTCCTCGTCACCGAAGAGGAACTCGGCGAGGGCCTTGGACAGCTCGGTCTTACCGACACCGGACGGACCGGCGAAGATGAACGAGCCACCGGGACGCTTCGGGTCCTTGAGCCCCGCGCGGGTACGGCGGATCGCCTTGGACAGCGCCTTGACGGCGTCGATCTGGCCGATGACCCGCTTGTGGAGCTCGTCCTCCATGCGCAGCAGACGCGAGGACTCCTCCTCGGTCAGCTTGAAGACCGGGATGCCGGTGGCCGTGGCGAGGACCTCGGCGATCAGGTCGCCGTCGACCTCGGCGACGACGTCCATGTCGCCGGCCTTCCACTCCTTCTCCCGCTTCGCCTTGGCGGCCAGGAGCTGCTTCTCCTTGTCCCGCAGCGAGGCGGCCTTCTCGAAGTCCTGCGAGTCGATCGCGGACTCCTTGTCCCGGCGGACACCGGCGATCTTCTCGTCGAACTCGCGCAGGTCCGGCGGCGCGGTCATCCGGCGGATGCGCATCCGGGAACCGGCCTCGTCGATCAGGTCGATCGCCTTGTCCGGGAGGAAGCGGTCCGAGATGTACCGGTCGGCCAGGGTGGCCGCCTGGACCAGCGCCTCGTCGGTGATGGAGACGCGGTGGTGCGCCTCGTACCGGTCGCGCAGGCCCTTGAGGATCTCGATGGTGTGCGGCAGGGACGGCTCGGCGACCTGGATCGGCTGGAAGCGGCGCTCCAGGGCCGCGTCCTTCTCCAGGTGCTTGCGGTACTCGTCCAGCGTGGTCGCACCGATGGTCTGCAGCTCACCGCGGGCCAGCATCGGCTTCAGGATGGAGGCCGCGTCGATGGCGCCCTCGGCGGCGCCCGCACCGACCAGCGTGTGCAGCTCGTCGATGAACAGGATGATGTCGCCGCGGGTGCGGATCTCCTTGAGCACCTTCTTCAGGCGCTCCTCGAAGTCACCGCGGTAGCGGGAGCCGGCGACCAGGGCACCGAGGTCCAGGGTGTAGAGGTGCTTGTCCTTGAGGGTCTCGGGCACCTCGCCCTTGACGATGGCCTGGGCGAGGCCCTCGACGACGGCGGTCTTGCCGACGCCGGGCTCACCGATCAGCACCGGGTTGTTCTTGGTACGGCGGGACAGCACCTGCATGACCCGCTCGATCTCCTTCTCGCGCCCGATGACCGGGTCGAGCTTGGACTCGCGGGCGGCCTGGGTGAGGTTCCGGCCGAACTGGTCGAGGACCAGGGACGTGGAGGGGGTGCCCTCGGCAGGACCGCCGGCGGTGGCGGTCTCCTTGCCCTGGTAACCGGAGAGCAGCTGGATGACCTGCTGCCGCACCCGGTTCAGATCTGCGCCCAGCTTGACCAGGACCTGGGCGGCGACACCCTCGCCCTCGCGGATCAGGCCGAGCAGGATGTGCTCCGTACCGATGTAGTTGTGACCCAGCTGCAGCGCCTCGCGGAGCGACAGCTCGAGCACCTTCTTGGCACGGGGAGTGAAGGGGATGTGGCCGGACGGCGCCTGCTGCCCCTGGCCGATGATCTCCTCCACCTGCTGGCGGACCGCCTCGAGCGAAATCCCGAGGCTCTCAAGGGCCTTGGCGGCGACACCCTCACCCTCGTGGATCAGGCCCAGGAGAATGTGCTCGGTGCCGATGTAGTTGTGGTTGAGCATCCGGGCTTCTTCCTGAGCCAGGACGACAACCCGCCGCGCGCGGTCGGTGAACCTCTCGAACATCGTTAATCGCTCCTCAGAGCGGTCAGGCAGTGGGGGGAACTTCCCCTCCCTGTCCTTCCGCAGCTTAGTCCCGCAAGCGGGGACCGCTCATTCCTACTGCCGACACCCTCGATGGCCTCCTGACCCCGAACGCCGACATATGCTTCAACCCGATGGTGCGAGACGATGTTCCCGCAGGCCAGGTGGTTACCCCCATCTCCAGTACGCCCGTGGCGAACGGAATACGTCCCCGTCCTGCGTGTCGCCCCCTCCCACTAGGGATGTCTTACCCGCTGCCACCGACCATCCATGCCGAGTGCACGGGTTCCCTCCGCTACGGGCGAACAACCTTGCACCTCCCCGCACTCCCTCACACCCCCCTGTTCGACACCCTGTGCGCATACATGCGCACCCAGCGTAACCCGAACGGCCTTCCGGGGGTTGCACTTGGCATGGTCGATCCGGTCCGGCACTGGTACGAGAACGAGCGGGGCTGGCCGACGGTGCCCGGGAACCCGGTGCGCCTGTCGGTGGGGGTGCGCTTCGACGTCCTGGACGTGCCCGCCGAGGCGGGACACGCGGCGCTGGAGCGCCTGCGGGGGGACGGGCGGGCGGGGCGGCGGCCGGGACCGGCGGACGCGGGGTTCCCGGTGGCCCTGCAGCGCGGTCGGATGCTGCTGCTGGTGGCCGCGGGCAGCGCGGAGGAACTGCCGGGACTGCTCGACTGGTTGGAGTGGGGCACGCTGGCCCTCGATCTCACCGCGATCGGCGCGGGCGGTCTCATCGACGCTCCGGCGCCCCCCGCGGCCGGCCGCGGCGCTCTCCGGCCGTCTGCGGGCCGCGCCGGTTCACAGGGGGCCGCCGTCGTCTGGCTGCGACCCCCCGGGCCGGGGCGCGAGGTCGAGGCCTCGCTGCCGACACTGTCGGCGACGGGGGGCCGGGACGGCGCCCCCGATCTCGTACGAGTGGTGAGCACGGTGGCCACCGAGTGCCACCGCATTCGACTGCTGCGCGCCTGCGGCCGGCCACCGGTCGGCACGCGCGAGGCCGGTCGGGCCGACGCTCAGCCGTTCGCCCGCTCGTAGGCCTCGCGAATGGCCGCGGGGACACGGCCGCGGTCGTTGACCTCGTGACCGTTCGCCTTCGCCCAGGCGCGGATCGCCGCGGTGTCCTGGTTGCCGCCGGAAGAGGCGCGGGCCTTTCCACGCCCACCCGAAGCACGGCCTCCCGTACGACGGCCGCCCTTCACGTAAGGCTCGAGAAGGCCGCGGAGCTTGTCCGCATTGGCGGTGGTGAGATCGATCTCGTATGTCTTGCCGTCCAACGCGAACGTCACGGTCTCGTCCGCCTCGCCGCCGTCGAGGTCGTCGACAAGAAGGACCTGAACCTTCTGTGCCACCGGATTTCCTTTCATCGACAACTTGAGGACCGGGATGTACCGGCATCCGCCGTATCGCCGTCCCCTTGTTATATGAACTACTGCAGTACCTCGGAAAGCAAACCGCTTTTGACGGAAAAACACAAACCCCGAGGAGAGGTCCGCCGCCCTCCCGCACCCCGGAAACGTGCGCGTTTCGGACATAGGGAGCGAGGTCAAGACGCGATGCGGAATACGCCTTGGCGTTGCGTGCGGGGCCCTCCGCCGCATGGCGCCGGGTGCGGAACACGACTGCGGAACGGCGACGATCACAGATGCAGAAGCATGCGGCTGTTGCCCAGGGTGTTCGGTTTCACTCGTTCGAGACCCAGGAACTCCGCGACTCCCTCGTCATAGGAACGCAGCAGCTCGGCGTACACATCGGTGTCGACCGGCGTCTCACCGATCTCCACGAAGCCGTGCCTGCCGAAGAAGTCGACTTCGAAGGTCAGACAGAAAACCCGGCGAACACCGAGCCAACGGGCGGTCTGCAGCAACTTCTCCAGCAAGTGGTGGCCCACGCCGGCGCCCTTCAGACCGGGCTTCACGGCGAGAGTGCGGACTTCCGCGAGGTCTTCCCACATCACATGCAGCGCGCCGCAGCCGACCACCTCGGCGTTGTCGTCCCGTTCCGCGATCCAGAACTCCTGGATCGCCTCGTAAAGCGTCACCGTCGCTTTGTCGAGCAGGATGCCCTTGCGGACGTAGGCGTCCAGGAGGCGGCGCACCGCCGGGACATCGCTGGTACGGGCCCGGCGGACGGTGATGGCTTTTGCGGTGACATCGGGGCTGTCTGCTGACATGAGCGGACGCTATCGCCCGCCGCGGCCCTCTGCGGAGGCGGGGTTCTCGCCCGGAGGTTCCACCTGGCCGGGCCGTCGAGCGGATCCGGGTTGTTCGGTCGGGCGGGGTTGTTCCGCTGTTTCCGGCAGTCCGGCAACGCGTACCGCGTCCCTGAGGGACTGACGCTGTTCCTCGCTCATCATGCCGAAGAAG
Source organism: Streptomyces sp. NPDC004051 (assembly GCF_053604275.1). NCBI lineage: Bacteria > Bacillati > Actinomycetota > Actinomycetes > Kitasatosporales > Streptomycetaceae > Streptomyces > Streptomyces sp. NPDC004051. Next base: position 29,007 of record NZ_JBSGHG010000043.1, on the reverse strand, counting down.
GCGACGAGTGCGGCGGCGGCGTTGTCGCTCTGCGACCACGCCTCGTTCATCAGCGCGGCGGCGTAGGCGGCACGGGTGGAGACCGCCTCATATCGATAGGCCCGGCCTTCCGCCTCGCGGCGCACCCAGCCCTTCTGATGGAGATTGTCCAGAACGGTCATCACCGTGGTGTACGCGATGGACCGTTCCTTCTGCAGATCTTCCAGGACTTCCCGAACGGTCACCGGGCGGTTCCACTTCCACACCCGCGTCATGACCGCGTCTTCGAGTTCTCCCAATGGCCGGGGCACAACTGCACAGTAGTGGGAAACAGCGCCCACTGCTTATCGAACGCGCTTGAACACGGGTGAACATCAGCGAACACCGATGAACACTGATGAACGCCGATGAGTGCTGATGAACGCCGGCGAACGCGGACAAAAAGGGTGCGCGCGTCGCGCCCGACCCCACGCGGGCCGTACGCCCGGACCGGTCAGCCGTCGGCCTTGGCGGAGGACCGCTGGGCGCTCTCCGCGCGGGCGAGGGCCGCGTCCACGGCGGCGTCCTCCTTGGCCTTGTTGGCGCCGCCCTGGGTTTTCACGATCACCCGGATCACAGCGATGAAGAGGGCGGCCATGACGGCCGGGGGCAGCAACGCGGCGACGTATTCCATGGGTCCAGAGTAGCCAGGGCGCGACGGACGACCGGGCCGGGGTGGGCGCGGTGCGGCGGGTTTTTCAGCCCGCGGCCAGCCGCCGGCCCGACGGGGGCGGAGCCGGCTTGCGGCGGGGGAAGACCTCGCCCGGGGTGGGAAAGGGGCGGCCGGGCTTCGGCGCGCCGGGAGCGGGAGCCGGGTGCGGCACGGGCTCGGGCCGCGGGACGGACGGCTCGTGCTCCGGCTTCCTCTCGGGCTTCCCGGTCCCCTCGCTCCTCTCGGGCCGCTCCGACTGCTGCGAGCCCTCGGCGCCCTCGGCCTCTTCGACCCCTTCGATCCCTTCGGCCCTTTCGATCCCCTCGACCCTTTCGGCGTCCCCGGCACCCCGGGCCTGCCCGCCCGGCAGGGCGAGGAGCCGGACGCGGGAGGCCGGGGCGCCGGGCAGGGGGTCGGCGGCGGGGACCGCGCGGCCGGCGAGGCGGGCGCGTACGTCCTGTTCGGCAAGGAGCCGGCAGCGGTCCAGGAGGGCGGCGGCGGTGGGGTTGCCGCGCAGCGCCCGGAGCGCGGCGAGGTCGTCGGGGTCGGGCCGGTACCCGGCGCCCAGCGCCTCCTCCAGGAGCACCAGATAGCCGGCGGCGGTACCGGGCAGGGCGGCGCGGTAGCGGCCGAGGTCGGCCACCAGGAAGGCGCGCAGCCTGGTGTACTCCCGCATCGCCTCGTCGAGGGAGGCGGCGAGGCGGAGGCAGTCCTGGACGTCTTCGGCCGAGGCGGACGTGGGGTGCGGGGCGAGGGCGAGGGCGCGGCGGAGCACACGCAGCTCCTCGGCGCCGAACACCATGCCGCCGCGCGTTCCGTAGGGCGTGGGCATGCCGTGACGATACGCGCTAATCAGACAAACCTCGCATAGCGAACGGGTGTGGCGCGGGGCGTCCACCCAGGTGGAAGGCGTCCCGGGTGGAGGGCGCCCCGAGTGGAAGACGCCCGTTGCCTCACATCCGCGACACGTTCCGTTCGTAGACCAGGCGCAGGCCGATGAGGGTCAGCCAGGGCTCGTGCTCGTCGATGACCTCGCTCTCGCCCAGGACCATCGGCGCCAGTCCGCCCGTCGCGATGACGGTCACCCGGTCGGGGTCGTCACAGAGCTCGCGGGCCATCCGGCGGGCCACTCCGTCCACCTGGCCGGCGAAGCCGTAGACGATGCCGGACTGCATCGCCTCGACCGTGTTCTTGCCGATCACGCTCCGGGGCCGCGCCACCTCGATCTTGCGCAGCTGCGCGGCCCTGACCCCGAGGGCCTCCACCGAGATCTCGATGCCGGGGGCGATGACCCCGCCGACGTACTCCCCGCGCACCGAGATCGCGTCGAAGGTGGTGGCGGTGCCGAAATCGACGACGATCGCCGGGCCGCCGTAGAGCTCGTTCGCCGCGACCGCGTTGATGATGCGGTCGGCGCCGACCTCCTTGGGGTGGTCGAACTGGATCGGCACCCCCGTCTTCACGCCCGGCTCGACCAGCACCGCGGGCACGTCGCCGTAGTAGCGGCGGGTCACCTCACGGAGTTCGTGCAGGACGGAGGGGACCGTCGCGCAGATGGCGATGCCGTCGATGCCGTCGCCCAGTTCGTCGCCGAGCAGGGGGTGCATGCCCATCAGGCCCTGGAGCAGGACCGCGAACTCGTCGGCCGTGCGGCGCGGGTCGGTGGAGATCCGCCAGTGTTCGACGATGTCCTCGCCGTCGAACAGCCCCAGGACGGTGTGCGTGTTGCCCACGTCGATCGTCAGCAGCATGGCCGGCCCTACTCCGCTGCCCGCAGGTCCAGGCCGATGTCCAGGATCGGCGAGGAGTGGGTGAGGGCGCCCACGGCGAGGTAGTCGACCCCCGTGTCGGCGTAGGCCTTGGCGTTGCCGAGGGTGAGCCGGCCGGACGCCTCCAGCGCGGCCCGGCCGGCGACGACGGCCACGGCCTCCTCGCACTCGCCGGGCGTGAAGTTGTCCAGCAGGATCAGGTCGGCGCCGGCGTCGACGGCCTCGCGGAGCTGGTGCAGGGTGTCGACCTCGACCTCGATCGGCACGTCGGGGAAGCGCTCCCGAACCGCCTGGAATGCCTCGGCGACACCGCCCGCGGCGATGACGTGGTTGTCCTTGACCAGGGCCGCGTCGGAGAGCGACATGCGGTGGTTGACGCCGCCGCCGCAGCGCACCGCGAACTTCTCCAGGGAACGCAGGCCCGGGGTGGTCTTGCGGGTGTCGCGGACCTCGGCCCTGCTGCCCTCCAGGACGTCCGCCCACGCGCGGGTGGCCGTCGCGATGCCCGACAGACGGCACAGGAGGTTCAGGGCGCTGCGCTCCGCCGTGAGGAGGTCCCGGGTGCGGGCGGTGACGGAGAGCAGCTTGTCGCCGGCCTCCACCCGGTCGCCGTCCTCCACGTGCCGTTCGACCTCGAACTCCGCCGTGCAGACCACCGAGACGACGGCCTCGGCGATCCTCAGGCCCGCCACGACGCCCGCTTCCCGCGCGGCGAAGTCGGCGGTGGCGACGGCGTCCTCCGGGATGGTCGCGACCGTCGTCACGTCCACACCGCCCGCCAGGTCCTCCTGGACGGCGACCTGGGCGATGTCCTCCACCTCCACCGGATCCAGACCGGCGTCGGCCAGGAGCTGGGCGAGCGCGGGGTCGAGGCCGCACTCCGTGTAGTCGTCGTATCCGTCGTATCCGTCGTGTCCGTCGTGTCCGTCGGGGGTCTCGCCGCAGGCGCAGCCGTCGCCGCAGCCGCCGGACGGGACGAGGGGAAGATCTGGGGTGGTCACGGCAGTCACTGCTCCTGGAGGGCGTGAAGGGGGAGGGTCGGGGGGAAGTCCGTGGTGTCGGTGGTGTGCGCCGCCAGCGTGCGGTCCGGGTTCAGCCGTACGACGATGTGCCGGCGCCAGGCGGTGTCGTCGCGCTCGGGCCGGTCCTCGCGCCAGTGGCAGCCGCGGGTCTCCTCGCGCTGCCGCGCGGCGTCGACCAGGACGCGGGCCACGCACAGGAGGTTGGTGGCCTCCCAGGTGTCGACGCCGGGCTCGGCGGTCTTGCCGTTCTCGTCGAGGGCGTCACGGGCCTCGGCGTGCAGCCGCCGGAGCTCCTCGGCGGCCCGGGCCAGCGAGTCGGCGGAGCGCAGCACACCGGCTCCCCGGGTCATGATCCGCTGGATGGTGAGGCGGGCCTCCGGGGGGAGCAGGGGGTGCCCGGGGCGGTCGGCCTGCGGGAAGGGCTGGGGCACGCGCGCGCGGAGGGTGTCCCCGGTCCGGCTCGCGGCGATGTCGGCGGCGATCCGCTCGGCGTAGACCAGGCCCTCCAGGAGGGAGTTGGAGGCGAGCCGGTTGGCGCCGTGCACGCCGGTGCAGGCGACCTCCCCGCACGCGTACAGACCGGGGACGGTGGTGCGGCCCCGGGAGTCGGTGCGGACGCCTCCGGAGGCGTAGTGGGCGGCCGGGGCGACCGGGACGGGCTCGGTGACCGGGTCGATGCCGTGGGCGCGGCAGGCCGCGAGGATCGTCGGGAAGCGGTGCTCCCACATCTCGGCGCCGAAGTGGCGGGCGTCGAGGTACATGTGCTCGGCGCCCTTCTCCCGCATCCGGCGCATGATGCCCTTGGCGACGATGTCGCGCGGGGCGAGTTCGGCGAGCTCGTGCTGCCCCGCCATGAAGCGCACGCCGTCGGCGTCGACCAGGTGGGCGCCCTCGCCGCGCACCGCCTCGGAGACCAGGGGCTGCTGGCCCTCCGCGTCGGGGCCGAGGAACAGGACAGTCGGGTGGAACTGGACGAACTCGAGGTCGCTGACCTCGGCGCCCGCGCGCAGGGCCAGCGCCACGCCGTCGCCGGTGGAGACGGAGGGGTTCGTGGTCGCGCTGAACACCTGGCCCATGCCGCCGGTCGCGAGCACCACCGCGGGGGCGTGCACGGCCCCCACGCCGTCGTGCTGGCCCTCCCCCATGACGTGCAGGGTCACACCCGCGGTGCGGCCCTCGGCGTCCGTCAGCAGGTCCAGGACGAGCGCGTTCTCGATGGTGCGCGTCCCGGCCGCGCGCACGGCCTCCACCAGCGCGCGGGAGATCTCCGCGCCGGTGGCGTCCCCGCCCGCGTGCGCGATGCGCCGCCGGTGGTGGCCGCCCTCCCTGGTCAGTTCCAGGCCGCCCTCGGAGGACTCGTCGAAGTGGGCGCCGGTGGCGATGAGACGGCGTACCGCGTCGGGGCCCTCGGTGACGAGGATGCGGACCGCTTCCTCGTCGCACAGGTCCGCTCCGGCCACCAGGGTGTCGTCCCGGTGCTGCTCGGGGGTGTCGCCCTCGCCGAGGGCCGCGGCGATGCCGCCCTGGGCCCAGCGGGTGGAGCCGTCGTCGAGCCGGGCCTTGGTGACCACGACGGTGGCCAGCCCGGCGGCCTCGCAGCGCAGCGCCGCGGTCAGTCCGGCGACACCGGAGCCGACGACCACGACGTCCGCGTCGATGGACCACCCGGGCGCGGGCGCATGCAAACGGGGGCGAGCGCGAAGCGCTCTCGTTCGAGGGTGGTGGCGGGCGACGGGCGGGCGTATGCCGGTGCTGGTCACGAGGCGGCTCCGAGGGTGCCGAAGGTCAGGGGGAGGTTGTCGATCAGCCGGGTCGTCCCGACCCGGGCGGCCACCGCGAGGACGGCCTCGCCGGTGAAGCCGTCGTCGATCTCGGTGAAGTCCGAGGGGTCGACCAGGGCCAGGTAGTCCAGGGTGAGCGGCGGGGTGAGGTGGGCCGCCCCGTCGAGGACCTGGCGGGCGGCGGCGAGGACGGCCGCCGGGCCGGCCGCCGTGGCGACGGCGTGCGCGTCGGCCGCCGCGCGGGCCTCGCCCAGCGCGTTGAGCGCCTCGGCCCGCGCGTGCGTGGAGGGCACTTCGCGGGCCCGCGCGCGCAGCGCCTCCTGCGCGGCGTGCCGGTCCCGGCCGGCGAACAGCGCGCCGGACAGCGCGAGGGCGGTGCGCCGCTCCGCGGCGGAGAGGTAGCGGTTGCGGCTGGACAGGGCCAGTCCGTCGTCCTCGCGGACGGTGGGGACGCCGACGATGTCGACGCCGAAGTTCAGGTCGCGCACCATGCGGCGGATCAGGGCGAGCTGCTGGGCGTCCTTCTGGCCGTACAGGGCGACGTCGGGGCGTGTGAGGTGCAGCAGTTTGGCGACGACGGTGAGCATGCCGTCGAAGTGGCCGGGGCGGACGGCGCCCTCCAGGCGTTCCCCCATGGGGCCGGCGCTGATCCGGACCTGGGGCTCGCCGCCCGGGTAGACCTCCTCGGCCGACGGGGCGAAGACGGCGTCGGCGCCCGCCCGTCCGGCGACGTCGAGGTCGGCGTCCAGGGTCCGCGGGTACCGGTCGAGGTCCTCGCCCTCGCCGAACTGCAGCGGGTTGACGAAGACGGTGACCACGACCTCGCCGTCGGCGCCCGCGAGGTCACGGGCGGCGCGGATCAGGGTGGCGTGGCCCTCGTGCAGGGCGCCCATGGTCATCACCACGGCGCGGCGGCCCGTACGCGTGCGTGCGTGCAGTTCCCCGGCGGTGCGCAGCAGGGTGGTGGTCATCGGGGTTCGCCTCCGCCTTCGCCTTCGCCTTCGCCTTCACCGGGGGCGCCTGTTCCGCCGGTGGCGCCCGTCGTCCCGCCGGCGAGCACCCCGAGCAGGTCCTCGGCGAGCTCCGGCTTCAGCAGGCCGTGGGCGAGGGCGCGGTCCGCGGTCGCGCGGGCCATCGCCAGGTAGCCGGCGACGGTCTGCGGGGCGTGCCGCCGCAACTCGGCGACGTGCGCGGAGACGGTGCCGGCGTCGCCGCGCGCGACGGGGCCGGTGAGGGCCGCGTCGCCGGAGCGCAGGGCGTTGTCCAGGGCCGCGCCGAGCAGCGGGCCGAGCATCCGGTCGGGGGCCTCGACCCCGGCGGCGCGCAGCAGTTCCAGGGACTGCGCGACCAGGGTGACCAGGTGGTTGGCGCCCAGGGCGAGGGCCGCGTGGTAGAGCGGGCGGCTCTCCTCGGCGATCCACTCCGGCTCGCCGCCCATCTCGATCACCAGCGCCTCGGCGGCCAACCGCAGCTCCTCGGGCGCCGTCACGCCGAAGGAGCATCCGGCGAGCCGCTGCACGTCCACGGGGGTGCCGGTGAACGTCATCGCCGGGTGCAGGGCCAGCGGCAGCGCCCCGGCCCGCCGGGCGGGGTCCAGCACCTTCGCTCCGTACCGCCCGGAGCTGTGCACGAGGAGTTGCCCCGGCCGCACCGCACCCGTCCCGGCGAGCCCGGAGACCAGCTCGGGCAGCGTGTCGTCCGGGACGGTCAGCAGCACCAGTTCGGCCCGCTCCAGCACCTCGGCGGGCGGGACCACCGGTACGCCGGGGAGCAGTTGCTCGGCGCGCCTCCTGGACGCGGCGGAGACCGCGGAGACGGCCACCGGGCGGTGTCCGGCGAGCCGGAGGGAGGCGGCCAGGGCCGGGCCCACCCGCCCGGCGCCGACGACGCCGACGGTGAGCCGCGCGGGGCGGTCCCTGGGATCCGGCTGTGGGGCTGTGTTCACGCGAGGGCGGCCTTCCCGTTCCAGTCCGCTCGGGGTACCGGACGATTTCTCGTCATGTTAACGCGATCGGTTCCCCGGATGTTCGGCGGAAACCCTGATGCCCTCGCTCTCCCGCCCGGGGGATGATGCCGGGCATGAGTGGTGCGGCGGGGAACGACATGGCGGAAGCAGAAGCGGAAGCGGAAACAGAGCAGGGCGGGCGGCGCACCGGCGGGGAGGGGCAGCGCGAGCTCCGCGAACGGCGGGTCGCCGCCTACCGCGCCGCTCCGCGCGTCCTCGCCCGCCTCGGGTTCCTGGGCACGCTCCGGGAACGGCTGGCGCTGCTGGCGGAGGCGGACGGCCGGTACGACCTGGACGAGGCGTCCGACCTGTACGGCGACGGTGTCGTCGAGGCGCTGGAGGAGCGGGTCGCCGGGCTCCTCGGCACCGAGGCCGCCGCGTTCTTCCCGACCGGCACGATGGCCCAGCAGGTGGCGCTGCGCTGCTGGGCGGGCCGTACCGGCAGCCCCGTCGTCGCCCTGCACGGGCTCAGCCACCCCGAGGTCCACGAGCGGAACGCGTTCAGCCGGGTCGCCGGGTTGCGTCCGGTGCGGGTGACGAGCGAGCCCAGGACGCCGACCGCCGCCGAGGTGCGGGACTTCGAGGAGCCCTTCGGCGCGCTGATGCTGGAGCTCCCCCTCCGGGACGCCGGTTTCCTGCTGCCCACCTGGGAGGAGCTCACCGAGGTGGTGGCCGCCGCGCGGGAACGCGAGGCCGTGGTGCACTTCGACGGGGCCCGGCTGTGGGAGTGCGCCGTCCACTTCGGCCGGCCGCTGGACGAGATCGCCGGCCTGGCGGACAGCGTCTACGTGTCGTTCTACAAGTCGCTCGACGGCTTCGGCGGCGCGGCCCTCGCCGGCCCCGGGGCGCTGGTGGCGGAGGCGAAGGCCTGGCGGCACCGGTACGGCGGCACCGTCTTCCAGCAGTTCCCGACCGCGTTGTCGGCCCTGATCGGCCTGGAGCGGGAGCTGCCCCGGCTGCCGGAGTACGTCACCCACGCGCAGGTGGTGGCCGCCGCGCTGCGCGCGGGCCTGGCGGCGGCCGGGGTGCCGTGGGCGCGCGTCCATCCCGAGGTGCCGCACACCCACGACTTCCAGGTGTGGCTGCCGTACGACGCGGAGGTCCTCGCGCGGGCGGCGATCCGCACGGCCGAGGAGACGGGGGCCATGCTGTTCGCCAACGGCTGGGAGCAGCGGGGTCCCGGCCTGGCACTCACCGAGGTGTACGTGCGGGCGGCCGGTCTGGAGTGGTCCCCCGAGGACGTGCGGACGGCGGCCGCGGACTTCGTGACCCGGCTGCCGGAGACGGCACGGGGGGCGGCCGGGCGTTAGCGCCCGCGGGGTCGGCGACGTCTGCGGGGGCGGCCGGGCGGTAACACCCGCGAGGCCGACGACACCTGCGGGGGCGGCCGGGCGACAGCGCCCGCGAGGCCGACGACACCTGCGGGGGCGGCCGGGCGACAGCGCCCGCGAGGCCGACGGCGTCCGCGGGGGCGGCGGCGTCCGCGGGGGCGGCGGCGTCCGCGGGGGCGGCGGCGTCCGCGGGGGCCTCAGTCGAAGCGGATGTGCCGGAGTCCGACGCGCGCCTGCCGCAGCCGGGTGCGCAGCGGGCCCCCGCCGTGGGGGCGCAGCTCCAGTCCCGCCAGTACGGCGACGCGGTCCGCCGTCTTCGGCACGGTGGTGCGGTCCGTCCACAGCTGCTCGGCGAACTCCGGTCCGGTGAGCCGCTCCAGACAGTGGTCGAGCTGCCGCACGGCCCAACTCTCCCGGTGCGGGACCGTTTTCTTCCCCGCGACGGAGCGCAGCAGGCGTTCGAGGCCGCGTTCGCGCAGCCGTCCGAGCACCGTCTCGCGTTCGGCGAGAAGGGCGAAGTGGTGGACCTCGTGGCCGAGTTCGCGCAGCCGGCCGACCGTCTCGGCGAAGTGGCCGGAGTCCGTGACCGTCATCGGCGCGATCACGACGCCGTGGTGCCGGGTCAGGGCGAGGTCGAGGACCTCGACGACACCCTGCCGCCAGGAGGTCAAATCCCGGAAGTCCTCACGCAGTTCGGGTGGAAGCATGCGGCGCAGCCCGAATCCGGCGTGCTCCGGGTCGCAGACGACGCTGCCCGGGAGACGACGGTGTATCTCGTACGCGGTTTGTGTCTTACCGCCCCCGAAAGGGCCGTTGATCCACAGCAGCATGCGCCGACCCTACCGACGCCGGGGCTCCCGGTCAGCCGTGTCCGCCGGCCCGTACCAGGCCCGTCTCGTAGGCGAGGACCACCACCTGCACCCGGTCCCGCAGTCCCAGCTTGGTGAGGATGCGGCCCACGTGCGTCTTCACCGTCGCCTCCGACAGCACCAGCCGGGCCGCGATCTCGCCGTTGGACAGGCCCTGCGCGACCAGCACCATGACCTCCCGCTCCCGCTCGGTGAGCCGCTCCAGCGCCTTGTGCCGGGGCTGCTCGGCGGTGGTCGGCAGCATGGGGGCGAAGCGGTCCAGGAGCCGGCGGGTGGTGGACGGCGCGACCACGGCGTCGCCACTGTGCACCGCGCGGATCGCGGCGAGCAGGTCGCCCGGGGGCACGTCCTTGAGCATGAAGCCGGAGGCGCCCGCCTTCAGCCCGGAGAAGGCGTACTCGTCGAGGTCGAAGGTGGTCAGGATCAGCACCTTCGGCGGGTCCGGGTCCGCGCAGATCCGGCGGGTCGCCTCCACCCCGTCCAGCTTCGGCATCCGGACGTCCATGAGCACCACGTCGACGGCGGTGGCGCGCAGCACCTGGAGGGCCTCCACACCGTCGCCGGCCTCCGCCACGACCTCCATGTCCGGCTGGGCGTCGAGCACCATCCGGAACCCGGTGCGCAGCAGCACCTGGTCGTCGACGAGCATCACGCGGATCGCCATCGGGTCCTCTTCCAGTACGGTTCCGGGCCAGTGTTGCAGGGTCGGCAAGGGGTGTGTGCGGGCGTCCGGGCGTCAGGGGCCGGGTTTGAGCGGCAGCAGGACGCTGATGCGGAATCCTCCGCCCGGCCGCGGACCCGCGTCCAGGGTGCCGCCGACCATACCGACCCGCTCGCGCATGCCGATCAGACCGTGGCCCTGGCCGTCGAACCCGCCCTCCTGGTACAGCTCGTGCGGGGCGCCCTTGCCGTCGTCCTCGACCAGCAGGCCGAGACCGTCGTCGAAGTACACCAGGCGCACGCTGGCGCCCGTGTCGGGCCCGCCGTGCTTGCGGGTGTTGGTGAGCGCCTCCTGCACGATGCGGTACGCGGTGAGTTCGACGCCGCTGGGCAGCGGACGCGGGGTGCCCTCCACCTTGAAGTCCACCGGCAGTCCGGACTCCCGGCACTGCTCGACGAGGTCCTCGATCTGCTGCACGTCGGGCTGCGGCACGTACTCGCCGGCCTCCTCGTGCTCGCCGGTGCGCAGCACGCCGAGCAGGCGGCGCATCTCGGCGAGGGCCTGGCGGCCGGTGGAGGAGATGGTCTCCAGGGCCTTCTTCGCCTGGTCGGGCGCGGCGTCGAGGACGTAGGCGGCGCCGTCGGCCTGGACCACCATCACCGACACGTTGTGGGCGACGACGTCGTGCAGTTCGCGCGCTATGCGGGCGCGTTCGGCGGCGACCGCGACCTTGGCCTGCGCCTCGCGCTCCTTCTCCAGCCGGGCGGCGCGCTCCTCCAGCTGGGCGAAGTAGGCACGCCGGGTGCGCATGGAGTCGCCGAGCACCCAGGCGAGGGCGAAGGGCACGGTCAGGAAGACGACCATGGCGATGTTGCCCGCCACGCTCACCTCCTCGAACGGCCAGCGCGCCTGCGCCACGGGAGCCGCGCACAGGCCGGCGGTCAGCGCCAGCCGGGAGGCCCAGCGGGCGCCGACGGCGGCGACCGTGTAGACGATCACCAGCAGCGCGAAGTCGGCGGGTACCGTCGCCACGTTCAGGACCACCTGGAGCAGGCCCACCACGACGGCCAGGACCAGCATCCGCTCCGGCATCCGGCGGCGCAGCGCGACGACCAGCGACAGCAGCAGCATGACCGTCACGGCCAGGGCCTTCGGCGGGGTCCCGTGGCCCTCCTCGACGGGTGCTCCGCTGAACAGCGAGATCCCGAACAGGACCACGCTCCAGAAGCCGTCGACCCCTGTCGGGTGTCTGCGGAGAAAATCATAGAAGCGCTGCACGTAACCCAGCGTAGGGAAGCAAAGCGCGTGCAGGGGTCAACCGGAGGGCCGATCCCCGCTCGGCACGCGTACTCCGCAAGGTGGAGGCCCGGCATGTCCGCATGCTTAACCTGGCCCCGTGACAGTGACGAGGAGCGAGGGGCGCCGGTGACGGCGGGGGTGGAAGGCGGCTGGCGCGGTTGGGGGGCGGCGACCCGGGCCGCCCTGTACGGGCCGGACGGCTTCTACCGTCGGCCGGAGGGGCCCGCCGGGCACTTCCGTACGTCGGTGCACGCCTCACCGCTGTTCGCGGGGGCCGTGGCCCGGCTGCTGTGCCGGGTCGACGAGGCGCTGGGGCGGCCCGCGGTGCTCGACTTCGTGGACATGGGGGCGGGCCGGGGCGAACTGGTCACGGGCGTGCTCGCCGCGCTGCCCGCCGAGGTGGCGGCACGCGTGCGCGCGTACGCCGTCGAACTCGCCGTCCGGCCCGGCGGACTCGACCGCCGCGTCGAGTGGCGCACCGAGCCCCCGGAAGGGGTCACCGGGCTGCTGTTCGCCAACGAGTGGCTGGACAACGTGCCCCTGGAGGTCGTCGAGGTGGATCCGGAGGGCACCTCGCGCCTGGTGCTGGTGCGGGAGGACGGCACGGAACGGCTCGGGGCGCCGGTCACGGGCCCGGAGGCCGAGTGGCTGGCCCACTGGTGGCCGTTGCCGGCCGGGGAGGGGCTGCGGGCGGAGATCGGACTGCCCCGGGACGTGGCGTGGGCGTCGGCGGTCGGGACCCTCCGGCGGGGGCTCGCCGTCGCCGTGGACTACGCGCACTCGGCAGGGGCGCGCCCGCCCTTCGGGACCCTCACGGGCTTCCGGGAGGGGCGGGAGACGACTCCCGTGCCGGACGGGTCGTGCGACATCACCGCGCACGTCGCCCTCGACTCCTGCGCGGCGGCCTGCGCGCTCCCCGGGGCCCGGCTGCTCCCCCAGCGGGCGGCCCTGCGCTCCCTGGGCCTCACCGGCGCGCGCCCCCCGCTCACGCTGGCGTCCACCGACCCCGCCGGCTACGTACGCGCCCTCGCGGGCGCCTCCCAGGCCGCCGAACTCACCGCACCGGGCGGGTTCGGCGACTTCGGGTGGCTGCTGCAGCCCGTGGGCATCCCGGACGTCCTCGCGGACTGACCCCGGCGCGTCGGCTGCTCGGCGGCTGTTCGGCAGCTATTTGTCAGCTATTTGTCGATGTCGCCCACCACGAAGAACATCGACCCCAGGATCGCCACCATGTCCGAGACCAGCGTCCCCGGCAGCAGTTCGGTGAGCGCCTGGATGTTGTTGTACGACGCCGAGCGCAGCTTCAGCCGGTACGGCGTCTTCTCGCCCTTGCTGACCAGGTAGTACCCGTTGATGCCGAGCGGGTTCTCGGTCCACGCGTAGGTGTGCCCCTCGGGCGCCTTGAGGACCTTCGGGAGCCGCTGGTTGACCGGTCCCGGCGGCAGGTCGGCGAGCCGGTCGAGACAGGCGTCGGCGAGGTCGAGGGAGTTGTAGGTCTGCTCCAGGAGGCACTCGAAGCGGGCGAGGCAGTCGCCCTCCCGGCGCGTCACGACCTTCAGGACGTCGCCCAGTTCGCCGTAGGCGAGATACGGCTCGTCGCGGCGCAGGTCGAAGTCGACGCCCGAGGCACGGGCGATCGGCCCGCTCACGCCGTACGCGTGCACGGCGTCCGCGGAGAGGACGCCCACCCCGCGGGTGCGGCCCCGGAAGATCTCGTTGCCGAGCACCAGGTCGTCGAAGCGGTCCATGCGGGAGCGCACGTCGGCGACGGCGGCGCGCGCGCGGGTGGTCCATCCCGCCGGCAGGTCCTCCTTGAGGCCGCCCACGCGGTTGAACATGTAGTGCATGCGCCCGCCGGAGACCTCCTCCATGACGTGCTGGAGCTCCTCGCGCTCGTGGAAGGCGTAGAAGATCGGCGTGATGCCGCCGAGCTCCAGCGGATAGGAACCGAGGAACATCAGGTGGTTGAGCACCCGGTTCAGCTCCGCGAGGAGCGTGCGCAGCCACACCGCGCGCTCGGGGACCTCCATGCCGAGCATCCGCTCCACCCCGAGGACCACGCCCAGCTCGTTGGAGAACGCCGACAGCCAGTCGTGGCGGTTGGCCAGCATGATGATCTGGCGGTAGTCGCGCGCCTCGAACAGCTTCTCCGCGCCCCGGTGCATGTAGCCGATCACGGGCTCCGCGTGGTTGATGAGCTCGCCGTCCAGGACGAGCCTCAGCCGCAGCACGCCGTGCGTGGACGGATGCTGGGGCCCGATGTTGAGCACCATGTCGGTGCTCTCCGCGGCGCCGCCGATGCCGACCGTGGTCTCCGTCGTAGGAGTCATGCCCCCAGTCTCCCCCACGCCCGCGGGAGCCCACGCCCGCCGGGACCCGCGCACTCCGGGGCTCGCGTACTCCGGGGCCTACGTACCCTGGGGCCATGAAGACGGGGAACCCGCACGACACGGGGACAGCGGTGGGGCCGGTGGTGGGTCCCGGTGACGGGCCGCGGTGGATCGCGCTGCCGCCGGGGCTGCTGAAGCTGCGTCGGCTGATGCTCGTGGTGTGGATGGGGTTGCTCGCCCTGGCCGCCGGGCTCGTCCCGGGGCTGCTGGCCGGGCCCGTCTGGGCCGGCTTCGCCGCGCTGCCGCTGGCCGTGCTGGCCTGGGGCTGGGTGATGCTGGAGCGCAACTGGCGCTCCTGGCGGTACGCCGAGCGGGCCGACGACCTGCTGATCAGCCGGGGCGTCCTGTGGCGCCAGGAGACGATCGTGCCGTACGGGCGGATGCAGCTGGTGGAGGTCACCTCCGGTCCCGTGGAACGGCACTTCGGCCTGGCCAGCGTGCAGCTGCACACGGCGGCCGCGGCGACCGACGCCACCATCCCCGGCCTCGAACCGGCCGAGGCCGAACGGCTGCGCGACCGGCTCACCGAGCTGGGCGAGGCCCGATCGGCGGGGCTGTGACGGCCCCGGAGGTCCACCGTGACGAACACGAACGGCACCCGGTGATCGAGCGCCGGCTGCACCCCGTCACGCCGCTCAGGCGGGCGTGGGCGCCCATAGCGGTCGTCCTGGGGTGGGCGCTGCACGACCCGGACCAGGCACAGCGTCAGCTGACCCGGCTGACCACGACGACCCTGCTGATCGGTCTCGGCGTCCTCATCCCGGCCGCCGCCCTCTACGGCTTCCTGACCTGGTGGTTCACCCATTTCGCGGTGACCGACAGCGAACTGCGCATCCGCACCGGGCTGTTGTTCCGCCGCACCGTCCACATCCGGCTGGAGCGGATCCAGGCCATCGACGTCACCCAGCCGCTGCTCGCGCGGGTCGCGGGCGTGTCGAAACTCAGACTCGACGTCATCGGCACCGACAAGAAGGACGAACTGGCCTTCCTGGGAGCCGACCACGCCCGCGCGCTGCGCGCCGAACTGCTCGCGCGGGCGGCGGGTTTCGCCCCCGAGACGGCGCACGAGGTCGGCGAGGCGCCGTCCCGGCAGCTGCTGCGCGTGCCGCCCGGCGTCCTCGTCCTCTCCCTCGTGCTGACCGCCGGGACCTGGGTCTGGCTGGTCGCCGCCCTCGTCGTGGTGCCGCTGCTGTGGCTGGCCACCCACAACCTGTGGACGGTCCTCGCCGCCGCCGTGCCGCTGTTCGGCGCGGCGGGCGCGAGCAGCGTCGGCCGGTTCGTCACCGAGTACGACTGGACCCTGGGCGAGTCGCCCGACGGACTGCGGATCGACCACGGGCTGCTGGACCGGGCGCACGAGACGGTGCCGCCGGGGCGGGTGCAGACCGTGCGGATCGTGGAGCCGCTGCTGTGGCGGCGCCGGGGCTGGGTACGGGTCGAACTCGACGTGGCCGGCTCGTCCAACTCCCTGCTGCTGCCGGTCGCTCCGCGCGAGATCGCCGAGTCCGTCGTCGCGCGCGTGCTCCCCGGCGTCCACGTGCCGTCGCACGCGGAACTCTCCCGGCCGCCGCGGCGCGCCCGGTGGTGCATGCCGGTGTGGTGGCGCGGCCACGGGCTCGCCGTCACCGACACCGTGTTCGCCGCGCGGCACGGCCTGCTGAGCCGGACCGTCGCCCTGGTGCCGCACGCGAAGGTGCAGAGCGTACGGCTGACCCAGGGGCCCTGGCAGCGCGCCCGGGGCGTCGCGAACGTCCATGTGGACACCGGGGCCGACAAGTCCGTGACGGCCCGGCTGCGGGACGCCGACGAGGCGGCGGAGCTGCTCCGGGCCCAGGCGGAACGCTCCCGGACGGGTCGCAGGGACGCCCTCCCGGACCGCTGGATGGCCTGACCCCGGAGCCGGGGGAACGCGTGCGGCGCCTCAGGAGACCGCGCTGCGCAGTCCCTTGGCGCCGGCCGCGTCGGCCGGGCCGTCCGTACGGTGCGCGCCGTGCGGACCGTCCGTACCGTGCGGGCCGGCCGTGCCGTCCGGTCCGGTCTCTTCCGGCTCGTCGTGCGCCGTCAGGTCGATGACCCGGCCGGCGGCCCGCGGGTCCTCGCCGGCCCGCGGGTCCTCGCCGGCCGGCGAGGACCCGGCTTCGTCCTCGGTCCCGCGCGGGGTCAGGGCCTCCTGTCCGACGGCGTCGGCGAGGTCCTCGTCCTGGGCGCCCTCCCGGCCGGGTCCCTCCTCCTTCTGCGTACCGAAGAAGTCGAACCCGCCGTCGGTCACCGGACGCCGCACGGGCTCCGTCGGCGGTACGACCGCGACCGCGGTCGGCACGGTGAAGTGCCCGGAGGGCCGCACCGAGCGGCCGGACGGGGCCGGCGGGGCCGACTGCTCGGGCTGGGAGGGCTCCTCGGGCGCGGTACCGGTGCCGGGGCCGGCGTCCGGGCCGGAGGCGGCCGCACGCTCGCGCTCCCCGGCCGCTCCCGGCCGCCCCTCCGACCCGTCCTTCTCCGGCTGCTCCGGCTTCCGCTTCCTTGTGGGCTCGGGGCCATCGCCCTCGGGGGAGTCGTTCTCGGAGGCGTCGTTCCCGGAGGTCTCGTTCCCGGAGGTCTCGTTCGCGGGTGTTTCGCGGTGCGCCCCCCGCGCGTCGTCGCCGAGCCGGGTCAGCGCCGCCTCGGCCCGCAGGAACAGGCCCGCCCCCTCGGGCGAGAAGACCGGGGGAACCGCCGGCTCCGCCCCGACCGCTTCCGCACCGGCCGTCTCCTCCGCCGAGGTCCCGCCCGCGGTCCCGTCCTCGCTCCTGGCCGCCGGCACGGACGCCGTCCCGGCGGTCTCGTCACCGGAGCGCGCCGAAGGCCCCGCCGGCAACGCACGGGCCGGGACCGCCGCCTCTATCTCGAGCACCCGGCGCTCCTCCAGCACGCTCGCCCGCTCGGCCTCCGCGGAGGCGTACCTCCGGAGCAGTGCCGCGTGCTCGTTGCGCAGCCCGGTCAGCTCCCCGCGCTGGGCGCGCAACCGCTGCTCCAGCTTGACGCGCAGTTCGCGCGACTCCTCGAGGTCGGCCTCCAGTTCGGCGACCCGCTCCTCGAACCGCCACTCGTCACCGGCCCGCGCGCGCGTGAGGTCGGCGACCTGCTTGCCGGCCAGGATGTCCCAGTGCCGCATGACGACCGCACCGATGATCGCCGTGGTCGCCGCGGCGGCGGCCAGCAGGCGAAGCGTCATCGGTTCTGTGAACACCCAGGGCCCCAGGGCGCAGACGAGGGAGACGCCTGCGATCGCCGACGGGGGCAGCATCCTGTGCAGGGGCGGGGAATGGCGGTGACGTCCACGTGACATGGCCAGAAACTTACCGCGCGTAGGCGAATGATGAAGCCCCGCCCCGTGAAAACAAAGCCCCACCGAGGCTTTCACAGGGCGTCAGGGAACTGCGCCGAACCGTGAATAGACCCGGCCCCCGAATATGCAAGATCATTTTCACGCGAGGGGCGGGTTACCGCTTTCCGGGAAGACCGACGAGATCCGCCGAGGAAATACCGGACAGGGGCACGGACCCCGCTCCCTTCCGCGCCTTCCGGGCCTTCCGTTCCTTCCGGGCCTTCCGTTCCTTCCTGGTCTTCCGCGCCCTCCGTGCCGTCCGCTCCTTCCGGGGCTCCCCTCCCGGGTCCGGCTCCCCAGGGTCCGGGTCTCCCGGGCCGCGCCCGGGGCATACGCTGAACATATGAGCAGCAGCAGCGGACAGCTCCACGTCGCGGGTCTCCCCCACTGGGACCGCTGCGCGGTCATGGGCGTGGTGAACGTGACCCCCGACTCCTTCTCCGACGGCGGCCGCTGGTTCGACACGACGACCGCCGTCAAGCGCGGCCTCGACCTGGTCGCCCAGGGTGCCGACCTGATCGACGTCGGCGGCGAGTCCACCCGCCCCGGCGCCACCCGCGTCGACGAGGCCGAGGAACTCAAGCGCGTCATCCCCGTGGTCCGCGGCCTCGCCGCCGAGGGCGTCACCGTCTCCGTCGACACCATGCGCGCCTCGGTCGCCGACCAGTCCCTCGTGGCCGGCGCCGCGCTCGTCAACGACGTGAGCGGCGGTCTCGCCGACCCCGACATGCTCCGCGTCGTCGCCGCCGCCGGCGCCCCCTTCGTCGTCATGCACTGGCGCGGCCTGCTGGAGGGCGGCAACGTCAAGGGCGTGTACGACGACATCGTCACCGAGGTCGTCGACGAGCTCCGCGCGCGCGTGACGGCGGTGCTGGAGGCCGGCGTCGCGGCCGACCGCGTGATCGTCGACCCCGGACTCGGCTTCTCCAAGGACACCGGCCACGACCTCGCCCTCCTCGCCCGGCTCGACCGCCTGCGGGCACTCGGTCACCCGCTGCTCGTGGCCGCGTCCCGCAAGCGGTTCCTCGGCCAGGTCCTGGCCGGGCCCGACGGCACGCCCCCGCCCGCCCGGGAACGCGACGCCGCCACCGCCGCCGTCTCCGCCCTCGCCGCCCGGGGCGGCGCCTGGGCGGTCCGCGTGCACGAGGTCCGCGCCACCGCGGACGCCGTACGGGTCGTACGCGCCGTCGAACTGGCGCGCACCCCGGACGGCACGCGCCCCGAAGCCGCCCCGCACGGTGCGGAAGGAGCCCGGTGAGCGCGCCTCACACCGACGTCGAGCAGGTCGAGGCCACCAACGCCGCCTTCTACGAGGCACTCGAACAGGGTGACTTCGAAGAGGTGGCGTCGCTCTGGCTCACCCCGGCCGACCTGGGCGTCGACGAGACCTACCACGACCCGGCGGACACCGGGGTGGTCTCCTGCGTGCACCCCGGCTGGCCGGTGCTCACCGGCCGCGGCGAGGTGCTCCGGTCGTACGCCCTGATCATGGCGAACACCGACTACATCCAGTTCTTCCTCACCGACGTGCACGTCTCCGTCACCGGCGACACCGCCCTGGTGACCTGCACCGAGAACATCCTCAGCGGCGGTCCCGCGCCGAAGGCGGGCGAGGAGCTCGGTCCCCTGGTCGGCCAGCTGGTCGTCGCCACCAACATCTACCGGCGCACCCCCGCGGGCTGGAAGCTCTGGTCCCACCACGCCTCCCCCGTCCTCGCCGAGAACGGCGAGGACGAGCCGCCCGACACCCCCGACGACACCGACACCCCCGCCTGAGAGGCCCGCCCGGGGAACCCGGGGCCCGCCCGGGGAGAACGCCGGGTGAATCCTCCCGTACCGGTCCGGGCCGGCACCCCCTCGGGGCCGGTGCCGTCGGTGCCCGCGGGTAGATTCGACTGACCGACCGACTGACCGACTGACCGACTGACCGGCCAACCGACTACAGGAGTGGATTCGTGTGGATCGTGTCGCGCTGCACGGCCTGAAGGCCCGTGGGCACCACGGTGTGTTCCCCAAGGAACGCGAGGAGGGCCAGACCTTCGTCGTCGACCTCGTCCTCGGTCTGGACACCCGGCCGGCCGCGACCGACGACGACCTGACGAAGACCGTGCACTACGGAATCGTGGCGGAGCAGGTCGTG
The DNA here is from genome assembly GCF_053604275.1 of Streptomyces sp. NPDC004051. Lineage (NCBI taxonomy): Bacteria > Bacillati > Actinomycetota > Actinomycetes > Kitasatosporales > Streptomycetaceae > Streptomyces > Streptomyces sp. NPDC004051. The sequence continues at coordinate 9,706 of NZ_JBSGHG010000043.1, read as the reverse complement.
GCGGTCGTCGAGGGCGAACCGGTGAACCTCATCGAGACGCTCGCCGAACGCATCGCCCGGGTCTGCCTCGAGCACGCCGTGGTCCAGGAGGTCGAGGTCCGCGTCCACAAGCCGGACGCGCCGATCACCGTGCCCTTCGACGACGTGACCGTCACCATCACCCGGAGCCGTGTATGACCAGGCCGTCCGCCCAGGGCCACACCGACCCGACCGTCCAGCCGGTCCCCGCCTCCGTGACGGAGCGGGTCGACGCCGCCGACAGCACCCTGCAGAACCCGAAGCGGGCCGTGGTCGCCCTCGGCGCCAACCTCGGCAACCGGCTGGAGACCCTCCAGGGGGCCGTCGATGCCTTGGAGGACACCCCGGGCATCCGCGTCACAGGGGTGTCCCCCGTGTACGAGACGGAGCCGTGGGGCGTCGAGCCCGGCAGCCAGCCCTCGTACTTCAACGCGGTGGTGGTCCTGAAGACCACCCTCCCCCCGTCCTCCCTGCTGGAGCGGGCGCACGCGGTCGAGGACGCCTTCCACCGGGTCCGCGACGAGCGCTGGGGCCCGCGCACCCTGGACGTGGACATCGTCGCCTACGCGGACCTCCTGTCCGACGACCCGCGGCTGACCCTCCCCCATCCCCGCGCCCACGAGCGCGCCTTCGTCCTGGCCCCCTGGCACGACGTCGAACCCGAGGCCGTTCTCCCCGGACGCGGACCCGTCGCCGCCCTGCTGGACGCGGTCGGCCGAGAAGGCGTCCTGTACCGGGCCGACCTGGAACTCCGGCTGCCCGAATAGCCGTTAAGGTCGAGACGACCGCATTCCGGGGCACCGGGGAACCGAAGGGACACCGTGAGAGAGCTGCGCATCAGGGTGCTGGCCGGCGTCTTCGTCGTGGCCGGGATCCTGTCCTGGGCCGTCGCCCGCCTCTGGAACTCCCTCGGCACGCTGCCGAGCGTCCCGGTGGCCGCGCCCGTCGTCCTCGCCCTGATCGCCGTGGTCCTCACGGCCACGGCGCTCTCCCTCCGCACCCGCCTCAGGGCCCAGCGCGAGCGCCGTCCCGACGCCAAGGGCGTCGACCCCATGATGGCTGCCCGCGCGGTCGTCTTCGGCCAGGCCAGCGCCCTGGTCGCCGCCCTGGTCGCCGGGATGTACGGCGGCACCGGCGTCTTCCTCCTGGGGTCCCTCGACGTCCCGGCCCGCCGCGACCAGGCCATCTACGCCGGCGCCTCGGTCCTGGCGGGGATCGGCGTCATAGCGGCCGCCCTCTTCCTGGAGCGGGTCTGCAAGCTCCCGGAGGACGACGACGACCACCACAACGGCAGGGGCACGGCCCCGGCGGCCTGAGACGCCTTCCGGGGCCGGTCCCGGAGGCCCGGGCCGGCCCGGCGCGGGCGCCCGCCCCGGGTCAGCGCGCCATGATCAGGCTCATCGCCTCGTTGCGCGTCGCCGCGTCCCGCAGCTGGCCGCGCACGGCCGAGGTGAGGGTCTTCGCGCCGGGCTTGCGGATGCCCCGCATCGACATGCACATGTGCTCGCACTCCACGACCACGATCACTCCGCGCGGCTCCAGGATCTCCATCAGGGAGTCCGCGATCTGGGTGGTGAGCCGCTCCTGCACCTGCGGCCGCCGCGCGTAGACGTCCACCAGCCGGGCCAGCTTCGACAGTCCCGTGATCTTTCCGCTGGTGGCCGGGATGTAGCCGACGTGGGCCACGCCCCGGAACGGCACCAGGTGGTGCTCGCACGTCGAGTACACCTCGATGTCCTTCACCAGCACCATCTCGTCGTGCCCGAGGTCGAACGTGGTCGTCAGCACGTCCTCGGGCTTCTGCCACAGACCGGCGAATATCTCCTTGTACGCCCGTGCCACCCGGGCCGGCGTCTCCTGCAACCCCTCCCGGTCGGGATCCTCACCCACCGCGATCAGCAGCTCGCGTACGGCGTTCTCGGCTCGCTTCTCGTCGAACTCGCCGAAGGTGAGATCGCCGTCCAGCGTCACGGGGTCGGTCATGGGGTGCCTCGTTCCTGTGCCTGCGCGCGTCAGAGGTACGCGTATCGACTGCGGGTACGCAAAAGCCGCGCCCCCCAGGCTAGAACCTGGGGGGCGCGGCGTTCATTCCGGGCCCGGCGGGGTCACCCGGAGAGCCGGTCAGCCCTCGGGGCGCTCCTCCGGGGTCCGCTCGGGCGCCGACGCGGGTTCCGCGGCGGTGCTCTTCACGGTGGAGATGGCCGGCGTCGCGCCGTTCGCCCCGTTCGTCAGCGCCAGCTCCTTGGGGGAGAGCACCGGCGGACGGGTGGACGGCGTACGGCGGGAGGAACCGGTCCAGGCGGGCCGGGGCGGGCGCTTGACGATCGGCGCGAAGATCTCGGCGATCTCCTCCTTGCCCAGCGTCTCCCGCTCCAGGAGGGCGAGGACCAGGTTGTCGAGCACGTCGCGGTTCTCGACCAGGATCTCCCACGCCTCGTTGTGCGCGGTCTCGATGAGCTTCTTGACCTCTTCGTCGACCAGCGCGGCGATCTCCTCCGAGTAGTCGCGCTGGTGAGCCATCTCACGTCCGAGGAACGGCTCGGAGTTGTCGCCGCCGAACTTGATCGCGCCGAGACGCTCGGTCATGCCGTACTGGGTGACCATCGCGCGGGCCAGGCCGGTGGCCTTCTCGATGTCGTTGGCCGCACCGGTCGTCGGGTCGTGGAAGACGAGCTCCTCGGCCGCCCGGCCGCCCAGCATGTAGGCCAGCTGGTCCAGCATCTCGTTGCGCGTGGTCGAGTACTTGTCCTCGTCCGGCAGCACCATCGTGTAGCCGAGGGCGCGGCCCCTGGACAGGATGGTGATCTTGTGGACGGGGTCGGCGTTCGGGGAGGCCGCCGCGACCAGGGCGTGTCCGCCCTCGTGGTACGCGGTGATCTTCTTCTCCTTGTCCGACATGATCCGGCTCCGCTTCTGCGGGCCCGCGACCACACGGTCGATCGCCTCGTCCAGCATGTGGTTGTCGACCAGCTTCTGATCGCTGCGCGCGGTCAGCAGAGCGGCCTCGTTCAGCACGTTGGCCAGGTCGGCGCCGGTCATGCCGGGGGTGCGGCGGGCGACGGCCGCCAGGTCGACGTCCGGGGCGACCGGCTTGCCCTTCTGGTGGACCTTGAGGATCTCCAGCCGGCCCTGCATGTCCGGGCGGTCGACCGCGATCTGACGGTCGAAGCGGCCGGGGCGCAGGAGGGCCGGGTCGAGGATGTCGGGCCGGTTCGTCGCGGCGATGAGGATCACGCCGCCCTTGACGTCGAAGCCGTCCATCTCGACGAGGAGCTGGTTCAGGGTCTGCTCGCGCTCGTCGTGACCGCCGCCGAGGCCGGCGCCGCGGTGGCGGCCGACCGCGTCGATCTCGTCGACGAAGACGATCGCCGGGGCGTTGGCCTTGGCCTGCTCGAACAGGTCACGGACCCGGGAGGCGCCGACACCGACGAACATCTCGACGAAGTCGGAACCGGAGATCGAGTAGAAGGGGACCCCGGCCTCGCCCGCGACGGCACGCGCGAGCAGGGTCTTGCCGGTTCCGGGCGGACCGTACAGCAGCACACCCTTGGGGATCTTCGCCCCGACGGCCTGGAACTTCGCCGGCTCCTGCAGGAACTCCTTGATCTCGTGGAGTTCCTCGACCGCCTCGTCCGAGCCCGCGACGTCGGCGAACGTCGTCTTCGGGGTGTCCTTGGTGATGAGCTTCGCCTTGGACTTGCCGAACTGCATGACGCGGGAGCCGCCGCCCTGCATCTGGTTCATCAGGAACAGGAAGACCACGACGATGAGGACGAAGGGCAGCAGCGACAGCAGAATGCTGACGAACGCGTTCTGCTTGGACGGCGAAACCGTGTAGCCGTCCGGGATCTGCTTGTTCTGGTACTTGTCCTGCAGCGTGTTGGCGATGGTGACGCCCTGGTCACCGATGTAGCTCGCCTGGATCTTCGAGCTGTCCTCGATCTTCTCACCGGACTTGAGCTCGACCTTGATGATCTGCTCGTCGCCGGTGGTCAGCTTGGCCGACTCGACTTTGTTCTGGTTGATCGCCTGGACCACCTGGCCGGTGTCCACCGTCTTGTAGCCGCCGGACGAGCCGACGACCTGCATCAACACGACCACGGCGAGGACGGCCAGCACGATCCACATGACCGGCCCACGGAAGTATCGCTTCACGTCCATCCATACGGAGCGGTGCCGCCCCGTCCCTCCTGCCATAGTGAGTTTGATAAAGACTGTTCTTCGGACGGTACCCCAGCATCGCCCGCCGAAGCGGCGTGGGACTGCCGGCAATCGCGTCCACGCATGCTCCAACGGAGCGGAACCCGCCGGGGTTCCCGATCACATACGGCGCTCCGGGCCGGGTGACTCAGCCGCCGTAGACATGAGGCGCGAGCGTACCGACGAACGGGAGGTTGCGGTACTTCTCGGCGTAGTCGAGGCCGTATCCGACGACGAACTCGTTGGGAATGTCGAAACCGACCCATTCCACGTCGATGTTGACCTTGGCGGCCTCGGGCTTGCGCAGCAGCGTGCACACCTTGAGGGAGGCGGGCTCGCGCGAGCCGAGGTTCGAGATCAGCCACGACAGGGTCAGGCCGGAGTCGATGATGTCCTCGACGACCAGGACGTGCTTGCCCTTGATGTCGGTGTCGAGGTCCTTGAGGATCCGCACCACACCGGAGGACTGGGTGCCCGCCCCGTACGAGGATACGGCCATCCAGTCCATGGTGACGGGGGTGGACAGCGCTCGGGCGAGGTCGGCCATGACCATCACGGCGCCCTTGAGGACCCCGACGATCAGCAGTTCCCTGCCCTCGTACTCCGCGTCGATCTTCGCGGCCAGCTCAGCCAGCTTGGCGTCGATCTCTTCCTTGCTGATGAGCACCTTCTCGAGGTCGGCACCCATGTCTTTCGCGTCCACCCGCATCACTTTCGGTCGTCCCAGCGGCTGTCCCGTGCCGTCCGCGGCGCTGCCGAGGGCACGTTTTTCAGCCTTGCCGAATCACCAGTCTGCCACCCTGGCGGCGGGCGACGACCCGGCCGGGCAGATTGATGGCCCCCTGGCCGCGCCAGCCGGTGATCAGCCGGTCGACCTCCTCGATGTGCCGGGCGAACAGCGAACCGGCCGGGGCTCCCGCCTCGATGGCGGCCCGGCGCAGCACACGGCGGCGCACGGCGGGCGGAAGGGCGTGCAGCCCGGCGCACTCCAGGCGGCCGTCCGCGTCGCGGACGCCGGCCTCGGCCCGGCCGGCCCAGGCGTCGAGGGCGTCGGCGTCGTCGCGGGAGAGCTGGGCCGTCCGGGCGAGGGCCTCGACGACGCCCTTGCCGAGCGCCTTCTCCAGGGCGGGCAGGCCCTCGTGGCGCAGCCGGGAGCGGGTGTAGGCGGGGTCGGTGTTGTGCGGGTCGTCCCAGACGGGGAGGGACTGGGCCAGGCAGGCCGTGCGGGCCGTCTGCCGGTCGAGCCGGAGGAACGGCCTGCGGTAACGGCCGGCGGCCCCCGAGACCGCGGCCATTCCGGACAGCGAACGGATGCCGGAGCCGCGGGCGAGGCCCAGCAGGACGGTTTCCGCCTGGTCGTCGCGGGTGTGTCCGAGCAGGACGGCGGCGGCCCCGTGCCGTTCGGCCGCGGCGTCGAGGGCGGCGTAGCGGGCGTCGCGGGCGGCGGCCTCCGGCCCGCCTTCGCGGCCGACGGTGACGGCGACGGATTCGACGGGGGCCAGGCCCAGTTCGCGCAGGCGCAGGGTCACTTCGGCGGCGCGCAGATCGGAGCCGGCCTGGAGGCCGTGGTCGACGGTGACGCCGCCAGCCCGCAGGCCCAGCCGTGGGGCCTCGAAGGCCAGGGCTGAGGCGAGGGCCATGGAGTCGGCGCCGCCGGAGCAGGCCACGAGCACGAGGGGGGAGGACGCACGGTCGTACGGGGGCCGGCCGGGGGCGTGGCCGGTCTCGTCGGGGGTTCGGTTGTGTTCGTCGAGGATGTCGTGGAGTACGCGGCGGACCGCCAGGCGTATCGCCGCGACCGCAGGATGGGGACCCATGTCCGGTTCCCTTCATGAAGTTGTCAGAGTCGTCAGAGGGCGTGGGCTCGCATCGGTCACTCAGAGTGTGTAAATGGTGACAGAGCCGGGCCGTTACCCGAGCATTGCACGCCTACTCTTCGCTCACGGTCCCTCGGACGGGTGATTACCGGGTCATCCGCCTGCCGGATCCACGACCGCCGGATCCACGACCGCCGGACACGGCTGCCGGGTTCACGACTCGGGTTTGCGGTGCACGCGCGTGATCCATTCCGCCGGTTCGGCGATCTCCGCCTTGGTGGGGAGGGTGTTGGGCGAGGTCCACACCCGGTTGAAGCCGTCCATGCCGACCTCGTCGACGACCGCGCGGACGAAGCGTTCACCGTCGCGGTACTGACGGAGCTTGGCGTCCAGGCCGAGCAGTTTGCGCAGCGCCAGGTCCAGGCGGGAGGCGCCCTTCGCACGGCGCTGCTGGAACTTCTCGCGGATCTCGGCGACGCTCGGCACGACCTCGGGTCCGACGCCGTCCATCACGAAGTCGGCGTGTCCCTCCAGCAGCGACATCACCGCTGTGAGGCGGCCGAGGATCTCCCGCTGGGCCGGGGTCTGCACGAGTTCGACCAGGGAACGCCCCTCGTCGGCCGCCTCTCCCTCCTCGCCCTCGGGCCGGCCTCCGGCGAAGGTCTGGACGGCCTCGCGGACCCGCTCCAGAACGGTCATCGGGTCGACGTCGGTCTCCGCCAGGAACGCCTGGATCTCGCCCTCCAGGTGGTCGCGCAGCCAGGGCACGGCGGAGAACTGGGTGCGGTGCGTCTCCTCGTGCAGGCACACCCACAGCCGGAAGTCGTGCGGGTGCACGTCGAGTTCGCGTTCGACGTGGACGATGTTGGGGGCGACGAGCAGCAGCCGTCCGCCGCCGTTCGGGGCGTCGGCGGGGCCGCCGGCCGGCAGGTCGCGGGTGGCGGGGGCGAAGGTCTCGTACTGGCCGAGGACCCGGGAGGCCAGGAAGGACAGCAGTATGCCCAGCTCGACGCCGGTGACCTTGCCGCCGACGGTGCCGAGGAGCACCCCGCCGGGGGAGCTGCCGCGCCGTTCCTGCATCTTGTCGAGGAGCGGTTTGAGGAGTTCGCGGAAGCCGGCGACGTTGGCCCGCACCCAGCCCGGGCGGTCGACGACGAGGACGGGGGTGTCGTGGATCTCCTCGGTGCCCAGCCGGGTGAAGCCCCGGACGTGTTCCTCGGACGCCTTCGCGTGCCGGCGCAGTTCCGCGACGACGGCCCTGGCGTCGTCACGGTTCACATCGGGGCCCGGCCGCATGAGCCGGGTCGCGGTCGCGACCGCGAGATCCCAGTCGACCATCCCGGAAGAGGCAGCACCACCGAAACTCGTCATGGTGCAACGGTACGTGAGTACGGCGGTGCGGGGCAGGGCGAAAGGGCGGTCGTCCCGGCCGTCCCGAGGGTCACCGGCAGCCGCACGCCGCCAGGGCCGTGGCCGCCCTGTCCAGGGCCGTCTGGGCCGCCGTGGGGTCGCTGGTGCCGGTCGCCAGGAAGGCGAAGGCGAGCAGTCGGCCCTCCTGGTCGACGACGGTGCCCGCCAGGGCGTTGACACCGGTGAGGGTGCCCGTCTTGGCGCGCACGAGGCCGGCCGCCCCGTCGGCGTAGCGGCCGGTGAGGGTGCCGGTGAAGCCCCCGACGGGCAGGCCGGTGAGGACGGCCCGCAGCTCGGGGTGGGCGGGGTCGGCGGACTTCACCAGCAGCGCGGTGAGCAGGTCGGCGGTGAGCCGGTTGGTGCGGTCGAGTCCGCTGCCGTCCTTGAACACGGTCCCTTCCAGGGGGACCCGGAGCTCGGCGAGCCGGGTGCGGAGGGCGGCCGCGGCGCCCGCGAAGTCGGCGCGTTCGCCGGTCGCGATCGCGGTGTGCCGGGCGAGGGCCTCGGCGAGGTCGTTGTCGCTGTTGGTGAGCATCCGTTCGACCAGGGTGGCGAGCGGGGGCGAGGACACCGTGGCGAGGGTGGCGGCCCGGGTCGTGGACTTCGAGGGGCCGGGCGGGGTGGCCTTGACGCCGTGCTCCCTCAGGAACTCGCCGAACTTCCGCGCGGCGTCGGCCGCCGGGTCGGCGACGCGGTTCGCGGGGCCGCTGACGGACTCGTCGACCCGGGCCTCGTCGGCCATCAGGGGGGTGACGGCGGCGATGTTGGGGTTGATCCCGATCGGGTGCCTGTCGCCGCCCGCGTAGAGGGTGGCGTCGTAGGACAGGGTCACCTCGCGCACACCGCGTTCGGCGAGGGCGGCGGCGGTCCGCCCGGCGAGGTCGCGCAGGCTCGCCGAGCCCGTGGCGTCCTTCTTCCGGGCGGTGAGGGTGGGGTCGCCGCCGCCGACGAGGATGACCTCCTTCGTGTCGGGTTCGAAGGTGGTGCGGGTGGTCAGGCGGTGGTCGGGGCCCAGCGCGGTGAGGACCGCGGCGGCGGTGGCGATCTTCGTGGTGGAGGCGGGGGTGAGCGCGTCGCCGGAACCCTGGGCGTACAGCTTCCGGCCGGTGGAGACGTCGACCACGGCGGCGGCGGGACGGCCGAGCTCCGGGGCCTTCAGCAGCGGGGTGAGGGTACCGGCGAGGGCCTTGCCTGCGGGCGCCGGGCGCACGGCGGCGGAGCCGTCGAGGCCGACGAGCACGGAGGGGGCGCTGGGGGCCGCCCGGGGACCGCGGGGCGGCGTGCCGGCGTTGCCGCGGGTGCCGCCGTGATCTGTGCCACGCGCGGCCTGCAGGGCCACGGCCCGGTCCCGCTCGGCCGTACGCTGGCCTGTGGCGTCCCAGGGACCCGCGGCGGTCGCCACACCGGCGGCCAGTGCCATTCCGGTGGCGGCCGCGACCACGGTGAACCGCCGGGTCTTCGACCAGGTGCCCGGCCTGGCCACCGGCCACGCGATCCGTGGCCCGGCGGCCGTGACGACACGCGCCAGCCGCGGCCGTACGGTCGCGGCGGCCCGGGCGAGACGCGGTCGTACGGCGTCCGCGATCCGCACCACGTGCGGTCTCGCGGCCCGCCAAGGCCTCAGCTCTGGCACGACCACCAGCCCCTTTCGCGATCACACACCTGCGTGAGGGACACTTAATCACCAGAACTATGTGCTGATCATGGAGGAGCGTCCGGTGGAGTTCGACGTCACGATCGAGATCCCGAAGGGTTCGCGGAACAAGTACGAGGTGGACCACGAGACGGGTCGGATCCGCTTGGACCGTCGACTCTTCACCTCGACCGCCTACCCGACCGACTACGGCTTCGTCGAGAACACCCTCGGCGAGGACGGCGACCCGCTGGACGCGCTGGTCATCCTCGACGAACCGACGTTCCCCGGCTGCCTGATCCGCTGCCGCGCGATCGGCATGTTCCGGATGACGGACGAGGCCGGCGGCGACGACAAGCTGCTGTGCGTCCCCTCGACGGACCCGCGCGTGGAGCACCTGCGTGACATCCACCACGTGTCGGAGTTCGACCGTCTGGAGATCCAGCACTTCTTCGAGGTCTACAAGGACCTGGAGCCGGGCAAGTCGGTGGAGGGCGCCAACTGGGTCGGCCGGACCGACGCCGAGATCGAGATCGAGCGGTCCTACAAGCGCTTCAAGGAGCAGGGCGGCCACTGAGCCCGTTCCCACGGAGACGCGCGACGGGGCGCACGCGGACGCGTGCGCCCC
>NZ_JBSGHG010000042.1:0-61034 GCF_053604275.1 Streptomyces sp. NPDC004051 | reverse complement strand
GGGCGCCCCTGTGACAGGGGCGCCCGACGCCGTTCGTACGGGTGCGGTGCGCGGCCGGGGATCAGCCGTGCTTGGCGCGGCTCGCGGCGCGGGCGCGCTCACGGCCGTCCAGGTTCACCTTGCGGATGCGGATGGACTCCGGGGTCACCTCGACGCACTCGTCGTCGCGGCAGAACTCCAGCGACTGCTCCAGCGACAGCTTGCGCGGCGGGACGATCGCCTCGAACGAGTCGGCCGAGGCCGACCGCATGTTGGTGAGCTTCTTCTCCTTGGTGATGTTGACGTCCATGTCGTCGGCACGGGAGTTCTCGCCGACGATCATGCCCTCGTACACCTCGGTGCCGGGATCGGTGAACAGCACACCGCGCTCCTGCAGGTTGGTCATCGCGAACGCGGTGACCGCGCCGGCGCGGTCGGCGACCAGGGAGCCGTTGTTACGGGTCGTGAGCGGCCCGAACCAGGGCTCGTGGCCCTCGTGGATGGAGTGCGCGATACCGGTGCCGCGGGTCTGGGTGAGGAACTCGGTGCGGAAGCCGATCAGTCCGCGCGAGGGCACCACGAACTCCAGGCGCACCCAGCCGGAGCCGTGGTTCGACATGTTGTCCATGCGGCCCTTGCGGACGCCCATGAGCTGCGTGACCGCGCCCATGTGCTCCTCGGGCACGTCGATCGTCATCCGCTCGACGGGCTCGTGCACCTTGCCGTCGATCTCCCGGGTGACCACCTGCGGCTTGCCGATGGTGAGCTCGAAGCCCTCCCGGCGCATCTGCTCGACCAGGATCGCCAGCGCCAGTTCGCCGCGGCCCTGCACCTCCCAGGCGTCGGGACGGCCGGTCTCCAGGACGCGCAGCGAGACGTTGCCGATCAGCTCGCGGTCCAGGCGGTCCTTGACCTGGCGGGCGGTGACCTTGCGGTCCTTCACGGCCGCCTTCGCGTCGGCGCCCTTGCCGGTGCTGCCGCGGCCGACCAGCGGCGAGGTGTTGGTGCCGATGGTCATGGAGATCGCGGGCTCGTCCACCATGATCAGCGGCAGCGGGACCGGGTTCTCCGGGTCGGCCAGGGTCTCGCCGATCATGATGTCCGGGATGCCGGCGACCGCGCAGATGTCACCGGGGCCGGCCTTCTCGGCGGGCTTGCGGGTGAGCGCCTCGGTCATCATCAGCTCGGAGATCCGCACGTTCTGCACGGACCCGTCGCGCTTCATCCAGGCGACCGTCTGGCCCTTCTTCAGCTCGCCCTGGTGGACGCGGAGCAGGGCGATCCGGCCGAGGAAGTTGTCGGCGTCCAGGTTGGTGACGTGGGCCTGGAGCGGGGCGCCCTCCTCGTAGGTGGGGGCCGGGATGTGCGACAGGATGGTGGAGAAGAACGGCTCGAGCGAGTCGGAGTCCGTCGGGACCGTGCCGTCCGCCGGCTTGGTCAGCGAGGCGATGCCGTCCCGGCCGCAGGCGTAGACGATCGGGAACTCGATCTGGTCCTCGTCGGCGTCCAGGTCGAGGAAGAGGTCGTAGGCCTCGTTGACGACCTCGTCGATACGGGAGTCCGGCCGGTCCGTCTTGTTGATGCACAGGATGATCGGCAGCCGCGCCTGGAGCGCCTTGCGCAGCACGAAGCGGGTCTGCGGCAGCGGGCCCTCGGAGGAGTCGACGAGCAGCACGACGCCGTCGACCATCGACAGGGCGCGCTCGACCTCGCCGCCGAAGTCGGCGTGGCCGGGGGTGTCGATGATGTTGATCGTGATCGGGTCCCCGCCGTCCTTGGGGTGGTACTTCACCGCCGTGTTCTTGGCGAGGATCGTGATGCCCTTCTCACGCTCCAGGTCGCCGGAGTCCATCATGCGCTCGTCGACCTGGTCGAGCTGGTGGGCGGCGAAGGCACCTGCCTGCTTGAGCATGCCGTCGACGATGGTGGTCTTGCCGTGGTCGACGTGGGCGATGATGGCGACGTTGCGGATGTCATGACGCTGGATGGACGAAGCCATGGGTTGGCGTACTCCCGAAATGGTGAGAAGCGCCCTGCGCAGACGGCTGTGGTGCGCGGGCCCTGCCGGGCTGAACACGCCACGGCCTCTCCCCATGTTACGGGCCCGTGGAACCGGACACTCGCGCCTCCTCCGCCCGGGGCGCTTCGAGGGGCCGGTGACGTTCCCCTCGTCGTGGCCGCTCCCCGCGCCCACAGACGGCTCGGGGCCGTGACGCGGGCGCCGTCGGGAGCCCCGTGGTCCGGCCCCGTCGCAGTTCAGCAGCGCGGGAGGCCGTCCCCGGCGCCCGCTCCGTCCGCGGGCCGCCCGCGGTGGCCGCCGCACCGGGGGCGGGGAGTACGAGAAAAGCGCCGAGATCTGCCTCACGTCGGCGCGGTGGCCGGGACTACCGCGCCGAGGAGGGGGCCGAGGGCTTCCGCGTCCTCTCCGCCGGTGTTCCGGCCGGGCCCCGCGCGCTCTTCTTCAGGAAGCCCATGTCCTCGTAGACGGGGGTGCGGAAACCGAAGGCGCCCGCGTTGGCCAGGTCCTTCCGGGCCGCGGTGAGCTGGGGGCGCTGGAAGAGGGGGATCGAGCCGGCCGCCGCCCAGATGCGGGAGTCGGCCTTGCGGAGCAGTTCGACGCGTTTCGTGTCGTCGAGCGTGGTGAGGGCCTGGTCGAAGAGCTGGTCGACCTGGTCGGTGCCGACCCGGGTGTAGTTCTGCCCGACGTTCAGCGAGCCGTCGGCGGCCGGGACCGGCTTGGCGTAGACCGGACGGGCGTCGGTGGCGGGGAAGGCGGTCGCGGGCCAGGAGTAGAGGGCGAGGTCGTACTCACCGGCGGCGATGTGGTCCGTGAAATAGCTCTCGTCGTCGACCGTGGAGATGTCGGTGCGGATACCGACCCGCTCCAGCATCCGTGCGATCCGGTCGGCCACGACGCCCAGGGTCTGGGAACCGGGCCCGGAGGGGAGCACGAAGTCGAGTGTGAGCGCCTTGCCGTCCTTGGCGAGCAGGGCCTTCTCCGCCTGGGCGGGGGCTGCGGTTCCCTTGGGGGCGTAGGCGCCGGAGACGCCGCTCCGGTGCAGCCGGGTGTGCTCGGCGTCGTCCTGCGCGAGGTGCTCCGCCGCGCCGCCGCCACCGCTCTTGTCGTCGCCCTTCGTCTCGTCCTCGCCGACGATGTACGCGCCGTCGTCGTCGCGCTCCGACCCCTTCTTGGGACCTTTGTCGGACGATCCGGCCTTCTCGCCCTCCGCACCGGCCGCCTTCTCACCGTCCTCTTCCTCCTTGCCCCCCTTCTCCTCGCCCTTCTTGTCCTTCTCGCCCTTCTCGCCCTTCTTGTCCTTCTCGCCCTTCTTGTCCTTCTCCTCCTTGCCGTCCTTCCCGGCCTTCCCGGCCTTCTCCTTCTTCTCCTCGTCCTTCTCCTGGTCGACCGGGCCCCCCGGCACCCAGCCGGCGTCCGCGAGCAGGGCGCGTGCCTCCGCGGCGTCCTGGGCGCCGAGGGCGCCGCTCCCGTCGGCGTAGGCGGCCTGCCCGGACAGCGCGACGTGGCTGCCGACGGGCTCGGCGGGCAGGTCGAGCGGTTCGAGGATCGCCTTCGCCAGGGCCTCCCGGTCCAGGGCGCGGGCCACGGCGCGGCGGACCCGCTCGTCGGCGAGCGGGCCTTCGTCGCCGTTGAGGGCGAGCTGGGTGTAGGCGGGCTCCAGCGACTTGCGCACCTCGAACCCGTTGAGGGCCTTCTGCCGGCGCGCGTGCGTCGCGGCGGCCTCGCGCCGCTGCTCGCGGGCGGAGATCTCCTTCTCGGCGGCGTCCTCGTCGGAGCCGTTCGCGACGGCCCAGGAGCGCAGGGCGTGGGCGGCGGACCGGCCGGCGGCGAGAGGGCCCACGAGGGGCGCGCTCACCCGTTCGGCCTCTCCTTTCCCGTCCCGTTCGCTCTTCTGCTCGCCGCCCTTCCCGCTTTCGCGCGCGCTTTCGCCCCGCGGGCCGGCGGCGACGATGCGGCGGGCGCCGGTGGCGTCGATCTCGGCCAGGTCCAGGGTGCCGGCGGTGAGCGCGGCGATCCGTTCGTCGCGGGGGACCGCGCGCAGCACGATCGTCGAGAGCCGGGCCGGCTCGCCCCACCAGCGGGCGTTCCGGGTGAGGGTGACCTCGTCGCCCTCGCGGTCGACCTTCTTCACCTTGAACGGGCCGGCGGTGACCTTCAGCTTCTTGCGGGCCCCGTCGTTGAAGGAGTCCGGGGTGCCCATGACGTCCTTCGGGTACAGCGGGGTGAACAGGGACTTCCAGTCGGCGTAGGGGCGGCTGAAGGTGACCTTGACCTCCAGGTCGTCCTTGCCGCGCTCGATCTTCTCGATGCGGTCGTAGCCGGCGTTGCGGGCGGTCCAGTAGGCGGTGTCCTCGCCGGACAGCGCACGCCACTGGGCGGCGAAGTCGGCGGCGCCGATCTCGCGGCCGTCGCTCCAGACGGCCTGCTGGTTGAGCCGGTAGAGGACGACCTGTTTGGGCTCGGTCTCGACGACCTCGGCGGACTCCAGGTAGTCGGCGTTGCGCACCGGGCGTCCCCGTTCGTCCATCCGGTACATCGACGGCAGGACGGCCTGCGCGATCCGGGTGGTGGTGGCGTCGGCGTCCGACTGGAAGGTGTTCAGGGTGTCCGGGACGGTGTCCACCGCCCAGCGCAGGGTGCCGCCGTCGGCGACCGCCGTGCGGTCGGCGCGTGCGACGTCCCCGGTGGCGAGGGGCCGGCCTGCCGGGTCGTCGGAGCTGCATCCGGCCAGAGCGGGCACCACGAGAACGCCCGCGGTGAGGAAGACGACCGAGCGCATGACCGCGCGCGGGGCGACGCCGTCGTGGGACATCTCTGGTTACCTCCGGGAAGCCGCGGACGCTATGATCACTTTTGTCAGTATTTCTGGTGTTCATCTGATGTATGTGGCCACTGAAGAGGAAAGGGTTCTGCAACCGAGAGCGACACGGCGACCACGAGCGGGAAGCTCACCCGTACGGCGTAGCGCACCGCGCAATGCACCCCTGCGCCTCGGCCAATCGGCGCACATCCCTTCACAGCGCAAGGTGTGACGCGCGACACTCGCAGGCGCACGAACGTCGCCGCCTTGGGCCTGAAGGACCTCGAAGGACCCGCGGGAAGTGAGGGCAAGTCATGTCCGTGCACGACGAACTGGCATCCGTCCAGCGCAGCCTCGACGACCTGATCCGGTCGGTGGGGCGCCTGGAGAAGCAGCTCGGCAGCGGTGGCCTGGAGATGCGCCGCGTCCGATCCGACACCAACCACCTGCGGGAGAGCGTCGCCCTGCTGCGGGAGACGGCCACGGCCGGGACCACCGCGCCGAAGCGGCCCGACCTCGTCACCATCTCCGACACGCCGTACGACCCCTCCCTGTGGGTGGACTCGGACGACGAGGGCCTCGGCGTCCGCGACCGCCGCGCCCCCTGATCCCCCACCGGACCCGCAGCGCCCCCTGACCCCTACCGGAGCGGACAAGTGGCCACTGGTACGGAACCCCCCGCCACCGAACCCCATCCCCGACGCACCGGTGTGCGCACCGGCAGCCGCGCCGCGATCGCCGCTCCTCATCTGCGGACCGACCGCTGGTGGCTGGCCCCGGCCGCCACCGCGGCCGGTCTGCTGGCCTTCGTCGTCTACTCGACCTGGCGGGCCTTCGCGAACGCCGACTACTACGCGGCGCCGTACGTCTCGCCGTTCTACTCCCCGTGCCTCGCGGAGAACTGCGAGACGATGCGCGCCGGACCCAACTGGGAGCTGTTCGGCGGCTGGTGGGGCATCTCACCGGCGATCATCATCCTGATCTTCCCGCTCGGCTTCCGCCTGACCTGCTACTACTACCGCAAGGCCTACTACCGGGGCTTCTGGGCCGCCCCGCCGGCCTGCGCGGTCGCCGAGCCGCACCGGAAGTACTCCGGGGAGACCCGCTTCCCGCTGATCCTGCAGAACGTCCACCGGTACTTCTTCTACGCGGCGCTCCTGGTCGCCGGGGTGCTGACCTACGACACCGTCCTCGCCTTCCGCGACGAGCACTACGCGTGGGGCCACATGGGGCTCGGCACCCTCGTCTTCCTGGTCAACATCGTGTTGATCTGGGCGTACACCATCTCCTGTCACTCCTGCCGGCACATCGTCGGCGGAAAGCTCAAGCACTTCTCGAAACATCCCGTGCGCTACCGGATGTGGCAGTGGGTGAGCCGGCTGAACGCCCGGCACATGCAGCTCGCCTGGGCGTCGCTGGTGAGCGTGGCGGTCGCCGACCTCTACGTCTATCTCCTCGCGTCCGGCGCCTTCGACGATCCGCGCTTCTTCTGATGAGTGGGGCCTTCTGACATGACCGTGGTCGACCGGCAGGAATGGGACGTCGTCGTGGTCGGTGCGGGCGGCGCCGGACTGCGCGCCGCCATCGAGGCACGCGAGCGGGGGGCGCGGACGGCGGTGATCTGCAAGTCGCTGTTCGGCAAGGCGCACACCGTGATGGCCGAGGGCGGCATCGCCGCCGCCATGGCCAACGCCAACGAGCACGACACCTGGCAGGTCCACTTCCGCGACACCATGCGCGGCGGGAAGTTCCTCAACCAGTGGCGGATGGCCGAGCTGCACGCCCAGGAGGCGCCGCAGCGGGTGTGGGAGCTGGAGACCTGGGGCGCGCTGTTCGACCGGACGAAGGACGGCCGGATCTCGCAGCGCAACTTCGGCGGCCACGAGTACCCCCGCCTCGCCCACGTCGGCGACCGCACCGGCCTGGAACTGATCCGCACCCTCCAGCAGAGGATCGTCGCGCTCCAGCAGGAGGACTTCCGGGAGACCGGGGAGTACGAGTCCCGGCTGAAGGTCTTCCAGGAGTGCACGGTCACCCGCGTCCTCAAGGACGGGCCCCACGTCTCCGGCGTCTTCGGCTACGAGCGGGAGTCCGGCCGTTTCTTCGTGCTGGAGGCGCCCGCCGTGGTCCTCGCGACGGGCGGCATCGGCAAGTCGTTCAAGGTGACCTCGAACTCGTGGGAGTACACCGGGGACGGCCACGCGCTGGCACTGCTGGCCGGGGCCCCGCTGCTCAACATGGAGTTCGTGCAGTTCCATCCGACGGGCATGGTCTGGCCGCCGTCGGTGAAGGGCATCCTGGTCACCGAGTCGGTGCGCGGCGACGGCGGGGTGCTGCGCAACTCCGAGGGCAAGCGGTTCATGTTCGACTACGTGCCGGACGTCTTCAAGGAGAAGTACGCCGAGTCCGAGGAGGAGGGCGACCGCTGGTACGACGACCCGGACCGCAACCGGCGTCCCCCCGAGCTGCTCCCCCGCGACGAGGTGGCCCGCGCGATCAACGCCGAGGTGAAGGCGGGCCGCGGCTCCCCGCACGGCGGGGTCTTCCTGGACGTGTCCACCCGGATGTCCGCCGACGTCATCAAGCGCCGGCTGCCGTCGATGTACCACCAGTTCAAGGAGCTGGCGGACGTCGACATCACGGCGGAGGCGATGGAGGTCGGGCCGACCTGCCACTACGTGATGGGCGGCATCGCCGTCGACTCCGACACGGCGGCGACGCGCGGGGTGCCGGGGCTGTTCGCGGCCGGTGAGGTGGCCGGCGGGATGCACGGCTCCAACCGGCTGGGCGGGAACTCCCTGTCCGACCTGCTGGTGTTCGGGCGCCGGGCGGGCTGGCACGCGGCCGAGCACGCGGGGGCGTACACCGCCGGGCGGGGTGCCGGGGCAGGCGCAGGGCGGCCCCGGGTGGACGAGGCCCAGGTCGACGCCGCGGCGGCGGAGGCCCTGCGCCCCTTCTCCGCCGAGGCCGGGGAGGGGACGCAGGACCCGGCGGCCGCTCCGGAGAACCCGTACACCCTGCACCAGGAACTCCAGCAGACGATGAACGACCTGGTCGGCATCATCCGCCGGGAGCACGAGATGGAGGAGGCCCTGCACAAGCTCGCCGAGCTGCGGGGGCGGGCGCGCCGGGCCGGGGTCGAGGGGCACCGGCAGTTCAACCCGGGCTGGCACCTCGCCCTGGACCTGCGGAACATGCTGCTGGTCAGCGAGTGCGTGGCACGGGCCGCGCGGGAGCGCACCGAGTCCCGCGGCGGGCACACCCGCGAGGACCACTCCACGATGGAACGCGCCTGGCGCAACGTCAATCTGCTGTGTGCGATGACCGATCCCACCGGCGGCATCGCGGCCACCGCCCCGGAGCGCGGCCAGATCACCCTGACCCGGGAGACCACCGAACCCATCCGCCCCGACCTGCTCGCCCTCTTCGAGAAGGAGGAGCTGGTCAAGTACCTCGCCGAAGAGGAGCTGTACGAGTGAGCAGCTATGAGGCCCGCTTCAAGGTGTGGCGGGGGGATGTCGAGGGCGGGGGCCTGGAGGACTTCCGGGTCGAGGTGAACGACGGCGAGGTGGTCCTCGACATCGTCCACCGGCTCCAGGCCACCCAGGCCCCCGATCTGGCCGTGCGCTGGAACTGCAAGGCCGGCAAGTGCGGTTCGTGCTCGGCGGAGATCAACGGGCGTCCCCGGCTGCTGTGCATGACCCGGATGTCGGTGTTCGACCGGGACGAGACGATCACGGTGACCCCGCTGCGGGCCTTCCCGGTGATCCGCGACCTGGTGACCGACGTCGGCTTCAACTACACGAAGGCCCGCCAGGTGCCGGCCTTCGTACCGCCCGAGGGCCTCGGGCCCGGCGAGTACCGGATGACGCAGGAGGACGTGGAGCGCTCCCAGGAGTTCCGCAAGTGCATCGAGTGCTTCCTGTGCCAGGACGTCTGCCACGTGGTCCGCGACCACGAGGAGAACAAGCAGGCGTTCGCGGGGCCGCGGTTCCTGATGCGGGTGGCGGAGCTGGACATGCATCCGCTGGACGCCGCCGAGGAGACCGGCCTGGACCGCAGGGCCACGGCCCAGGACGAACACGGCCTCGGCTACTGCAACATCACCAAGTGCTGCACGGAGGTGTGCCCCGAAGGCATCAAGATCACGGACAACGCGCTGATCCCGCTGAAGGAGCGGGCGGTCGACCGCAAGTACGACCCGCTGGTCTGGCTCGGCGACAGGATCCGGCGCCGGTCCGCCGCCGGTCCGCCCGGGCCGCGCGGCTGATCTCGGGGAGGAGGACGGCGGCAGAGGGCCCTCGGCCGCCGTTTCAAGCGACGGCGGGCGCGTGCCGTTCGTGTACGTGCCCGTCCAGGGGGAAGGCGGGTGGTGCGGCCGGGAGGACACCGGTCGGTGCGAAACCGGCCTTCTCGGCGACGCGGCAGGACGCCACGTTGTCGGCCTGGTGCACCAGCTCCAGGCGGGTCAGGCCTTCCCGGACGAAGGCCTCGAACGCCCAGTCGGTCAGCGCCGTCAGAGCCCGGTGGGCCACTCCCCGGCCGCGGGCGTGTGCCGCGGTCCAGTAACCCACCTCGGCCGAACCCGAGCCTCTGGCCGCGTACTTGAGGACGACGTTGCCGACGAGCCGCGGCGTGGATCCGGGAACTCCCGTCTCCCGCACGGCGAACGCGAACCTGTCCCCCGCCTCCCAGCCCCGCTGCTGTGCCGTCACCCAGCGCGCCGCGCTCGCCTCGTCGTGCACGGCGGCGTCCGTCCAGCGGCGCATCGCCTCGTCCTGGAACAGCCCGCTCAGGCCGACGGAGTCCTCCGGACTCCAGGGCCGCAGGGTGAGGGTGCCGGCTGCCAGGCGTAACGGGGTCGAGGACATGGGAGCGAGCATAGAGGAGCGGCGGTCGCTCGACATGTCGGGGTCAGTAGAGGCTCAGCAGGGCTTCGGAGGGGTCGGGGAGGGGGGTTTCCCCGTTGGGGAGGGGGAGTTCGAACCAGACGGTCTTGCCGCGGGGGGTGCGGCGGGAGCCCCAGGCCGCGCTGAGCAGGCCGACGAGCTGGAGGCCGCGGCCACCCTCGTCGGTGTCGCGGGCGCGGCGGCGGCGCGGCTGGACCAGGCCGGAGTCCCAGACCTCGCAGACCAGGGTCCGGTCGAGCAGGAGACGGAGCCTGATCTCTCCCTCTCCGTACCGCAGGGCGTTGGTGACCAGCTCGCTGACCAGGAGTTCCGTGGTGTCGACGAGGGGCTCCAGGCCCCAGGCGAGCAGGCGCGCGCGGGCGTACTCGCGGGCGCGGCCCACGCTGCGGGGTTCACGCGGCAGCGTCCAGTCGCCGACGGAATCGGCGGGCAGCCCCTGGACCCTGGCCATCAGCAGCGCGATGTCGTCCTCGCCGTGATGGGTGTCGAGGGTGTTGAGGACGTGGTCGCAGACCTCCTCCAGGTCCCGGTGGGTGTCGGCGCGCGGTGCCCTCGTCGCGGGGTGGTGGCCGCTCGGCGGGTGGGGCGGGTCGGTGAGGGCGCCCACGAAGGCCCGGAGGCCCTCGTCGAGGGGGTGGTCGCGGCTTTCGACCAGCCCGTCCGTGTAGAGCGCGAGCAGGGCGCCCTCGGGCAGTTCGACCTCGACCTCCTCGAAGGGCTCCCCGCCGACGCCGAGCGGCATGCCCGGCGGCACGTCCAGCATCAGGGCGGCCTCCCCCGGTTCGACCAGGACCGGCGGCAGATGGCCCGCGTTGGCGAAGGTGCACCGCCTGGTCACCGGGTCGTAGACCGCGTAGACGCAGGTCGCCAGGTAGACCTCGGAGAGGTCGGCCTCCCGGGGGCGGCGGGCGGCCCGGGTCGCCTGCTGGACCCCTCCGGGGGCGCCGAGCCCCTGGACGATCTCGTCCAGGTGGGAGAGCACCTCGGCGGGTTCGAGGTCGAGCTGGGCCAGGGTGCGGACGGCGCTGCGCAGTTCGCCCATGGCCACCGCGGCACGCAGCCCTCGCCCCATCACGTCCCCGACGACCAACGCGGTGCGGTGGCCGGGCAGTTCGATGACGTCGAACCAGTCGCCGCCGACCTCCCCGGACCGGCCGGTCGCCGCGCTGCCGGGCAGGTAGCGGCAGGCGATGTCGAGGCCGGAGGCCTCCGGGTCGCCGGGCGGCAGCAGGGACCGCTGCAGCAGCAGGGCGCGTTCGTGCTCGCGCCGGTAGAGGCGGGCGTTGTCGATGCAGACGGCGGCGCGCGCGGCCAGTTCCACGGCGAGGTCGCGGTCGCGCTCCCCGAACGGCTCACTGCCCTTGGTGCGGGCGAACTGGGCGAGCCCGACCACCGTGTCGTGGGCGACCATCGGCACGGCGAGCGTGGTCCGCACCAGCCCGCCCTCCTCGCCCGGCACCAGTCGCGGACGGCCGGTGCGCAGCGCGTCCGCGCACGGCGAGTTGAACGCGTAGTTGTGGACGGCGCCCAGCTTGACGGGCTCGCCGGTGCCGCTGAACGGCGCTCCGGAGACCGCGCTGGCGAAGGCGACGCGGCGCACCTCCGCACTGCCGTCGGCCAGCCCCGGCGGGGTCTCGTCGCCGGCCAGCAGCCCCTGGTAGAGGTCGACGGTGGCCAGGTCGCAGAAGCCGGGGACGACCACGTCCAGGAGTTCGCGGGCCGTGGTCTCCAGATCGAGGGAGTTGCCGATCCGGGCGCCGGCCTCGTTGAGCAGGGCGAGGTTGCGCCGTGCGGCGGCGGCCTCGCGGGCGGCGGCGCGGCGGGCGGTGATGTCGATTCCCAGCCAGGCGATGCCGATGGGACGGCCGCTGCCGCTGTGCACGCGGTAGAGGTTGACCGACCAGTGGCGGTGCCCGTCCGCGTCCGGGACGAATCCGGTGACGTGCATGTCCGTGATGGACTCGCCGGTCTCCAGCACCCTGCGCATGGTCGCGGCCACCCGCTCGGCCTCGGCGCGCGGCAGGTAGTCGTGGACGCCCTTGCCCCGGTGGTCGTCGGGCACGCCGCCGAAGGTGGACGCGAACCGCTGGTTGGCGCGGCGCACCCGCAGGTCGGGGTCGATCAGCAGGAAGCCGAAGGGAGATTGGCCGAATATGGCCTGCGAGGCGGCGAGATCGGTCTCGATGCTGCGCAGGGTGCGCACGTCGACGACGATGCAGACGGCCGCCTTCTCGCCGTCCTCGGTGCGCGTCGGCATGACGTAGACCTCGGCGACCCCCTCCCGGCCGGGCTCGTCGTCCGCGGTGTCGGGGATCCGGAAGGGCACGACTCCGGTCCACTCCCGGCCGTCGAGGATCTCGGCCATCTTGCGCTGGCCCCGCTCACGCCGGTCCGGGTCGACGAACGCCGCGATGGGGTCCATGCCGACGGCCCGTGCCGCCGGGATGCCGAGGAGCTGTTCGGCGCGCAGGCTCCACTGGTCGACCAGTCCGTCGGGGCCGATGGAGAAGGACGCGACCTTGATGTAGTCGTACATGGAGCCGGGAGGGCTGCTCTGCCACATCCCGTCGACGGCCGGGCCACCGGTGGAGGGAGGGATGCCGGGAGGGGTGCCGGAGGAGATGACGGAAGAGGCGCCGCCATCCGCCGCGCCGCCATCCGCCGCGACGGCATCCGCCGCGTCGACAGGAACGGTGCCGCCGGACGCGGGGTCGCCGGAAGTGAGGCCGTCAGTGGCCTCGGTCCTTGCGCCGTCCGACGGGTCCTTGGACTCCGTGGCCTTCGCTGGTATCTCGCTCACGCGAACCGTCCCCTCCAGCTCACCGCGTCCGGCACCGGTCGCCGGGGGCGGCTGCCCGCAGTATCCAGCACTACGGCGCCGCACAACACGGTGTTCACGATCACAGCACGCTTCCGATGCTTTTCGGTCCGGACTGTGAGAACACTCCCAGTCTTCTAACCAGCGGACACGTCATCGAACCCCCTGGCACCGACAACCGCCGGGGGCCGGAACCGGCCGCTCGACAGGAGTGGCCGTCGCGTACACGGGCGAGGCGCGGCACAGCGCCCCGTTTCAGCCGGGCGCGAACGCCTCACCCGGGCACCGCTAGTTCGAACCACACGGTCTTGCCGACCTCGCCCGGCCGGGTGCCCCAGCGGCGGGTGGTGCTGGCGACGAGCTGCAGCCCGCGCCCGCCCTCGTCCTCGGCCCGGGCCACGCGCTCGTGCGGGAAGTCCGGCAGCGGGTCGGAGACCTCGACCCGCAGGACGCCGTCCGGGCCGGAGGGGCGCGACAGGCAGACGTCGATGGGGCCGGTGGCGTGCCGCAGGGCGTTGGTGACCAGCTCACTGACCAGCAGGGCCGCCAGGTAACCGACGCCGTCGAGACCCCAGCCCTGCAACTGCGCGCGGACCGTGGAGCGCGCGAGGCCCACGGCACCCGGCTCCGCGGGGAAGGTCCACGTGACCCGGTCGCCTTCGGTCTCGATCACGCGGACCACTTCCGTCACTCCGGGGCCGACAACAGACTCCCCATATCAGACTTCATGGGGCTAATGGGCTCATACCCGGTATACCGGCCCGAGTACCGCGCGTACGGACATCGGGCCGTCAGCTCACCGGTTCGTCAGCTCACCGGTTCGTCAGTTCGTCACCTCGAACGCGCCGCGGGCCCCGCGCTCGGCGTCGCTCATGATGTGCGAGACGAACGGATAGGTACCCGCCTCGGGGAAGGTCAGTTCGACGAATCCTCCCGACCCCGGGGCCAGCGAGAGGATCTGTGCGCCGCCGTCGCCGGGATCGTCCGGGCGGAGCCGGTGGGCGCCCTCCTGGTAGACCGTGTCGAACTGGCCGCCGACCACGTGGAACGCGCTCGACCGGTTCGGTCCGGCGTCGAGCACCCACACCCGCACCCGCTCGCCGGTGCGCGCGGTCAGCCGGTCGCGGGCGTACTGGTTGGCGTATCCGTTGAAGACGACGGCGTCGGGCCGCTGGGCCGTCAGCTTGTCCGGGTCGGCGGTCCCGCCCTGCGGACCGAGGTAGAGCTCCGACTGGACGAGCAGGTACTCGCGGTCGGCCTCCGACAGGTCCGGCGGATCGATGACGACGGCCCCGAACATGCCGTTGGCGATGTGCAGCGACATGGGCATCGTGGAGCAGTGGTACATCCACACACCGCTGCGGGTGGCGGTGAACCGGTAGGTCAGCGACTCACCGGGCGGGATCGTGCGCATCGGCCGGTCCGGCGCCAGGGCTCCGGCGTGGAAGTCGACGGAGTGGCCGATCGTTCCGCTGTTGACGAGCTCGATCTCGAAGACGTCGCCGACCCGTCCGCGCAGCACGGGCCCGGGAGCGGTGCCGTCGAACGTCCACAGCCGCTGCCCGACGCCCGGGGCGACCTCGCGCACGGCGTCGCGCACGGTCAGGGTCCGGCGGTGCGTCCGGGGAGCGGGGTCCTCGCGTGCGGGCGGCAACTCCGCGTCGCGGCCGGTGAATCCGGCGGGCGGTTCGGCCATGGGGTCGAAGGCCTCCTCGCCGCCGCCCTCGGTGGCCGAAGCGCTCCCCTCGTGACTCTCGTGCCCCTCGTGTCCCTCGCGCCCCGCCGCGTCCTCCGCAGCCTGCCCGGGGGAGCCGGTGGCCTCGACGGTGAGCACCATGCCCATCTGCCGGTGGCCCACCACGGAGCACCATCCGTCCAGGTCCCGCCCGACGACGCCCGCGTCGAGCGTGCCCTGCTTGCCCGGGGCCAGCCGGGCGGTGCGGGCGCCGGTCTCCAGGACCAGGTCGTGCTGGTCGGTTCCGAGGTTGTGCACCTTGATCACCAGCCGGTCGCCCGCAGGCACCTCGACGGTGTCCGGTGTGAAGCGCATGCCGCGGACGGTGACCGTCACCGTGGTGGTCCGGCCGGTGGGCGGCACCGCCTCGCCGTCCTCGGTGGCGGCCGCGGCGTCGTCGGACGAGCCGGTCACGGGCAGGGAGCGTACGTCCGCCGCACCGCCGCCGGCGACGGTCAGCACCGCCACCGCCACACCGACGGCCACCCCGCCCAACACCCGGTACGGGTGCTGCCGCGGCACCACGGGCCGGGCCTCCGGCCGGGCCGCCGACTGGTCCTCCGGCCGGGCCGCCGCCCTCGTCCGTGCGGCTGTGACCAGCAGCGTCAGGAAGGCCACCAGCACCCCCAGCAGCACCGTCGAGCCGATCACGCGCACCACGCTCGGCACCGGCAGCACACACAGCAGCAGCGACAGGTTGACCAGGGTCAGCCGGGCCGGGCCGCCGCGCTCCAGCACCGCGGTGGTGGACCGTACGGCGGTGGGCCCGCCCCCGAGCACCACCGGCACCAGGAAGCTCAGCGCGCCCATGAGCACCTGCGCCATCCAGCCCCCGGCCAGTGGAGCGGTCAGCGCTGCCGTCCGCTCCACCACCGAGGGCCATGACGGCGAGGTCAGCAGGATCGCCGTGAGCGCGGCCAGCGCGCCGAGCAGCCAGACCGTTCCCGCCGCCACCGACCAGGCCGCGAACGACGACGGCGTCCGCACCCGCGCCTCGCGGATCCAGGGCACGCCCGCGAGGACCAGCCCCGCCACGAAGACGCCGACACCGGCCGCGGTCGGCGCCGGCGGCAGCGTGAGCGCCGCGAGGACGGCCGCGCCGAGGCCGCCGAGCAGGACCGGCAGGGCGGTGCGGGCCGCCTTCTCCGCGCCGTCCGCCACCCGGGTGCGCAGCATCGTCGGCCACAGGGTGACGAGGGTCCCGGCCACGGTGAGACCGAGCCAGCCCAGGAGGTTGACCATCTCGTGGGCGATCAGCAGGCGGGCGGCGCCGTTGTCGGAGAGACCGCCGCGGGCCATGACCACGCCCATCGCGGCCCCCGCCGGCAGCAGCGCGGCGGCCGCAACGTAGTAGCGCACGGTCAGGGCGAAACGGCTGGGCAGGGCCCGCCGCAGCAGGCGGACCAGCCAGACGGCGTGGACCGCGACGGCGGTGGCGACCAGCGTGCCGCCCGCGAGCACGAGGGGCCAACGGCCGGTGAGCATGCCGGCGACCACGGCGACGGCCCCGGCGTTGAGTCCGGCCAGCCGCAGCGCCGCCGGGGCTCCCCGGTCGGCCTCGGGCAGCCGCAGTACGGAGGCGGCGAAGTGCCCCGACCAGATGACGACGGCGTTGCTCACCGCCCCGAGCAGCAGCAGATGGACGAGCAGCCAGCGGGCCGCCGGCACGAAGGGGTGGACCAGCGCGGCGACGGCGAAGAGCGCCAGCCAGCCCGCCACCACGGCGTTCACCCGCAGGTGCCAGGAGGCACGGGGTGGTCGCGGCGGCCCGGACGACGGCGACCCGACGGGGGTCCCGAGGGCTCCGGGCGCCTCGGGTGCACCGGGTGTCTCAGGGCTTCTGGAGGAGGGGTTCACGGTCACCGGGCCTGCTTCTCCGCGGGTCGTGGCCCGGTGCGCGGCGCCGCACCGGCGGTCAGGGACAGGGCCGCCGCCGTCCCGACGAACAGCAGGACGGCGACGATGTCGAGAACTCCGCCCACCTGCCAGGCCGAGGTGGAGCCGCGCAGGTCACCGAGGAGGACGCGCAGTGCCAGCGAGAGGTGCAGCAGCCAGGCGGGGACGGCCAGCACCGGGCGGTACGGCAGCGGACGGCGCAGCACGGCGGGCAGGATCACCGGGGCGTGCGCCATGATCATCGAGATGGCGAACCCCAGGAAGACGCAGTGCACCAGGGCGTCGTAGCGGGGGCCGTCGGTGATCGGCCCGTCCAGCAGCCACAGCACACCCGCCAGGCCGAGCCAGGCGTACCCGGCCAGCAGGCAGGCGGCCGAGAAGCGGGGCAGCCCGGTCGAGCGCAGCGTGCGGCGGGCGACGTCGTACGTGGTCAGCCAGGCGACCAGGGCGAGCAGTGCGACAGCGAGCAGCAGGGTGCCGGGGGCGGGCCACAGCAGGGTGGCGGCGGTGCCGGCCAGTACGGCCCCGACGCAGACGAGGAAGGTCTGCTCGGTGCGCGGTGCTAGGAAGGCCACCCGGGCCAGTTCCAGCCGCTCCCCCGCGATGGTCAGCACCAGGAAGGCGACCAGCCAGGGCAGCAGCCGGGGCACGTCCAGTCCGCCCAGCCACAGCAGGGCCGCACCGAGGGCCGAGACCGCGCCCGCGGCCTGGCCCGCCAGGGCGGGGCCGGGCCGGCGGCGCCAGAAACGCACGTACAGGGCGAGCAGCAGGGCGGTGCCGAGGACGAGCAGCCCCTGCCCGACGCGGAGGTCCGCCGGGCTGATCAGCAGCAGGCCGCCCGCGCCCAGCGAACCGGGGGAAAGGTATCCCCAGGGGCGGCCCAGCGCGACGGCCCGTTCGAGCGCGATCAGCGTTCCGACGAAGCCCAAAACCATGAGTACGCCGTGGACCTCAGGCAGCCGGTCGGCGGTGACCGGGGCGGGCAGCCCGAGCAGCAGCAGCGCCGCGTCCAGCCCGGCCAGCAGGGCGAGCCCGGCCGGCAGCAGCAGCACCGCCCGGCGGGCCGGGGCCCGGCGGGCGGCCGGGGCCGGGGCCTCGGTGGCGGTCATCCGAGGTCCCCGTCCGGGCCGGGGGCGTCCTCCGGGCCGGTGGTGAAGTGGAGGCGGCAGGCGCCCGGCTCGGCGAAGGGGTGCAGGGAGACTTCCGCCGGGTCGCCGCCCAGCGCGGCGTAGCCCGCCCGGGCCAGCCCCGCGTGGACGTTGCAGATCACACCGGGGTACTCGAGGGCGACCTCGATGAAGGGGCATCGCGGCAGCCGCACCCGTTCCTCGCCCTGCCGCCGCCCCGCCTCGTCCGCCTCCGGCGCGAAGCCGATCTCGTCGAGCAGCGTCAGCACCCGCTCGCGGGCCTCCGCCGGGCTCGAGGGGGGTTCCTGACCGGCCGTCAGGGCGCGACCCCACTCCTCCCCGGCGGCCAGGGCGTCCGCTCTCGGATCGGCACCGGTCCGGGCGATCTGCGCGGCGAGCACGGCGGCCAGACCGGCGTACTCCCGGACGGCGGACCGCTGCGGCGGCTGGGCACGGTAGCGCCAGGCGGGTCGGCCGCGCCCGGCGGCCGGGGCCCGCTCGCGGACCGCGAGCCCCATCTCCACCAGCGCGTCCAGGTGTTCCCGGACGGTGTTGACGTGCAGCCCGCACTCGCTCGCGAGTGCGGTGGCCGTGGCGGGCCGCGGCTGACCGCGCAGGTACTGGAGGACGGCGTTGCGCTGCCGGGACAGGGGCGGCCGGTCATCGGCGCCACCGCCCGGGAGTGGCGGCTTATTTTCCACGGACATGTCCGTAGTATATTCGAGGCGCAGCGTTCGTCCGGCCGCCCGGCTCGATCCGAGCCGCACGGCGCACCTCAACCGCTGGAGGCTCCGCATGAGCACTCTCACCATCGCGTCGGACCCCGAGGAGGCCGCGGCCGTCGAAGCCGTCGAGGCTCACCACGCCCAGCTGGCAGGCGAGTTGGGCGGGCGGGTCACGATGCTGCTCGACGCGCTGGACCGCGACCCCGCCTCGGCCGAGGACATCCGGGCCGGCCTCGTCGCCTTCTGCGACCGGCATCTCCTCCCGCACGCCGAGGCGGAGGAGTCGGCCCTCTATCCCGCGGCGCACCGGACCGCGGAGGCCCGTCTGCTGATCGAGGGCATGCTCACCGAGCACCGCAGGATCACGGAGCTGGTGGAGGCGCTGCGCTCCGCCCCGTCCCCGGCCCGCGCGGCAGGCGACGCCCGCGCGCTCCAGGTGCTCTTCGAGGAGCACCTGGACAAGGAGAACGACCTGGTACTGCCGCTGATCGCGGCCTCTTCCGGGGTCTCCCTCGCCGGACTGCTCGACGGGATGCACGACATCCTGGGCGGCCATGACGACACCGAGGGCCACACGGCCGCAGAAGGCGGGCAGAAGTCCGGCGGCGCCTGCGGCTGCGGCGGCCACGACGAGGCCGACGTGCCCGAACTGGACGCCCGCGCCGTCCCGCACGCCCTGCGCCACGCCACGGTCTTCGGCGCCCTCGACGCCGTTCCCGCGGGCCGCGCCATGGTGCTGATCGCCCCGCACGACCCGCTGCCGCTGCTGGGCCAGCTCGAGCGGCGCAACCCCGGCGTCTTCGCGGTCGAGTACCTGGAGCGGGGCCCGGAGGCCTGGCGCCTGCTGCTCACCCGCCGCTGAACGGGCAGAGCGACGTCCGGGGTCTCACCGCGAACCGGCGGTGAGACCCCGAACGTGCGCGAAGGGACAGGCGGACGGGCGGGCGAGCGGGCGAAGGGTGCGAGGTCCGGAGGTGAGCTAGGTGAGTTCGCCGGTGGCGGCCAGGTCGTCGAAGAGCAACTGGTCCACGGGCGGCACCCGTTCCCGGTCGGCGTACGAGAACCAGGCCGTCTCCTCGATCTCGCTGCTCGGCTCCGGCTCCCCCTCGCCCTCGGCGGTGTAGCAGGCCATCCGGACGACCGTGCCCTCGGGAGGGCCGGGGATTCCGGGGGTTCTGGGGATCGCCGCCTCGTACGTGCCCACGTGGACGGCCGTGTCCGGGTCGAGTACGACCGCGAGTTCTTCCTTGATCTCCCGCAGCAGCGTCTCGACGTCGCTCTCCGCCCCCTCGCGCTTGCCGCCGGGGATGTAGAAGACGTCCTTTCCGCGCGGGCGCGCGCACAGGATGCGGCCCTTCTCGATCCGCACCCAGGCCACCGTGTCGATCAGCACCGAACCCGTCCCGTTCCGTTCCCGCTCGTCCGAACCGCAGTCCGACGGGACCCTACCGGGACGCGTGAGGTCAGTCGGCGGCCGTCGCGTTCTGCCCGATGCGCTCGACCCAGTACAGCTGCTTGTGTCCGCGGGCGTCGAGACTGTCCGCGATCTTCTGTGCCTCGGCCCGGGTGGCGTACCGGCCCACGCGGTACCGGTTGCCGTTGTCGTCCTGCCGCACCACCAGCCAGGGAAGTGTGGCCGTGCCGTCGCTCATCGCGCCCCTCCACTTCCCGTCCGCGACCTGTGCCGCGCCCAGCCCGGTAAGGAAACCCCAATCCGCATATGCCCGAGCCTACGCCTTACCTTTACGCAGCGAACATGGGTTTGCACAAAGAGGTACGCAACCAGCCAGTACCCAGGGGGCGCACGGGGGTGAACGCGCCCTGTACGAGCCCGACGTATCCGGTCAGCGGCATGCCGCCCCGGCACTTCCGTCCGTGGGCCACCTGCGAGAACGGCCAGATTTCTCCGTCGCCCGACCGGGCACGCCGCCGCTCCCTCCCCGCCCGGACACGGGAACGGGGCGCAGGCGGGGCGCAGGGGGAGCACTTC
The DNA here is from genome assembly GCF_053604275.1 of Streptomyces sp. NPDC004051. NCBI lineage: Bacteria > Bacillati > Actinomycetota > Actinomycetes > Kitasatosporales > Streptomycetaceae > Streptomyces > Streptomyces sp. NPDC004051. The sequence continues at coordinate 41,034 of NZ_JBSGHG010000042.1, read as the reverse complement.
GAGCCCGGCGATGCCACCGGAACGATCTCCCGGGGCCGCCGCCCGCGCCCTCCCGGGGCGGGGCGGCTACCTCACCGGGAGGTGGTACGCGACCTGGTAGCGGTCGGCGGGGATCACCACGTCGGCCGTCTCGACCGGGCGGCCCGAGGCGTAGTACGTGCGCCGGACGACCAGGACGACGTGGCCGGGGACACCGCCCAGCGACGCCAACTCCTCGGCGAGGCCGGGGCGGGCGCCGACCTCCTCGGTGACGTTGTCCACGATCACGTCGATGGCGCGCATGCGCTCGACCACGCCCATGCCGCCGAGCGGCCCCTCCTCGGGCAGCATCACGGGCGTCCGGCCGGTCAGGGCGAGCGGCTCCCAGGAGGTGGAGAGCATCATCGGCTCGCCCGCCTCCCGGAAGAGGTACCGGGTGCGCATCACCCGGTCGCCCGGCTCGATCTCGAGCCGCTCGGCGATGGCCCCGCAGGCATCGGCCTGCGCACTGCTCGACTCCCAGGTGCCCTGCGCGCTCCCGTCCGCCTGCTCCTGCCGGAACGGGGTGGCGCCGCGCTCCGGACGAAATCCCGAACGGGCGATGCGCCGGGGGACGGGCCGCTCCCGGACGTAGGTCCCCGAGCCGGAGCGGCCCTCGACCAGACCCTCCGCCATGAGCACCTTGCGCGCCTCCAGCGCGACCGTGTCGGAGACGCCGTACTCCTCGCGGATCCTCGCCTGGGACGGGAGGCGGGTGTGCGGTGGCAGCCGACCGTCGACGATCTTCTTGCGGAGATCACCCGCGACACGCAGATATGCCGGCTGCTCACCGAATGTCACTGGCCGCTCCCGTCAGGTTGTACAGATAGCGACAGGGTGGCAACCGCAGGTTGCACCGGGCAAGCAAAGGCCAGAGAATCACCCGAAGTGATGAAGGTGCCGGGCCATGCGCTTCACCCAGGCACTTTCTCCCCGCTGCGGGAGCCGTCACACCTCGATGCTGTCGTCCCCTGCCCCGTCGTCCCCGCCTCCGGTCCCGCCCTCGTCCCCGCTCCCGCTCCCGCTCTCGTCCTCGTCCTCGTCGAACGTCGGCGGGGTGGTGGTCAGGTCCAGGGCCTTGCGCGCGGCGATCGACTTGTGGGGATCGATGAACTCCCAGCCCGGGGCGGAGTACTCGTAGAAGGCGTCCGGGCTGTCGGCCTCGGCGGCCTTCGCCCACGCCGCCTCGGCCTTCTCGAGCTCGCCGGCGAGTTTCGTCACCGGCCCCTCGGCGTCGGTCGGCCACTCGTGCTCCCGCAGCATCCCGCTCTGCTCGGCCAGCGCCTCGGACATCTGCCCCGCCCACTTCCGGTGGCCGGCCAGGTCCTCCTCGGCCTCCGTCATGGGGATCCGGTCCAGTGCCGCGTTCAGGACGTGCGCGGCCTTCAGATAGGCCACCTGGTCCGCGTCGAGCGTGCTCTCGTCCCGGCGCAGCGACCCGGTGAGGGTGGCGTCCGCGTCCCGGTTGCCGAACACACAGATGATCGTGCGGTCGCCGTGGTCCCAGCTGTCCCGGGACGGCGTGATGTGGTACACGTCCACGTCGGACGGCAGGGCCCAGGCGTCCATGGCGTAGCCGTCCTGGAGGGCGTAGCACCGGTCGTCGGCGGTGTCGAAGAGGCTGTCGTCGCCCGGGAAGGCCCCGTCGGGCAGGGTGACGAGGGCGAAGACCTCCCCGTCGTGCTCCTGCGAGCAGGGCACCGGGTCGGCCTCGATCCCCCAGCCCACCAGGCCGTCGGGCGAGTCGAAGCAGTCGCCCTCCTCCAGGACGAGGATCGTGTTGCCGCGCGCCCCCTCCTTGAAGCCCTCCCAGAAGTCGGCCACGGCGCCGGTGGAGAGCGACAGCACCCACAGCGCCAGCCCGAGGGAGGACAGCACGGTCCCGGCGATCGCCATGCCCCGGCCGCGCTCCGGGCGCCGCCGGATCTGCCACAGCGCGATCAGTCCCAGCACGAGCCCGACGGCCGGCAGGAAGCACAGCAGGCCGCACACGAGGGCGGCGATGGCGACTCCGTTAACAGCGCTGCCGGCGGCCGGGGGCTGGAACCCGTAGGGGCCGTACGGTGGATAAGGGCCGTGGGGGCCGTGCGGCCCGTAGGGGAACTGCGGTGGCGGCTGCCCCCCTTGCGGCTGCGGAGCGGCGTACGGGCCCTGGGGCTGCTGCCCCTGAGCGTGCGGGCCCTGGAAGCCCTCGGGCTGACGGGGCCCGGGGGGCGGGGGTATGGACACGGGTGCCGTGCTCCTGGTTCTGCCGTGCTGACGCGGAGAGGTGCGTGCGCTGGACGCGGGCCGACATACGGACGGCTCCGCGCGCATCGTAAGCGGGCCGGACCGGCCGAGCCCACGGGGCCGCGTACCTTCTCAGGACCTCTCAGGACCTCTCTGGACCTCTCTGCACTTCTCACCGGATGCCGCGCGCCCCGCCCCCGCGGCGGGCGGCCGGGTCACCGGCCCGGAGCCCGACCGCGGGGACGAGGCGCGGGAACAGGGTTGACGCGGGGTCAGGCCCTACGTCAGAACTGCAGGGCCCAGCCGTTGAGCCGGCCCGAGTCCAGCCAGGCGTTGTCGCTCACCCGCAGCTTCCACGTGCCGTTCGCGGTCTTCGAGGAGGCGTCGACCGTGTACGTGGTGTTGATGTCGTCCGTGCTGCCGCCGGTGCCGTACGACTTCAGCGTGTACGCCGTGCCGTCGGGGGCGACCAACTGGACCTGGAGGTCACCGATGTAGGTGTGGGTGATGTTCACCTCGACGGCCAGGTCGGAGGGTGCGTTGCCGGAGACGCCCGAGACGGTGATCGGGGACTCGACGGTGGACCGGTCGGGGATGGCTACGCCCTGGGTGCTCTCGAAGCGGTCACCGGGGGGCGGCGGGGTGGTGCCGCCGCCCTCCCCCACGTTCAGCAGGCGGTTGGGGGAACCGCTGCCGGGGTTGCCGACGACGCCGGCGGTGGCGGCGGCCGTCAGCGCGGAGGAGACCTGGGCGGGGGTGGCCGAGGGGTTGGCGGCCAGGTGGAGGGCGGCCGCTCCGGCGACGTGCGGGCTCGCCATGGACGTACCGGAGATGGTGTTGGTGGCCGTGTCGCCGGTGTGCCAGGCGGAGGTGATGGAGGAGCCCGGCGCGAACACGTCGAGGATCGAACCGTAGTTGGAGTAGCTGGCGCGGGCGTCGCTGGAGGTGGTGGCGCCGACGGTGATCGCCTCGGCGACGCGGGCCGGGGACTTGGTGGAGGCGTTGGTGGACTCGTTGCCCGCCGCGACGACGAAGGTGACGCCGGAGGCGACCGCGTTGCGCACGGCCGTGTCGAGGGCGCTGTCGGCGCCGCCGCCGAGGGACATGTTGGCCACGGCGGGCTTGACCGCGTTCCGGGCGACCCAGTCGATGCCCGCGACAACCTGGGCGGTGGTGCCGGAGCCGGAGTTGTTCAGCACCCGGACGCCGACGACCTTCGCCTTCTTGGCCACGCCGTAGGCGTTGCCGGCGACGGTGCCCGCCACATGGGTGCCGTGGCCGTTGCCGTCCTGGGCGGTGTTGTCGTTGTCAACGGCGTCGTAGCCGTAGGAGGCCCGGCCGCCGAAGTCGCTGTGCGTGATGCGGACGCCGGTGTCGATGACGTAGGCGGTCACCCCCTCCCCGGCCGAGTCCGGGTAGGTGTACGAGTTGTTCAGCGGCAGGTTCCGCTGGTCGATGCGGTCCAGGCCCCAGGAGGGCGGGCTGGGCTGGGTCGCGGTGGTGTGGAAGATGCGGTTCTGGATCACCGAGGCGACGGCCGGGTCGGCGGCGAGACGTTTCGCCTCGGCCTCGGAGGCCTCGATCTCGTAGCCGTTGAGGGCCTTGGTGTAGGTCCGCTCGATCTCGGCGCCGTACTTCTTCGCCAGGGCGCGGCCCTCGGCGGAGCCGGCCTTGGCCTCGTCCGCCTTCAGGGTCACGATGAAGCTGTCGGCGACGGCGTTCGCCGCGCCCTCGTACTGGATGCGGCCTTCGGCAGCGGTGGGGGCCGCGCCGGCGGGGAGTGCGGCGACGAGCCCCGCCACGAGCGCCGCGCTGGTCGCGACGCCGAGGGTGGCCATTCTTCGCCGGGGATGACGCATCACTGTCATGTGAGGGTTCCTCTTCAGTCGGTGGTGCGCTGTTGTGGGGGGTGGTGCGGTCGGCGCACGGGCTGCGCGGGTGGCACAGCGGACCCACTATTGACCTGCCCATGACAACTCTCGGTGACCGGTCAACTCCGTGCGTCAGATGAAAGATTGAGGGCCCCACAGGAATCGCACAAGAGGCCTGCACGAACGAAACAGGCCTGCCATGCGCGCGTCATATTCCCACCGGGCTTTCGACGACACCTCTCCGGTGGCGCGCCACGTCAGGCGGGAGGTCTCGTCGAACACCCTTGGGCGAACACACGAAAGCCGCACTTCGCCCGAAGTGCGGCACGGTGAACCCGAGATCACCGCGGGTCTCGCCGGGCTCCGCGAAGAGGCCCGAACGGCTCCGGACGGGTACGGGCGGGTCCGGACGGGCCGCCGTCCCGGGCGGCGACGCGGCGACGTCAGCCCGGGACGGCGGCCGGCCGGAGCAGCCCCGTCACGGGGTCAGGGCAGGGGCGTACCGCCCGTCGCGTTGAGGACCTCCGCGGTGATGAAACTGGCCTGCTCCGAGGCCAGGTAGACATAGGCGGGCGCCATCTCCGCCGGCTGGGCGGGGCGGCCGAGAGGACTCTGCTTGCCGAACTCGGCGGTGTCCTCCAGCGTCGCGGGGATCAGCGGGGTCCACACGGGCCCGGGGGCCACGGCGTTCACCCGGATCCCGTCGGACACGAGCATCTGGGCCAGGCCCTGCGTGAACGTGACGATTCCCCCCTTCGTCATCGCGTAGTCCAGGAGGTGGGGGGTGGGCTTGTAGGCCTGGACGGACGTGGTGTTGATGATCGAGCCGCCCGCCGGGATGTGCGGCAGGGAGAACTTGCACAGCCAGAACATGCCGTAGAGGTTCGTGCGCACGACCCGGTCGAACTGCTCGGTGGAGATGCTGCCGATGCCCTTCGGCTGAGCCATCTGGTAGGCGGCGTTGTTGACGAGGACGTCGATGCGCCCGAACTCCGCCACCGCCCTGTCGACCAGCGACCGGCACTGGGACTCCTCGCGGATGTCGCAGGCGACGGCCACGGCGCGCCGGCCCGCCTCCTCCACGAGCCGCGTCGTCTCACGCGCCTCGTCCTCCTCCTCCGGCAGATGGGTGAACAGGACGTCGGCGCCCTCCCGGGCGAACGCGAGGGCGACCGCCCGGCCGATACCGGAGTCGCCTCCGGTGACCACGGTCCTCCGGTCCCTCAGCAGCCCGCTGCCGCGGTAGGAGTCCTCGCCGTGGTCGGGCGGCGGGTCCATCGGACCGGTCCAGCCCGGGTGCGGCTGGTCCTGCGAGGGAAAGTTCGGCTGCGGGTGCAGGCTGGTGGGGTCCTTCGGTGCGTCGTTCCCGTTCGTCATGGTGTCGCCCTCCTGTGCACGTCGTCCTCCTGTTCATGTCGCCCGCTGTGCGCACCGCACCCTGCCGTCACACGGGACGCTGGTTGTACGCCCGCGACGCGCGGTCGTTGAGCGCGCTGCCCCACGCACGGACCCTGCGCGCCACCGGGTGGGACGGAGGCCCGACCTCGGCGCCCTTCCGGAGCCCCCGACGGCCGTCTCCGGCGGACGGGAGCATGCGGGCGGCCAGGGAGGTGGCCCGGGTGGTGAGCGCCGGTGCCACACCGTGCACCAGGCCGGCCACGCGGGCGGCGGGCGTGAGCACGATCCGGGTACGCCGTCGCTGGACGCCGCGGACGATGGCCTTCGCCGCCCGGCCGGCGTCCATGGACACCAACGGCATGCCCGCCACCGTCGAGAACCAGGCGAACTCCTTCTCCTGCTCGCCCCCGAACACGGCTTGCAGGTGGGAGCCGGTGCGCATGAGGCCCGGGTGGACGGCGGTGACGGAGATCCCGTCGAGAGCGGCTTCGGCGTGGAGCCCCTCCGCCAGCGTTCCCACGGCGGACTTGGCGCAGGAGTACGGCAGCAGATGCGGGGCGGCGAGCAGCCCGCCGACCGAACCGATCAGCGCGAGCCGGCCGCCGGCCGGGCTCCTCCGCAGATACGGCAGCGCCTCCAGCGACGTGTACAGCGCGCCGTAGAAGATCGTGTCCATCGCGGACCGGAACTCCTCGGCGCCGACGGCCTTCACCGGCGCCACCTGGATGATCCCGGCGTTGGCGATCACCAGGTCGACGCCTCCGTGTTCCCTGGCGGTTTCGCCGAGCGCGTCCCGCACGGCCGTACGGTCCCGCACGTCGCACACCGCCGTGCGGATGCGTGCCCCGCGGCGCCGGCGGAGCAGGTCCGCCGCCCGGGTCAGTTCCTCGCCGTCCCGGGCGACTATCGTCACGGCGCAGTGCCGAGCGGCCAGCTCGTCCGCGAGGAGCAGCCCCAGCCCCCGCGAACCGCCGGTGACCACGGCCGACAGTCCCCGGATGGACGGGGAAGCGGTCAGAGGTGACATCACGGCCTCCTTCTACGGTGCGCGGCCCGCGCGGCTTCCTGACGTCGCGGACCGGGGTGCCTCGCGGACGAGTGCCCATGTCGTGCGCGGTTAACGCCCGCGGCACGACGCGGTGCGGCAGCGCGGCGTGGCATGCCGCCGGTCGTGGGTACCCGCAGAGCGCCGGTGCCCGTGTGACATCCGTGCGGGACGCGCGAGATGCACGAGACGCGAGATGCACGAGACAGACGAGACAGAGGAGACACGTCATGCCGTCCGGATCGAACGCCAAGCGAGAGCGGCAGTACGAGCACATCAAGGAGAGCGCCGAGGAGCGCGGCAGGTCGGAGCGGCGTGCGAAGGAGATCGCCGCGCGCACGGTGAACAAGGAGCGTGCGCGCTCGGGTGAGGCCAGGTCCTCGAGCAAAACCTCCACCCAGGACCCGAAGTCAGCGTCGCAGCGGGGCGGAGAGCGTTCCCACAGGGGCGCGCAGGGCCCCACGAAGGACCAGCTCTACGAAGAGGCGAAGAAGAAGAACGTCGAAGGCCGTTCGACCATGAACAAGCAGCAACTGCGCAAGGCCGTCGGGCGCTGACCGCCCTCGTCGGACAGGCCGGACACCATCAGCGCGTGCCCGCCGCTACCGCTCCGGTGCGGGCGCGCGCCGATGGTGTCCGGCCACGTTCGCCAGTTCGCACAGGAGCTGGTGGCTCTCCACGGCGAGTTCGCCTCCCGTGGCGACCGCCGCCCCCTCCTCCCGCCTGATGTCCGTGGTCAGCGCGTCGTGGGCGGCCAGCGCTTCCCGCAGTGCGGCGTCCCGCCGGTCCTGCTGCGACGCGGAGAGGGACCGTCCGGCCTCCTCCAGGACCTCCGCGTCCACGCGGCACACGGTCGCCGCCCGCTCCAGCACGTCGGCACAGCGGACCAGGTACGCGGAGGAGGGGGGCACCAGGCGCGGCTCGTCGCCGGCCGCGCCCTCGAGGGTACGGGTGAGGGCGACGAGATGACCGCTGATCCGCTCCCAGGCCGTGTCCACTTCGGTCGGGGGCAGCGCGGGGGCGTTGCGGCGCATCCGCCACCCGGGGTTGAACCGGTAGCTCTCCGACGTCCACCCCCTGGCGTCGGCCAGGGCCCGCACCGTCCCGCCCAGCCTCCAGGCCCGGTCGTGCCACTCCGCGGCGTCCGACAGCCCGTCCTCCCCACGGAGCCCCTCGGCCACCGCGGCCAGGAGCTCCCCACCGTGGTGGACCAGCGCGTGGAGGTTCTCCCGCACGCTGCGCAGATGCACCGGCGGCAGCACGAACGCGTTGACCGCGATACCGACCACGGCACCGATCAGCGTCTCGAGCAGCCGGTGGCCGACGGCTCCCGCCGTGGACGCGCCGTAGGTGATGACGAACAGGGCCGTGGTGGCGCCGTAGATGCCCTGGTCGCCCAGTCGGCGATGGGTGCCGATCAGCACCAGGGGCGGCAGGGTGAGGGCCATCGCGCCCAGGGTGGAGTTCCCGGTGGCGGCCAGTGCCGCCGAGGCCCACAGCGTGCCCACCACGATGACGGCGAACTGCTGCACCCCTGCGTACACCGACCGGTAGACGGTGCTCGCCACCAGCGCGATGGCGGTCCAGGGGGCCAGCAGGGCCATCGGCGCTTCGAGCCACCATCCGGTCAGCGCCCAGGCGGCGATCGCCGCGCCGGCGGCCTTGAGCGACTGCACCATGGTGTCCCGCTCGGGGCCCGGATGTCTCAGCGCGGAGCGGGCGCTCCGGCCCACCGCGGCGAGCTCCCACCCCAGCAGGCGAGCCATCCTCCGAAACCGTGCCGCCAACCGGTCTTCCTCCCGTCCCGCGTCCGCTCCCCCCGGCCGCCGCCACAGCGCGGCCCCCTTCTTCGCCTCGGCGCGAGTACCCGGCGCGGCACAGGACACGCGCACCCGGCCGGTCGGCGGGACGGTGTGAAGAATTCCTGTGAGCCGGGCGGCACAAGACAGGAGGCAGGACCCCTGGGAGCGAGCACCACGCCGGCCCCGCCGCGTTCGAACAGCGCGAAACCGAGGCGCTCCTCCAGCCCGCGCAGCCGCCGGCTCATGGCCGGCCGGGCGACGTGGAGGGCGGCGGCTGCTCGGTCACGAGCGAACCGGAGGAGACGGACCCGCATGCCTCCGGATCCCTGGTGAGCTGCTACGGACCACACACCCGCGCACCGCTCGCCGCCCCGACGAGGAGGCGGCCGACGCCTTCGACCACACGGCACCGGGACCGGACCGTCGGCGGCCGGGCCGGTGATCCGCCGTCAGCCCCTCTCTCATTCGGGTGCCGCGGGCCGCTCGTCGGTCATGCCCAGGCGTGCCTGTTCCTCCTCGACGATCCGGCGCGCCAGCTCGGTGTCCGAGACGTCGACCGCGTCCGGGGTGGCTTCGGCCACGGCGCTGCGGCGTGCGTAGGCGTCGAACAGACGGGTCTTGTCCTCCAGCATCCTCACCATGCGTTCGTCCACTCCCCCGGTGGCGAGGAGGCGGTGCACACAGACCGGCCTGACCTGGCCCATGCGGTGGGCCCGGGCCACCGCCTGGTGCTCGAGGGTCGGCTTGATCTGGGGTTCGCAGATGACGACGACCGAGGCGGCCTGCATGTTGAGGCCGACGCCCGCCGCCTGGATCTGCGCCAGCAGCACCGCGGGGCCCGGGGCGCCGGTGAAGTCGTCGACGATCTGCTGCCGCCGTCCGGCCGGGACGCCTCCGGTGAGCGGACCGAACACCGCGGCGCCGTCGGCGGGCGCCGTGTCGAGTGCCGTGTCGAGTGTCTCCTTCACCACGCCCAGGACGTCCTTGAAGTAGGAGAAGACCACCGTCTTCTGCCCGTTCTCACCGGCCTCCTGGACGATCTCCCGGAGCCGCTCCAGCTTGGCCGACTTCCCGGGGCGCGCGTACGCGGCCCTGCGCATCGCCATGAAGTTGCCGGCGCGCACGGCCTCGCGGTACGCCTCCTCGTCCGAGACGCTCAACTCCTCCCACTCGTCGGTCTGCTGGAGACTCGGCAGTTCCGTCAGCACGTCCTCCTGGTTGCGCCGCAGGTAGACCGGGGCGACGGTCTTGCGGAAGGCGACCGATCCGGCCGGCGCGTCCCCCTCGCCTAGGGACTCCGCGACCTCGCCGTCGAGCATCCGGACCAGGTTGCGGAACTCCGCGACCCTGTTCTCCATCGGGGTTCCGGTCATGAGGAGGACGCGCTCGCAGCGCTCCGCCCACAGGGCGACCGCCTGGGACCGCTTGGCCTTCGGGTTCTTCACGGAGTGCGCCTCGTCGACCACGAACAGCCCGATCTCGCCTCCGCCCGGCGTGGGGAATCCGCGCAGTGCGTCGAACGTGGTCACCCCGACCCCGCCCCGCCCCTTCCAGTCGGCGAACGCGTCGTGCCGGTCGGGACCGTGGAGCACGCTGACACGCAGGGAGCTGCGGGTCTCGATCTCCCGGGTCCAGTTCACCAGGACGCTCGCCGGGCAGACGACCATGAAGTGGCTCTGTCCCTCGGCGGCCAGATGGGCCAGCACGGCGATCGCCTGGACGGTCTTGCCGAGCCCCATCTCGTCGCCGAGTATCACCTTGCGCTGCGCGAGGGCGAACCGCGCGCCGAACGCCTGGTAACCGCGCAGGGACACCCGCCGGTGGGCGTCGTCGAGATGCTGGGTCCGCACCCGCTCGGCGATCTCGTCGGGCAGGAACCCCTCGGTGGCGGCCGCGTCGGGCGACCGTCCGGAGATCTCGGCGAGCAGGCTGTAGTACTCGGCCGAGCGGAGCTCGAAGTCCACCCAGGCCGCGACCTCGGAGGAAGGCCCCCGCAGCAGGTCCACCGAGGCCTGGGCGAGCAGTCCGGGCAGGCCCGCCCGCTCCTCCTCGTCCACCAGCGTCCGGATACCGGTGACCGCGGTCAGCGCGCGCGCCCTCTTCTCCCGGCCCGCCACGAGCATCCCGAGACGCCTGGCGGCGGGCCCGGCGTCGGTCAGCAGTGGAGCGAGCCGCTCCGACAGTGCGGTGGCCCTGTCGACGGCGCGCCGGGTCTCCGGGCCGGCCTCCACCAGTACGTGCAGGGCCCTGACGAGCGCGGTGGTGCCCGGTTCCGGCCGGTCCACGTCGATGTGGACGGCCACGGTCTCGTGCGCGGCCTCGGAGAGCCGTCGGGCGGCGGCGAGCGTCCGGTCGACGGTGCGCTGCCCGACACCGGGAATCTGCCGCAGCCGGTAGGGGCCCGCTTCGAGCACGCTGCCCACGGTGCGCAGTCCGCTCTTCTCGACTTCCCCCAGCCGGAGCCGTCCTTCGGTGACGTCCTGCAGCCGGGCGACGGGGATGGCGTCGAGCTCCCGCCGCACCGCCGCCTCGTGGATCGGCTTCAGTGCCGCCCGTACCACCTCGACGGCCCTGTCGTGGTCACCGAGCACCGCCCGCGCCGCCTCGTGCAGTCGCGCTCCCCTCGCGACCGTCTCCCGCTCACCCCGCCCCACGCTTCCCGCCCTTTCTCCGGCCCTCCCCGCATCCTCCCACCGCGGCCCCCGGGCCCCGTCGGACGTCCGCGGTGCGCTGTGGATCGTCCCGTCCCCACGCGTTCTCGGCCCGGGCCCGGGTGTGTCCCGGGTGTGTAAGTGACAGGAGAGCGGACAAACGCGCGGAATGAGCAACTATCCCGAGAGGACCGCCCCGAGCGACAGCAGGTCCCCGTCCGCGGTCTCGTGGGGTGGCCCGTCCCGGGGCGGGGTTCCGGGTGCGGGCCCGTCCCCGATGCAGCCCCGGCGGGACGGCGACGGCAGCCTCGCCCACGTGGTGGAAACCCTGCTGGACAAGGGCCTCGTGCTCAACGCCGACATCATGGTCTCGGTGGCCGGGGTGGAGCTGCTGGGCATCCGTCTGCGCGCGGCGCTGGCCTCGTTCGAGACGGCGGCCCGCTACGGGCTGGAGTTCCCGTCCGGCACGGACACCGAGACCGCCGCGTGGCGCCGTGCACGCGAGGAGAAGGAGACCTGCCCGGCCTGCGGCAAGCGCGCCCCGGTCGAGCAGCTGCTGGACGAGTGGTGCCCCTGGTGCGGGTGGCGCAGCGCGCAGGCCCAGGTGCGGAACCGCCCCGAGCACGCACTCCCGGCGGCGGGGTCCGAGCGCCGGGAGGAGCCCGCCGGCACCGCCACCGCCGCCGCCACCGACGACGAGGGTGAGGCGGAACGGCGTGACGGCTGACCCGGCACCGATGCGCCCCACCCGGGACCCGCGGGTCACCCTGGACGACCTGCTGGAAGTCCTGCTGAACAAGGGCGCGGTCCTGCACCTGGACCTGATCGTCGCCGTGGCCGACATCCCGTTGATCGGCGTCTCCCTCCGGGCGGCCGTCGCCGGGATGGAGACGATGCTGGAGCACGGGATGATGCGCCACTGGGACGAGGAGACCCGCGCCTGGGCCGAGCGGTCCGTCGCCCGCCGTGCCCTCGAGCTGGAGGAGGGCGAGAACGTCGTCTGCCGGATGAGCGGCGGCCACCTCCTGACGGAGGGCCTCTACCACGGCTGGCGGCCCGGCACCGTCCACCTCACCGACCGGCGCCTCGTCGTCCTGCGGGACGAACCGCGGGAGATCCTGTGGCAGACCCGCCTCGACGCCGTCACCGCCGTGCGTCTCGCACCGGAGCGGACGGTCGGGGGCGAGGAACGGCTGCGCCTGGACGTCGCGCTGGCCGACGGCGGTCAGGAACGCCTCTCGGCCCGGGAGCCCGGAGAACTGCACGCCCTGATCACCGAGGCGTGCGCGGGCCGCCCGGTGGCCGCCCTCCCGTTCACGCCCCCCGCCGAGGAGGAGCCGCCTTCCGTCGAGGGGCACCTGTGGTACCACGAACCGCGCCGGGGCGGGCCGTTGTGGCGCGGCGGTCGGGGACGGCTGACCGCCGACAGGCTGATCTGGAAGTCCCCCGTGGATTCCCGGCCGGCGCTCGTGCTGTCCACGGCGGACATCACCGCGGTGCGGCGGGTGCCCGCCTACAGCCCCGCCGGGGAGGACGGCGTCCTCGCGGTGCACACCACCGCGGGCGACGAGGTGCGGCTGGCCGCGGACGATCCGGCGGCCTGGACGGAACGGCTGCGCGCGGCGGGGCCCGTGGCGGCGGCCGGATGAGCGAGCGAGCACGACAGCAGGAGGAAGGAGCGCCGACATGCCGTTGACCGTCGACGAGAAGAGCCTCAAACACGGGGTGCTGTCCTTGGTGGTCACCTTGGTGGAGGTCATCCAGGAGGCGCTGGACCGCCAGGCGCTGCGCCGCATGAACGGCCACGACCTGACCCCGCAGGAGGCCGAACGCCTGGCGGACGCCCTGCTGGAACTGGACGAGGCGCTGGAGCAGATCAAGGAGGACCACGGCATCGTCTCCTCGGTCGCCGACCTGCACCGGGGGCTGGACGAGGTGGTCGACGACGTCGTGGACAAGCTGGTCAACCCGCGGCGCTGGGCGGAGGAGGCGGGCCGATGACCGAGCACACCGCGTTGTACGTGTACGCGCTGCTCCCGGACCGGCCGGACCGCCAGGACGCAGCCGACGGCGTCACCGGGATCGACGGTCGCCCCCTGCGGCTGGTGCGCGCGCCCGGCACCTCCGTCGCGGCACTGGTGCACGACGCCCCGCCGTCTCCCCTCCAGGGCGACGACGAGCAGGTGCGCCGCTGGGTGGAGGAGCAGAGCCGGGCGGTGAACACCGTGTGGGAGCGCACCGGCAGCGTCCTGCCGATGACCTTCAACGTCCTGGTCGCCGAGGAGCCGCCGGCCGAAGACCGGCCCGCGGCCGGACGGAGCGCCGAACGGCGCCTGACCGAGTGGATCACCGAGCAGGCGGCGGACATCGCGGGCCGGTTGGAGGAACTGTCCGGCCGGTGCGAACTGCGGGTCGACATCACCGTGGACCGTACGGCCGTCACCACCGGCGAAGCGGGCGGCGCGGGAGAGGACGCACCGGAGGGCCTGCCGGACGACCTGTCACCCGGCATGCGCAGGCTGATGGCCAAGCAGCGGGAGCACCGGGCCCGCAACGCGGCCGGACGGCTCGCCGACACCCTGCACGCCGAGACCAGGCACCGTCTGCTCTCCGTCGCCGAGGACTACCGCGACCGCGGCCCCACCCACCGTGCCGCGGACGAGACGGACGTCCTGTGCGCCGCCCTGCTCGTCAGGCGGGAGGACATCGACACCGTCGGCACCGTGCTGACCGAACTGCGGACCCGCCGACCCGCCGTCCGCATCCGCTTCCTGGGCCCCTGGCCCCCGTACTCCTTCACCGACACCCGACCCCGCCTCCGGGCGGCAGAAACGGCCTTCTGACCGGCACCCCGAACAGCCCTGTTCAACCTCCACGCCCTCGTCAGTCCGCCGACGGGCGTCACGAGCATCCTGCGGACTGTCTCCGGCTCGTCGATGGGACTGCGTGGGTGAGCCGGGCCAAGGGACATCACACCGCCACGAGCCGGACGCGATGGCCGCACAGCTTGACCATGTCGTCGATGTCGGAGGTCACCATGACCACGGGGCGGTGCTGCCGCAAAGCGGCCTCGGCGACCTCAGCATCGATCGCATACCTGCGCCCGTGCAAACCGGCATCCATCAACAACTTCGAAGCCGCCCCCGCCTCCTCGGCGAACACCTGCCGCGCCCCCGCCACCCACGCGAAAGCCGCCCGGGAAAGGCCGGGGAAGAGTCTTCCGCCCGACCCTCTCTCGTCGCGTACTGCACAGTCCACGACTCAGCACAGGAGCCGGCCATCGTCCCGAGCACCATCGCGGTAAAGGCGGTGGCCGCCTCGACGCCCACGATCACGCACTGTGCCACGCCCCGATGACAATCGGTCCGGGCCACCCCGTCGAGACGCCGCTGCCCCTGTCGGACATCCACGCGTCTGCGGTGGCATCGCAGAGACGATGTGCGTCACGGACGCTCACCAGTGACTGCACACGGCGCGCCAACCTGCGGCCCCAGGTCTGACTCGGCACTTCGACGCAATGGTGGGTCAGCAGGCACAGCGGCAACAGCACGGCGAAGAACGCCACCACGAGCACGGGATCGTCCTACCGCCGCCGGCCGACCGTGCTGTCGATCACCATCTCCTGCGGGTCGGCAGCTTTGCCACGCTTTCACGCGTTCGGCCCACACGTCACCGAGAGACCCACTAGGTTTACTCTACGTACACCATTTGACCAAAGGGCCCGCATGTCACCACTGCCCGCATTCGATTCCGTCACGGAGTGCCCTCCTCCGGGTAGGTTTCCGCTGACCTGGGACGAAGTCGAGTCGGAACTGGTGAAGGCGACGTACTTCACGGAATCGTCCACGCGCGGCCGCCTCTTCGGAGAGCTGCAGACCCACTACGCGATGGTGGAACTCACAACCGGAGCAGTGGGTCGGCTCTGGCTCGCCGGAAGCTTCGTCAGCGGCAAAGTGGATCCCGAGGACGTCGACGTCACCTACCTCATATCTCCAGATGCATACGCTCGGGCGATGGCGGACGCCGACACGGTTGACTACCTTGACAATCTGGGTACCAAGGACTGGTGTGCGCGCCATGGCATGCGAGTGGACGCGTATGTCCTGCGCCTTCCCGAGACGGAGGACTTCCGCTCCCTGGGGGTGACCGGGGCCATGGCACCCGGCGACCACAAGGCCTTCGAGAGCCTCGGGGTCTATGACGAGGTCTGGCAGCGCTGCCGGAGCGGGCAGAACGGTGTCCCCGACAGGGCCCGGCGAGGATATGTGGAGGTGCTGCTGTGAACAGTCCGCAGAACCTGCCCGATCCCTCGGACAAGGAAGCCCTGCGGGCCTGGATACAGGCCAACCGTGCCAAAGCAGACGGGCATCATCCGGTGCGGTCAGCAGATGAATTCGCTGCGGCACAGCGACGCAAGCTGCTGAAGACCGTGGGTTGCGCAACCAGCAGCGCCGAAGCCGGTACGGCTCGGCGATCGCTCCGGCTGGCTCTCGAAGGGACGCCCGTCCGGGAACATCGCGTGGAGTCGTCCGTACTCGGACAGTGGCTGACCCTCTTCCAGGAGGCCGTCACCACCGTCGCCCACGCCCTCGACGAAAGTCGCCCCACACACGACTACGGTCCGTTGCCGCAAGCCGTCCGAAAGGCAACTCGGCTCTACGCTGCAGCGAGCTTCCCCTCGTCGTACGGCATGGTCCTGGAGGAAGCACCGGCGGACGAGGTCGAGCCCCCGCTACCGGAGATGGCCCCGACGGAGTCGTTGCTGGACCGCGCGATGGGAACTGTCCTTGACATCACTGACCGGGCGGAGACAGGGCCAGGAGCCATCGACGCGGTGATCGAAACAGCGCTGCCCCTGGGTGGCCGGGTCTTCAACCGTCTTGCCGACCTGACAGAGGTACTCGCTGACTCGGGCACCGATGTCAGCCTGACCTGGAGTTCCCCGTACAACGGTGTGCGTGCCTCCCGCCTCGGCTCGAGGAACGCCCAGCGATGCCGGGACGCGCTGCGCGCCGCGCAGCCCGAGGAGCACTCGGAACGGTTGGCGGGCAGGCTCGTCGGCGGCAGCGTGCTGCGGGGAACGGTGGAGATCGAGACGGCCGACCGGGGCGTGATCACGGCGCGCGTGGATCACGAGGTCACCAGCCTGCTGAGTGCCTACGCGAACCGTCGGATCACCGCCGAAATCCTCGTGTCGACCGTCCGCTCACCGCACGGGCGCGAGCACCACAGCTATGTCGTACTCACCCTGGCCCTGCACACAAGCTGACGCCGTGTTCTCCGTGACCAGTCGGCTGTCAAGTCGGCCCTGCGCCGGATACGACGGAGGCCGTACCGGGCATGTCCCGGACCTCGTACCCGCCCAACGCCTCGGACACCAGTTGCCGCAACCTGGCCTGCACGGCCTCGCTCGCCGAGGTTCCCCCGCAGCAGATCGGGCGGCCTTTCGCCGAACGCATCAGACGTTGAAGCGAATGCCTGATCCCCGATCCTGACCTGCGGCGGAGCCCCATCCAGGCCTCTGACCTGGGGTTTCCGCGTTGGCATGCGTTGACTCCCGACGGCTGTTTACGAGCGTCCTGCGGACTGGCCGGGGCGCCGAACAGAAAAATCCATGGCGCACCGGCCGGACCTGCAACGAGACTGCGCACGTGAGCGACCGCTCCCCCTGCCACGGCTGCGGGCACCGCGTGCTCGACGCCGTGCCCGGCTCCTCCGGGATCTGTCCCGTCTGCTTCTGGGAGGACGACAGGCTCCAGTTCCGCCGGCCGACCATGGGCGGCGGAGCGAACAAGGTCTCCCTGATCGACGCCCAGCACGACTACCGGCACCTCGGCGTCTGCGACCAACCCGGTCGGCGGTACGCCCGCCCTCCGGCCGCGGACGAGCCGCTCGCAGTTCTGGCGGGTGGAGGCCAGTCGCACGTACGGCATCTCCGGCACCGGCCCGGACTGGGAACTCGACTGGACCGCGCCCTGGGAGCACCTGGTCGAAGAGGCCCGCACCTGGTGCCTGCCGGAATCCTCCGAAGCCCCTGCCGGAGACAGCATCTTCGTCACCCCCGCCTGGATCGACCGCACCGACCTGCACCCGGAAAGGTGAGGACCCATGCCGTTCCAGCACCCTGAGGAGATCGGCTTCGGCCATGTGATCAAGCGCTACGTGACGAGGAAAGACTCGCCTCATCCGCGCTACCTCGAACTGAACAGCTACCGGTTCCTACGCCCCGGATGGCCACACTCCAAGCGCTTCACGCGCCGTCTGCTCGACGACGCGGCCACGATCACCGACGCCGAACTGGCGGCTCTCCTCGACTTCGAGTGGCGTGCGCGACTGACTGCGGCCTGGCTGATCGGCATCGACCGCCGCGAAGCGTTCCGCGATCCCATCGGCGATCTGCTCCTGGCCAGTGAGGTCTGCTACTCCGGCCGCGGATACTGCTTCGCCCTCGCCCGCCTCGGCACGCACGCGGACGCCGAGATCCTTACCGCTTACCTCGACCGCTACCTGCCCCGCACCGACCTCCGCTACGACCAGCCCGCAGCCCTCGGCGCTCTCCTCCGTCTCGACGCCCACCTCGGCACCCACCACGCCGACCGCTTCACCCAGCCCGACGGCCTCTGGGACCAGTGGGTCAACGCCCTCGTCCACCTCCGCGACCAGACCGGTTACACCCCCGACGAACAGCGGCGCTGGGCCGATCTCCAGTGCGAGTTCGCCAACGGGTAGTCACGTCTTCGATACCGAGGAGCGCTGCGGGACGCGCCGAAGATGTCGCTTTGCCGGTGCCTGTCGTCCGCCTCGGCTGTCTTCCTCTTCACCAATTCGCCGGAGTGGACCTCGCGTCATGCCCAGGGCACGCGTTCGGTCTCGCCGACCCACCCACCTTTCAGGGGTTTGAGCCAAGGAACAGAGCTGCCAGACGGGGAAGCCGACGGCTCATCTCCTTGTCGTCGTCGAAGTCGAAGTCCTCACCCATGTCAACCGCGTTGTCGCTCTCTGCGTCAGCCCCGCGGAAACTGTGCCAGGCTTCGTAGAAGGCATCCGCATCACCCGTGATCCGCTCGAACGCCCCGCTGGCCGCATAGTTCACGCCCTCGTAGAACAGCACCTCGGAACGGTCCCGGACGTTCGCGGCCTGAACCACACCAGGGTGCGCCGCGAGGCTGTCCGGGTCAGTGGCCACACGCCGGTACCACTGACAGCCTGAAGCGATCACCCCGGCACGGAAGTCCATGAAACTGTCGTCGGAGCACCCGCCCCCGATGAGGTAGGCAGCCGCCCACACGTCCCAGCGGTACAGGGCGTCGTGCAGTTCGTCGAAGCGTTCCGCGTACTCCAGGATCTCCTGCCCCGGTCTGTCCGCGAGCTGCTCGACAAGGACCTCGTCGAATGGCTCGCTCGTTTCGGCCGCCCTGGCTCGCGCGGCTTCGATGACGTTCCAGAACGTGTCGATGTCCATGACCGCGCACTGTGCCACGACCCGATGACAATCGACCCTGGCCACCCTGCCGACACCTGGCGGTTTCTGTCGGGTACACACGCGTCAGCAGTGGCACCTCGAAGGCGGTGCGGTACGGGCGCTCGTCACGGTGGCTGCACGCGGCGTGCCAGCCTGCGACCCCGGGTCTGGCTCGGCGCTTCGATGTAACGGTAAGTCAGCAGGCACAGGGGCAGCAGCACGATCAAGAACGCCACTTCGAGCGCGGGGCTGTCCTGCCGCCGTCGGCCGATCGTGCTGTCGATCACCGCCAGCAGTACCGGATGCACCAGATAGACCGAGTAGCTGATCGTTCCCAACCCGGTCAGCATCCGCGGTATGCGTCGGCGGCGCGACGCCAGTCCGGCTCCGAAGGTGAGCACGGCCAGCAGGAACGCGATGATCCAGCCGCGCCGTGTGAAGTGCTCACCGTCGCCGTACCGGTACGCACTCCCCACGGCACAGGCGACCACGACGACGGCAGCGCCGGCCGCACGGCGCCAGCTGCTCTGACCGTTCTCGGCACGGTAGACGGCGGTGCCGAAGAACATCACGGAGAGGATCACCAGGCCCTCCCACAGCGGGACCGTGCCGTTGAACGAGACCAGGACGAGCGCCGTCACGCCGCCCAGCGCACCCCCGAACCCCCGGAGTACGGACGACCCGGCGCTCGCACAGCACAGGGCGGCCCCCATGGCGATCGAGACAAACGTGATCAGCGGGCCGGTGCCGACCAGACCGGACAGGGCAGAGGACGGCAGCACACCCCCTGCCGTCACGCTCACAGCGGCGAGTACGGCCAGAACGACGGCGACCGCCGCGGACTGCCGGTGGAGGCGGGCCGTGAAAAGAGCGACGACCAGCAGGTAGAAGGCCATCTCGTAGGAGAGCGTCCACAGGACGAGCAGGAGGCTGGGTGTCCCCAGTAACTCCTGGAGCATGGTGGCGTGGGCGACAGCCACGGTGACAGCGCTCTGCTGACCGAAGTCACGTACCTCCGCAACGCCCAAGAGGTTCAGGGCGAGGAGCACCGTGACGACAGCCGCCCACAGTGGGTACACACGGAAGATCCGTCCGATCCAGAACGTCCGGACGCAGCCCCGGCGCTCCAGCGACGCGGGGATGATGTAGCCGCTCACCAGGAAGAACACCATGATGCCGTAGCGGCTGGTGTTGAACTGCGGCATCAACTCCCGTCGGAAGTCCGCCATGAAGGTGTACGACGAATGATCGAACACCACGACGAGTGCGGCGATGCCGCGCAACGCGTCCAGCCAGCCCAACCGCGACGGACCGGCCGTCGATATCACCTTCAGTAATCGATCTGCAGCGGAAGGCGAGGGCGCTGGTGCGGCAGGAACGAGAGGTGGGGATTCCATGCGTGGGCAGAGTCCTCTTCGGTGGGGTGTCGGTCGGGCTTGTCGTGAGGCGGGTGCCGGCGGGGGCCGCAATGGGCGGGGGGAGAGCGCCGAGCCTTCGACCCTGTCGGCGCGCTCGCAGGCCGCGCTGCCGGTCGCCGACGACCGGCAGGGCGTTCCCCGCAGAGCGGTCCCCCGCGCCGCTCACATCACCGAGTTCAGCGGCCGGAGCATTGTTCGGCAGTACCGTTCCGGCGGCCGAACAATGAGACGGGGGCCCGAGCCTTTCGTGTCATAGAGGGTGCATGGATCGACTGCCCGCTCCGACGCGGGGCGGCTGGAGGGGGTGAAGGCGTGGCGGGGCGTCGTGAGGTGCCGGTGGATCCGGCGGCGGGTCCGGTGCAGCGGTTCGCGTTCGAGTTGCGCAAGCTGCGGGCGGAGGCGGACGGGATCACCTACCGGGCTCTGGCCCGGCGGGCGGGCTACTCGGTGACCACGCTGTCGCAGGCGGCGGCGGGCGAGCGGTTGCCGACGCTGCCGGTGGCCCTGGCCTATGCGGGGGCGTGCGGTGGAGACCTGGCGGAATGGGAGGCCCGGTGGAAGGAGGCGGTGGAGGAGTCCGCCGGTGACGGCTCCCGGGACGACGACGAATCACTCGCGCCGTACCGGGGTCTGGCACGGTTCGAGACCGGGGACAGCGGCCTGTTCTTCGGCCGGGAACAGCTCACCGCCGACCTGGTCGACCTGCTGCGCCGGCGGCGGTTCGCCGCGGTCTTCGGCCCCTCCGGCAGTGGCAAGTCCTCCCTGCTGCGGGCCGGCCTGTTACCCGTCCTGCGACGCACTCAGGAGCCGGGCCTGCGCCCGGCCGCGATCCGGATCCTCACCCCGGGCGAACGTCCCGCCCGCACCCATGCACCCCTCCTCGCCCCCGCAGTTCCCGGCGACGGCAGCGCCGGGGCGGACACGTTCGTGATCGTCGACCAGTTCGAGGAGGTCTTCACCCTCTGCCACGATGCCGCCGAGCGTGCCCGCTTCATCGACCTGCTGCTGACGGCCCGGCAGCCCGAGAGCCGCCTGCGGGTGCTGCTGGCGGTGCGCGGCGACTTCTACGGCCGCTGCGCCGAGCACCGCGACCTGGCCGACGCACTGCGCGATGCCAATCTCCTGGCCGGAGTGATGAGCCGGGCGGAGCTGCGCGACGCCGTCGTCAAGCCGGCCACGGCCGCCGGACTGACCGTGGAACGCGTCCTCACCACTCGGCTGGTCAAGGAGGTCGCCGACGCGCCGGGCGGGCTGCCGCTGCTGTCCCACGCGTTGCGGGAGACCTGGCGCCGCCGCCGCGGCAAGACACTGACCATGGCGGGCTACGAGGCGGCCGGATGCCTGGACGGCGCGATCGCCAAGACCGCCGAGAAGGTCTACGGCCGGTTCACCGAAGACCAGGCGGCTGCCGCTCGCCGGGTGTTGCTGCGCCTGGTCGCCCCCGGCGACGGCACCCCCGACACCCGCCGTCCCGTCGAGCGCGCGGAACTGCCCGGCGCCGGCCGGGACGACACCGCCCAGGTGCTGGAGGCACTCGCCGGGGCGCGGCTGCTCACCCTGGACGGTGACACGGCAGAGATGGCCCATGAGGCCCTGATCACGGCCTGGCCCCGGCTGCGCGGGTGGATCGAGGAGGACCGCGAACGCCTGCGTGCGCACCGGAACCTGACCGAAGCGGCCCACGCCTGGCAGGAACTGGGCCGCGAGAAGGGCGCTCTGTACCGGGGAAGTCGGCTCGCCGCCGCCCGGGAACACTTCGGTCGCGCACCGCGCGAGGACCTGACCGACGTGGAGCAAGCTTTCCTCGATGCCAGCCACGGCTACGAGCGGAAGGACCGTCGCCGGTCCCGGCTGCTCCTCACCGCGGTCACCACCGCCCTGTGCCTCGCCCTCGTCGCCGCCGGCCTCGCCATGGGGCAGCGGCAGAGCGCGGTCACCGCCCAGCACCTGGCCCAGTCCCGGCAACTGGCCGCCCAGTCCGGTGCACTGCTGGACTCCGAACCCGACCTCGCCTCACTGCTCGCCGTGCACGCCTACCGCACCAGCCCGACCCGCGAAGCCACCGCCGCCCTGTACGCCGCCGCGGCGCTACCGCTGCGCAAGCGCCTGACCAGCGGCACCGAACCCGTGCATTCCCTCGCCCTCAGCCCGGACGGACGCACCCTCGCCGCCCACGGCAAAGACGGCACAGTGCGGATCTGGGATCTGCCCGGAGGCCGGCTCCGACACACGTTCACCGGCCTCGACCACAGCGGGGTCGCGGCGTTCAGCCCCGACGGACGCACCCTCGCTGTCGCCGGCGTCGGTGGCGACGAAGCGATGATATGCCTGTGGGATCCGGCCACCGGCAGAAAACTCGGCACCTTCACCGTCCCCGACGGTTCGGTAGGCGGGATGGCCTTCAGCCCTGACGGTCGTACCGTGGCCGCCTCCTCCCCGGCGGCTGTACGGGTGTGGGACGTGGCCACCGGCCGCACGCGGCACAGCTTCACCGGTCACCTTGCCCCGCAGGCGGTCGCCTTCGGCCCTGACGGACGTACCGTCGCCGCGGTGGGCCTCGACGGACAGGTCCGGGTGTGGGACGCGGCCACCGGCCGCACCCGGACCACCCACGACAGCCAAAGCGAGGGCCGTGCGGTAACTTTCAGCCCGGACGGCCGGACATACGTGGTGGGCCGCACCGATGGTGTGGTGCACCTGCGGGAGGTGGCCACCGGCATCGTCCGGCGTACCTTCAGGGACGGTTCCGTCGGAGACGGTCCCACCGGGTTGCACGAGGTGGCCTTCGCCCCGGACGGACGGACCCTCGCCATCCCTGGCCTTGGGGACACGGTGCGACTGTGGGACACCGCCTCCGGCACGGAGCGGGCCACCGTGACCGCCGGTCACCACGGGCGGGGGATCATGACAGTGGCCCTCAGCGCGGACGGCCGCACCCTGGCCACCAGCAGCAACTCGGACCCCACCGTCCGCGTCCACCACCTGTCCGCCGATCACCCGCGGACCACTCTGCCCGGCCGTGCCGGCACGTACGTCTCCGACACGGCATTCAGTCCGGACGGACGCACGGTGGCCACGGTTCGCCAAGGGCCGCCCGGCCATGGGTCGGTACAGCTCTGGGATGCCGGGACCGGCGAGCGCGAAGCCACACTGGCGCTCGACACCGACCCAGTGCTCCGGGGAGACCGGCGGCTGCCCCCCACGACTTCCTCCCGCTTCGGGGCTGTGGGGTTCGGCCCGGCCGGGCGCGCCCTGGCTGCCAGGGCCATCAAGAACAGGAGGGTGATCGAGGTCCGGGATGTCGCCACGGGCCGCCTTCGCCAAAGCCGTGCCCTGGACGCCCTCGACACGGCGGTCTTCAGTCCCGACGGGACACGGCTTGCCATCGTCGGCTTGGAGGGCTCGGTGTGGATCTGGCACCTTTCGACCGGCGCACTGCACATCGCCCGCACCGCCGACGGCCAACCCGTCAGAACGGTGGCGTTCACCCCGGACGGCCGCACACTCGCCGTCGTGACCATCGAGGCCGACGGCGAACGGGTCACGCTGCTCGACGCCGCAACCGGCCGCACCCAGCGCATCATCAAGCCGAGCATCGGGAGCGTGCTGTCCCTCGCGTTCAGCCCGGACGGGCACACCCTGGCGACCGCAAGCGGCAGTAACGGAACCGTGAAGACGTGGGATGCGCGCACCGGTCAACTCCAGGACAGCTTCCGGGTCGGCGGTCGGGTGGCCTCGCCGGCTTTCAGCTCCGATGGACGCACCCTGGCCGTAAGCAGCGCGAGAGGGGTCCAACTGTGGGACCTCGCCACCAAGCAGGCCAGAATCACCCTGCCGACCCGCTCGCCCGCAGCAGTGGCGTTCAGCCCGGACGGGCGCACCCTGGCCATCGCCACGGGCAGCTCCGTCGAGCTGTGGAACGTAGACTTGCCCGATCCGGCCCGCGCGATCCGCGCCCTCTGCGAGGCCGTCGACACTCCTCTCACCCCTCGGGAACAGTCCCGCTACCTGTACGGCCGATCCACCGAAACCGGCTGCCTGCCGACCGCACGACAGGACCTCACCGAGCGTTCTACAACCTCACGCTGACGCGTGGTGAAGAACAAGAACGGCCTTGACGACACCGGTGATGCGGTCGGTGCTGGATGAGACTGCGTAGGCGAGCCGTCGGTGTCCCCACCCTTGCTGGGGGCACCTCGTACTCGACGAGATGCCCGGGCATACGTGTTCTCCCCTGCTGTCCTGGATCAGTCCACATGGTCGAGCACTTCGGCCGCCGCTCGCGGATCCATGATGTTGGACCACGCCTGTTCCGCCGGCAGAAGCTCCCTTTCGGGGAGGGCGTATTCCGGGTACCAGCCCTCCACCTCACAGCCAGGAACGTTGCGCAGGATGATGGTCGTGAGGTTCGGCGGCACAGAGCCGGTGATCCGTACGGCAAGGTACGTCTCATGGCCGTCATCGGCGCGGACCTGCAGCCCCAAGGTGAAGGTGTCGAAGTCGACGGCGTGCTCGCGGCCGTCCCGCAGAGTGGCTCGCGCCAGGTCGAGCAGAGTCGTGCGCAGCCGGCGGACGAAGCGGACACCTGCTTCGGCCCGATATCGGATGTGGTCCTCTCTCGTCGGCAGAAAGTGCGCCGTGGACGTGACGGTCTTCAGCGCCTCGGTATGCGTGGCGTTGTACTGCGCACGAGCCGCTTTCCCCTCCGCCTCCAGCTTGGCGTAGAAGTCGTCCCCCGAACCGTCCTCCCGCCTCCCGGCCGCCACCAGCCACGGAAGATCCGCGTCTATCCAGACGGCTCCACGCCAGCGCTGCACCTTGACCTTGAACAACACCTGGTCGTCGATGGCGCGGATGCGCTCGTGCTTGGCCTCGGCATCGGCGAACTGTTCCGCCGCCTTGGCAACGATCGGGTGGTCGGTCTCGTCCAGTGCCGCAGTGACCGGCGGAAGCGGGAGATCGAGGTCCTCCTGCAGACAGCGCAGGGTGGGGCGTGCTGAGCGCATCAGGTTCCCGATTCCGTTACTCGTCGATCCCGCCGACCGCGTCGATCTCCTCCGCAGTCAGCCCGGTCAGCAGCATCACGTCCGACTTGAGCGACCCGTCGAGGACCTGGAGCGCTTCGACCATGCCGGCCCTCAGGTCCTCCCGCCTCTGCTCCAAGTAGACCCGCACGGCCTCAGCGACAAGGTCCTTCTTCGTCAGGCCCAGAAAATGCGCGCCCTGGCTGATCAACTGATCTGTCTCCGGATCCACCTTCAGCGGGGACTGCCGGACCGTCTTCGGCGTTGCCACCATGACTCTCACCTCCAGAGCCATGGTACCCAAGTACCTCATGTGCCTTCTGTCGAGCCCTTGTCGAGCGGCACTGTAGAAACAGTGTGCATACAGCCGTCATCGCAGGTGAACCTGCATGGCGCCGTCAGCACAGGGCGCCAAGAAGGTCGGAACCACCGAGCGGGACAAGAAGGGGCCGGACCTGAGACCCGGCCCCTTACCCAGGGTTTTACACCCTTGACCTGCACCTCGGCAGATCAAGGAATCCACCGCTACACGTTGAAGCGGAATGCCTGCCATCCGATCCTGACCTGCGGCGGAGCCGCACACAGCGCCCTGAACAGGTGTTTCTCCGTTGGCGTGCGTTGGGTCCCGACGGCCGTTTACGGGTGTCCTGCGGACTGGCTGCGGACTGAGCACAGGCCCGGCTCCGGCCCGGCATTGCGTGAGCCGAACCTTGTCCGTCCGCGACGCCAGAGATGAGATGGCCTCCTCCACGGGTCGGACGTGCGCGAGCTCCTTCGAGTCGGCGACCGTCCGCTTGTGCACCGGCACGGGTGAGTCGAAGTCGTGGAACTCGCGCGCCCCCATGGAGCCGGAAGGGCGGGGCAGAGCGATCACGAAGTCCTTGGGGAACAGGTCCTCCTGACCGGTCGGGTCGATCAGGACGTTCGCGAACGGGGTGGCGGCGCAGAGCGGCGAGATCGCACCGGGCTAGCATCGCAGGGTGGTCACAGGAATGTCGGAACGCTCCCGTATCTCGTGTTCGATGCGAGATACGTCGCCGATGGCCACGGTTGCCACGGGGCGCGGCGGAAACGCGGAGCGCAACGCGGCGGAGGCTTCCGCGACCGTGACCGCCGCTGCCCGCGGGAAGACCTCGGTGAGGACCGCCGGGTCGCGCCGGTCGAGGACCAGCAGGGCTATCTCCTCGGCGATGTCGGCGGGGACGAGGTAGCGCAGGGGTGCCGCGTCGACGATCTGGGCGAGTGCCGCCCGGTGTTCGTACGCGGTGAGGTCCTCCTGGGCGAGCGCGCCCAGGATTTCCTCGATGTCCTTCAGGGCCGCGCCGGTGACGGAGGTCTCCACCGCGCCGGTCACGACGGCCAGGGAGTGGTCGACCACACCGACCAGCCGGCTGTGGAAGCCGTAGGTGTAGCCCTTCCGTTCGCGCAGCACCGTGTCGAGACGTGCGTTGACCGAGCCGCCCAGGCAGTGGTTGCCGATCAGCATCGCGTCCCAGGACGGGTCCGCCGCACCGGGCGCGACCCTGCCGAGCACGAGTCGCGTCTGCACCGCGCCTGGGCGGTCGACCAGAACGACGGCGGGTTCGTCGGGGACAGGGGGCGCGGGCGGCGCTTCGGTCGCGTGCTGATCGCCCTCCCAGCTGCCGAGGACCCTGGGCAGCATCGTGTCGACGTCGAACCGGGCCAGGTCACCGGCGACCACCACGGTGGTCGCGCAGGGACGGACGTACCGTGCGTGGAAGGCGACCACAGCGTCCCGGTCGACCCGCAACACGGACTCGGCGTCACCGAGAGCGGGCCTGGAACGTCGGTCCCCGCTGTCGAACAGAGCGCGGTGGATTTCCAGGGATGCCCTGCGCTCCGGGTCGGCGAGGTGGCGCCGGTGGGCGTCGGCCTGCGACCTGGCCAGCCGGCCGACCGCGCGGTGCGGGAACAGCGGCTCGCGCAGAGCGGACACCACGAGGCCGAGGGCCCGTTCCGCCAGGGTGCCGGGTACGTCGAGTGTGACGCGCATGCCCGCGTGTTCCGCGCCCGCCCCCAGGGTGGCGCCGCAGTGCTCCAGTTCCTGGATGAAGTCGAGCGAGGCCAGGGTCGGGGTTCCCTCCGCGAGCGCCCTGGCGGTGATGCCCATGACTCCTTCCAGTTCCCTCGGTTCGAGCGCCAGGGGGACGCCGACGATGATCTCGATGCTCAGCACCTCCTGACCCGGCCGGTCGCAGGTGTGCAGGGTGACGCCGTTGACCAGATCGGCGCGGTGGACGGTGGGGAAACGCCAGGGTGCGGCGCGCACCGGGGCGGGGCGGGCCGGACGGGGCAGGGCGTTCTTCGGCGTTGACGTGCGCGGGATCGGCGTGGCTGCTGTCGGCCTCATGCGGGTGCTCCGTCCTGGCGCGGATCGTACGTCAGCACCGCGCGATTCCCAGGGGTGAGGTACGCGGCTGCCGCTGTCCGTACGTCGTCGACGGTGACGCCCGCCATCTGTTCCAGGCGGTGGTCGATCCCGGCCGCGTTCCCGAGGTACGCCTCCTGGGCGCACAGTTCCTCGGCCCGGCTGCCGGGGTGGGCGAGTCTGTCCAGCCAGTCGCGACGGAGCTGGGCCTGGGCGCCTTTCAACGCCGCTTCGGTGACGCCCGTCTCGACGAGCCGCTCCGTCTCCTCGTCCACCGTCTTCTCGACGAGGGCGAGATCGGCCCCGGGGAGGGCACGGACGTCGAGCCGGCACAGTGAGGGCGCCGCGTACAGCGGCATCAGGGAGGCCCTGGCGCGGTGCGCGAGCTGGTCGGTGCGCACCAGCCGGTGGTGGAGCCCCCTGCTGCTCATACCGCCGAGGAGGGTGACCGCCAGGTCGGCGGCCTCCCCCGCTGGTTCTCCATGCGGGGCAAGCTGATAGGCGGCCATGAAGGCCGGTCCCGGCGCCCCTTCGACGATGCGGCGGCGCGCCTCGGCCGGTGGACGCGCGGTCCCCGGACACGTCACCGTGACGGCTTCGGCCGGGGGCTGCGCCAAGTGGCCGAAATGACGTTCCACCAGGGCGGACACCGCGTCGGGGTCGACATCGCCCACCACGGAGAGGAGGGCGCGGTCCGGGCGGTAGTGACGGCGGAAGAAGGCGCGGCAGTCGTCCTCCGTCACGGTCGCCAGGTCCTCGGGGCAGCCGGCGGGCAGGTCACGGAAGGGGTGACCCGGCGGGAAGGACATGGCGACGAGCTGCTCCCAGCCGGTTCCGTACGGCACGTTGTCGTAGCGCTCGCGGCGTTCGTTGAGGACGACACAGCGCTGGTTGTCGAGGCTCTCGGGGGTGAAGGCGTCGAGCATGCCGCCCAGCCGGTCTGCTTCCAGCCACAGCACGAGTTCGAGCATGTCCGCCGGAACGACTGAGTAGAAGGTGGTGCGTTCGAAGCCGGTGGAGGCGTTGGTGATTCCTCCGCCGTCCTCGATCGCGGCGGTGTGCCCGTTCGCCGGGACGTGCGTCGAGCCCTGGAACATCAAATGCTCGAAGAGGTGGGCCAGTCCCGTCTTCCCGGCAGGGTCGTCGCAGGACCCGACCCGGAGCCAGAGGCAGACGGCCACGACCGGAACCGTGTCGTCCCGGGAGACGATGAGCCTCATTCCACCTGGGAGCGTACGGACTTCGGGTTTCAAGGGCACGTGTGGCTCCTGCCGTGGTTCGGTTCCTGGCTGCTCAGGCGCTCCTGCCGCTTCCTTCATCCTGTGCGGCGCCCGCCTCGTCCGTTTCGCTGTCGGGCAGGGTGATCAGCGTGCGGACGGGGCTGAGGAGCGGCCAGAGCGCCGAGGCGACCAGCCCGACGGACGCCAGCACCATCACTTCGACCAGGCCGAGCCAGCCGCCGAGCCAGCCGCCGAGAAGAGCGCCGATCGGCTGGACGCCCCAGCTGATGAAACGGGTCGAGGCGGTGACTCGCCCCAGCAGGTGGTCGGGGACGAGCGTCTGCTTGACCGTGTCGCTGATGACGAGGTTGACCACCACCGCGAAGGTGTAGCCGAAGGTCGAGACGGACACCAGCACGATGGCGAGCGCCCGGTCGGCGCCAGCCGCGAGCGGGACGAGGACTGCGGCCAGCCCCGGGACGGCGTAGACCGCGATCAGGGCAGGCCCCTGGCCGAGCCTGCGGGTGAGGAACGGGGTGCAGGAGGCGCCGACCAGTCCCGCGGCACCGCCCGCCATGCTGGTGATGCCCAGCAGACCGGGGCTGAAGTCGAGGACCTTCAGCAGGAACAGGACGTTCACCGCGAAGAACATGGAGTGGAAGATGTTGAAGTGTGCTGCGGCGAGCGTCATCGGCCGCTGAATGGGGTCGTGACGCAGTACGCGAAGCCCCTTGAGGACCTCGGCGCGGTGGGTTTCCTTGGGCGGTCCCACCGGTGGGGTGACCGGGGTCAGGCCGGCGGCCGGTCCGTCCGGTTCCTGCTGTACGGGCTGTACGGGTTCTTCCCGTACGGGCGGAACGGGCTTGCCGTCCGCGTCGTCGGCATCCTCGGCCGGATCGGCCGACGGCGGGGCCTTCGGCAGCCGGGACAGCGCCGCGTAGCTGACGAGGTAGCTGACGCTGTCGACGATCAGGGCGATCGGCGCGCTCACGATCTGGACGAGGATGCCCGCGAGGCCCGGCCCCGCGACCATGCCCACCGAAGCGCTGCCCTCCATCCACGAGTTGGCCCGTTCGAGCTGGCTTCGGGGCAGCAGCCTGGGCAGATACGCGGACATGGCGCTGTCGAACAGCAGGCTCAGCGCGCCCACGAGGAAGACGACGGCATAGAGCACGGTCATGCTCAGTAGGTCCAGCCAGAACAGCACGGGAATGGCCAGCACGAGCGCGCTGCGGGCCAGGTTCGCGACCAGCATGATGCGCCGGCGTTCGTACCGGTCCGCCCACACTCCGGCGGACAGTCCCAGCAGCAGCACGGCCGCGGATTCTGCGGCCTCAAGGACGCCCATCTGCCAGGGAGTTGCGGCAAGGGTGGTCACGGCGATGATGCTCATCGCCATGAAAGTGATCTCGGTCCCGGCGAGCGAGACGGATTCACCGGTCCATAAGCGCAGGAAACCGGTGCCCTTGAAGGACTGTTTCCTGGGCGCCTTCGGGGAAGCCGCCGGCTCCTCGACCGCCGACTTCCCCGGCTGCTCGGCCATCAGGTCGTCTGACACGTGCACGTGCTCTCTTCGGTATGAGTGATGCGCTGCCGTGTGAAGTCCAGTGCCGCCCGCCGTCTCGACGTGGGACATGTCTCGCCGCACAGAAACTGGATCATGTCATGGGCGAGCATGGCCGCGACAGCGGTGTTGCTGGGCCCGAAGGAGAAAGGGGCCGGTTCCGTCGAGTGGTCTTCGACCTCGCGTTCCAGTGCGGTCAGCGCTGCCCGCCGGTCCCGTTCGAAGCAGGTCCAGCAGTCACCGCGGGCGGGATCGAGGAGCGGTCCCCAGTACCCCACTCCCACGCCGACGGCTCCCATGGAGAAAGGAGTTCCCGTCGCGGCTGCCCAGCGCCCCACCGTCGCGGGGAGTTCGGGAGGCGAGTCCGCGGCGATGATCAGCAGGTCGAGACACCGGCCGGGGCCGAACACGGACTCCAGCCCGGCCACGTCGGTGATCCGCCGCCGGTGACCGGTGATCTCCGCGCCCGGACGCACCGTCCGCAGGTACCGGGCCAGGGCATCGGTCTTGGGCGTGCCCACGTCCTCCGGCCCATAGGTGAACTGCCGGTTCAGGTTGTGCCGGGCTACCGTGTCGTGGTCGACGAGGCGGAAGCTGCCGATGCCGGCAGCCACCAAGTGCTGGGCCACTATCCCGCCCAGCCCGCCGAGCCCGAGGATTCCGACCCGGGCGGACAGCAGGCGGCGCTGCGCGGCGGCCGTGTCGGGTGTGAACAGTCCCAGATAGTCCAGCTGCCGCTCGTAGGTCTCCCCTTCGAAGGCCCGAAACCTGTCGTAGGGTTCAGCGGTCAGCCAGCCGAGGGCGTCGAGTTCCGTGAGCAGGGCGGTGGCCTCTTCCTTCGCCCAGGTGTGGACCAGCACGTCGGTGTCGGTGCCCCGGCGCAGGCGCCGCAGGGCGTCGCGCAGCGGAGCCTGCAGCGAGGCTCCCTGAATCCGCAGGAGCCGGTCCCCGAGGCTCAACAGCGTTTCGTGCGCGGTTTCCTGGACGGCCACCGCAGGGATCAGCCGTACCGGCCCGCGCCGTCCCATGGTCAGCTCTCCTCCAGGTGCTGCGCCATGGCGATGGTGTAGCGGCCGACGCTGTCGCTGGTGAAGGGTTCGACCCAGTGCCAGCAGTCGTCCCGGATCGGGATGACGGACAGACTGTTGAAGAGCGGTGCGGCGTGGAACTCTTCACCTTTTCCGTTCCGGTAGCCGAGCCGTCCGCCGTGTTCGGGGCGGTAGCCGTCGTCGAGGTAGAAGTTGACGGCGAACACCCGGCCGGGCATGAGGTCCTGATGGTCGCCGAGCCCGTCGGAGTTGCGGTAGGCGGCCAGTTCCATGGCCGTACGTTTGCGCAGCTCCAGGCCCGTCCCCGCCTTCAGCCAGTCGCGGAAGGCGTCGGACAGTACGGTGAAGACGAAGAACTCCTCCAGTGTCCGGCGGTGTTCCGGCGGCAGGACCCCGTCGGAGAAGAGGGCGTGGATGTCGGGGACCCGGAACTGGGAGGCGGTGACGTCCGTTGCGGTATCCGCCTCGGCGCCCCAGTACTCGGTCGGCTCCTGGCCCTTCTCGATCAGGGAGGCGTGTCGCGCCCAGGTGGGCACGGCCCGCAGGGCAGCCGCGAGCCGCGTGGCCAGTTCCGGCATCAGAAAGTCGGTGAGGTGCAGCGGGGTGGCGTGCTCCGCCCGGTACCAGTCGCTCACGGAGTCGAAGGCCGCGCCGGTGAGGTGGCTGGGGGCGATGTACCGGGCGGCGGCCGACACGGCCGCCGACTGCTGGAGGGTCTCACCCGTGGTCATGGTTCTCCTTGGTCGTCGAAGTCGGCCCGGACGTCTTGGTCGTCTCGGCCGTCGAGGGCCGGGTATCGGCCGGCAGGGTCCGTGGGCTCACGCGACGAGGGCCCTGACTCCGACGGCCGTCAACAGCCGGGACTCAATCAGCGCCGCGAGGACCTGCTTCGCCGGTGCCTCCCCGTACACCTCGGTCAACGCGCGCAGTGAGAACGCCGATCCGTCGAGCCACGGCGCCAGGCCGGAGGCCACGGCGGCCGGGAGGACGGTGCGCTCACGCCGGAGCACATGGGTGACCAGGAGTTCGCGGCCGCGCGGCAGAATGTCGAGGTGGCCGACGGCGAGCCGGAACAGCTTGTCCTGGTCCGGGATCGCGGACAGGAACTCCGACCCCGTCTCCCTCATGTGGCCCGAGCCGTGCCGGATGGCGAAGTCCTGGTACATGCGGTGGATGCGGCTCCGCTCCTCGTCGGTCATGGCGGGGTCGATGTTGCCCAGGTGATTCAGCGCGTACTGAGCCTGGTTCGCGAGGCCCGATGCGTTCTCCGCGACGACCAGGCCGAACTTCTCGGGGTTGCGGCCGACTTCGGAGGACCGGGTGGCTTCAAAGGGAAAGATGGAGAACGCCTCCACACAGTCCGCGACTTCAGCGATGTCGTCCAGGGCCTCCAGCGCCTCGTCCAGTGTCGTGGACGGCAGGTCCGGAATCAGGTTGATCCGCAGGTTCACCCCCGCTCGGTGTGCGTCCCGGATGAAGCGGAGGTTCTCCTCACGGTCTGCGGACTTGTGGACCAGTTTCAGCACGCGCGTGTTGGTGGTCTCCATGCCGATGACGAGGAACGCGCAGCCGGCGCGGGCCATGAGTTCGAGCGTCTCGGCGTCGAACCGCCGGTCCACCATGGCGAACGAACTCCAGGAGATGTTCAGCCCCCGTTCCAGCACCTCCTGGGAGAAGCGGCGGGAGAAAGCCGGCGGAATCGACTCGGTGATCAGCTCGAACTGCCGGACACCGTGGGTGTCGACCTGGTGCTCGATCTCCGCGACGAAGGACTTCACCGACCGGCCCCGGTAGGCGGGGCTTCCGTCGTACTGCTCGACGAAGTCGCAGTAGTCGCACTTCCCCCAGTAGCAGCCGCGCGCCTGCACGATGCCCAGTTCGGCGTCGGCGAGACGGCCCAGCAGCCGCGGGTCGTACTCCGCGTGCGGCAGTACGTTCGGGTGGAGGCCAGGGCCCGGGGCGGTGTGCACGACACCGCGCTCCTCGGTCAGGGCCGAGACGCCCGCGACCCGCGTCGGCTGCCACTCGCCGCCGGGCGCGACCTGTTTGCACAGTGCGGCGAGCGGGAGTTCGCCGTCGTACCTGATGACCGCATCGATCTGCCGGTGTGAGGTCAGCAGGGTGGTCAGGAGCTCCTCGTCCATGAGCGACACCGTCGGGCCGCCGAGCACGACCTTGATGTCCGGCCGGACGCGCTTGACCTCGCGGGCCAGGACCAGGCCGGGCACGAGCTGTGGTCCCATCGGCAGGGAGATGCCGAAGAGGGCGGCGTCCACGGGAATGCGCGAGGCGAGATCGAGACTGTCGAAGTAAGTGCGGTAGACCAGAGTGCGGGCGGATTCGAGCAGGGCCGGGTCGCCGAGCCACTCCGGTTCCGGGTCGATCAGGTACGGCCGGGCGAGCGCAGTGAGCAGGTACGCGGGGCCGGTGACCGAGGCGAAGTCGTGGCGCCCCTCCGCGTCGAACAGCTGGTCGCGGTTGTCCGTGAGCCAGCGGCCCGCGACCGCGCTCATCTCCTCCAGGTGGTCGCCCTCGATGCCGGTCGGACGTCCCTGCCCGGCCGCCCGCAGGTGTGCGGGCTCCAGCAGGTGGAGAGCGAACTCCTCGTTGAGGTCCCACTGGTGGGAAGTGACGTCGCGGCTGCTGAGGAAGCCGCCGAGCACCGCGAGGGACGGGAAGTAGCGGCCGAAACTGAGCTCGACCAGTGGCGGGAAGCTCAGTACGACGGAGAACGGGGCCGCAGCCACGCCGGGCACCTCGGGCACATCGAGCATCACAGGTGTCTCAGGCATGCCGGACCGCCGCTTCCGCAGGCGCCGCCACCGGGCTCGCGGCGAGGCTTGCCGTATGACGGCCGGCGCTGTCGCGGTGCCACGGGGTCACCCAGTGCACGCAGCCGGGACGGATCGGCATCACCGAGAGGCTGTTGTATCGCGGGGGCATCAGGAATTCCTCGCCCTCTTCGTTGCGGAAGCCCAGAACGCTACCGTCGCTCTCCTCGTACGCCTCGTCCAGATAGAGGTTGAGGACGAAGAGAGTGTCGGAGTCCGTGTCGGAATGCTCGCCGAGGTAGTCGTCCCTGCCGTACCGGGCGAACTCCACGTTGGTGGTGACCGGGTTCCCGGGCGCGACCCACTGGGCCAGCAGGTCCACCAGCACCGGTCCCATGCCCGCGAAGACGAAGAAGTCGGAGAGACTCTTCCGATGCAAGGCGGAGTAGCTCGAGCCGTCGTCGAACAATGCCGGTATGTCCTGAGCCACTTGGCGTCTCGCGGCCTGGAGGCGGGGTGGTGCGTTGCGGAACTCCTCCATGGTCACCGGGGTCGTCTCCCGCAGAGCATCGTCCCAGAGCACCGGGGAGAGGGCCCAGTGCGGCATCGCCCGGAGGGCGGCGGCGAGGCGGTCGGCCTGGTCAGGGGGCAGGAAGCCGTCGAGGTGGACTGGCCGGGCGGGCGTCCTGGTCAGCAGTTCACCCAGGGCGGCCAGTTCCTCGGGAGCCCGCAGGGCAGGCAGGTACGGTGAGGCGTGGTGCGTGGTCGTCCGGCTCATGCGGGTGCCGCCCTTCGTGCGGTCGGGTTCGGGTTCTGAGAAGGCCGGTTCTGAAGGGGCCGGTTCTGAGGACGCCGGGGGCCAGGACTCATGCGCTCCAGTCCGACGAGACCGGTGGACGCGACTTCCGGGGCGGCCGGTCCTCTCGGGCAGAGGGTGATGCTGTTGGCCTGGAAGAGCGGCACGACGGGGGCCCGCCGCAGCGCGATCTCCTCGGCCTCCCGCCACGCCTCGGCGCCGCCCGCGTCCTCGGGAGTCCGCAATGCCCGCTCCAGTGCCGCGTCGACGGCGCGGTCGCACAGCCCCAGGGCGCGGGCGCCCGGGGTGGCGCTGTGGAAAGGGGTGAGCAGGCTCGCCGGGTGGGCGAAGGGAGCCGGGCTGATGCAGTGGAGCAGTTCGTAGTCGACAGCGACGACCGCGGCGGCGAACGCCGCGAACTTCAGAGGCCGCAGTCGGACCTGGTGGCCGAAGCGGCTTTCGATGTCGTGCGCGAGGGCACGTGCCACGGAGCCGTTCGGAGGGAAGTCGGCGTATGTCAGGGTGAGTTCGGTACGGGATCCCCTCGGCGCCCGCAGCGGAACGGTTCCGTGCCCATACTCGCTGGGCCCGCCGTCCGGGGTGGTTCCGGGCCACAGCTGTCGGTATCCGTGCAGGGGCAGCACGGTGCCCGACAGGGCGGTGCTGAGTGCCTCGCGGTTCAAGCCCGCGCTGAGTTCGCCGCGGCCCTCGGGAGTGTCCAGCAGGGAGTCGATGCCCGGCCTGACCCACAGCCGGCCCGCGAGGGCCAGTGGACGGACCGTGGCGTCGGCGCGCCCGGCCAGTTCAGCGAACGCCGATGGTTCCAGGCCGGTGCTGAAGCACACGTCCAGCTCTCCGGCATCGAACGCGGCGACGGCGTCGGCACGTTCCCCGTAGACCTGGAAGACGATCCGCTCGGCGGCGCCCGGGTGGGCGCGGGACCTGCGGGACTGTGTCCGGTGAAGTTCGATCCTGCCCCGTTGCCGGTCGGCCCGCACGGGCCGGTAGGGGCCGCTCGCCGTCCAGCCGCCCTCGCCGATCTCGCGGACCGGGGCAGCCCCGGGAAAGGCGAGGAGTTCGGGAAGGTAGGGCAGCGGAATCGGCGAGGTCAACTCGACGAACGGTCCGTCCGTGTCGTCCCGCACCCTGGTCCGCGGTCCTTCAAAGGCATCGGGCAGGGTGAAGGCGGTGGGACCCCAGGCCCGGTGCACTCCGGTCGCGATCTCGGTGGGCAGTACCGGCGATCCGTCGTCCCAGGTCTGCCCGGGGGCAGGGCGCAGCCGCCAGGTGTGTCCGTGGTCGTCGCTCTCCAGAGACTCCAGTGCGCCCGACACGGTCCGTGCCGCGTTTTGCCCCCCGGTCCGCTCCGAGCGCTCCTCGCGAGTGAGGGGGTCCATCAGTGTGTCGAGCACCAGGGCCTGGTTGAAGTCCACAACGTGGTAGGGGTCGAGGCTGAGCGGCCAGTCGTCGAGATCCACCGTGAGCTGCCCGCCGATGCCTTCGCCCGCCCCGCCGTTCCCGCCCCCTGTGCCGGCCGATCGTTGATCAGGAGTTGCTGCCACCACGTCCCCCAGACTGGTGCGGTTTCGCACGGTCACCGCGGCGGGCGCCGGCCCGGTGGAGTCGGCCGGCGCCCGCCGCCGCCACATCAGGTGCGGACGCGACCGCCGAGGAACTCGTTCAGCAGTTCACGCTTGAAGACCAGGCCATCGGTCTCCAACTCCGGACGAAGGGTGTCACTGTCGTGCTGAACCTCGGCGGACTCGTCGTGCACCGGGCGCTGCGCGTTGTATTCCATGTCTTTCCCCTCTCCTGACGGTGGACAGGGAGCGGTCGACCGCAATAACACGCGACACACTCGATGTCCATCACCTACCAGGACTTTATGCCCTGATTGCCGTGCACCCCGACCTTCACACACGAAGCTCACGCCTCACAAGAGAGAAGTGTGAGAAGTTAAAACCGGCCATCGCGGCACACCAACAAGGGCACAGGTAAACATGGGATTCATCGAAGTTTCCGATCTCCAGTACAGAATGGCTGACGGAAGGGTGCTGTTTCAAGACACCTCGTTCAAGGTGGGAGAGGGAGACAAGTTGGCCCTGATCGGCGCAAACGGGACAGGGAAGACAACCCTCCTGCGCCTGATCGCCGGAGAGTTGACGGCACACTCAGGAGCGGTACGCATCACGGGCGGCCTGGGAGTGATGCCGCAATTCATCGGTTCCGTACGAGATTCGACATCGGTCATCGAATTTCTCGTTTCGCTCTCTCCACCAGAAATACGAAAGGCATTCTCCGCCGTCGAGAAGGCGGAAGAAGAGCTCATGGAGAACGATGACGAGCCCACTCAGATGACATACGCCGAAGCGCTTTCCGACTGGGCCGAAGCAGGAGGTTACGATGCCGAAGTCGAATGGGACCGGGTAACCTCCGCAGCCCTTCGCCTTCCTTTCGACAAAGCGAAGTACCGGCCGCTGAGCACCCTTTCCGGTGGCGAGCAGAAGAGGCTCGCGCTCGAAGCGCTGTTCCGGAGCGACGCCCAGGTCCTCCTGCTCGACGAGCCGGACAACTACCTCGACGTACCTGGAAAGCGGCAGCTGGAACAGATGATGGCAGCCTCCCGCAAGACCATCCTGTACGTCAGTCACGACCGCGAACTCCTGGCGGCCACCGCCACTCGTGTCCTCACTCTGGAGGCAGGCACCGTCTGGGTCCACGGCGGCGGGTTCGCCACCTATGACGACGCCCGCAAGGCCCGCCTGGAGCGACTCGCCGAACTGCACCGCCGCTGGACCGAGGAGCACCAGCACCTCCAGGAACTGGTCCGCACACTTCAGCAGCAGGCAAAGGCGTCCGCGTCCATGTCGGGCAAGTACCACGCCCTGCAGACCCGGTTGAGGCGCTTCGAGGAACTCGGCCCACCGCCGGAGCGTCCCGTCGAACAGAATGTACGGATGCGGCTGCGCGGCAGCCGCACCGGAATGCGCGCCGTGCGCTGCGAGTCACTCGAACTCGCAGGCCTTACACACCCGTTCGACCTGGAAATCTATTTCGGTGAACGCGTCGCCGTCCTGGGCGCCAACGGCACCGGCAAGTCCCACCTTCTGAGGCTGCTCGCCGCTGGGGGCAGTGAACAGCACCTCCTCGATCCCGCCAGGCACGGCGACCCCGTCGGGCACACCGGCACCGCCCGGCTCGGAGCCCGGGTCCGACCCGGCTGGTTCGCGCAGACGCAGTCCCGGCCCGATCTCCACGACCGCACGCTGGTCGAGGTGCTGGGCCGGGGCGACGGGGACCGGGAAGGCCGTGACCGGGGCCCGGCGGTCTCCGCACTGCGCCGGTACGAGCTGCAGACGCACGCGGACCAGACGTTCGGCTCGCTCTCCGGCGGCCAGCAGGCCAGGTTCCAGATCCTGCTGCTCGAACTCCAGGGATCCACTCTGCTGTTGCTGGACGAGCCGACGGACAACCTGGACC
The DNA here is from genome assembly GCF_053604275.1 of Streptomyces sp. NPDC004051. Taxonomy (NCBI): domain Bacteria; kingdom Bacillati; phylum Actinomycetota; class Actinomycetes; order Kitasatosporales; family Streptomycetaceae; genus Streptomyces; species Streptomyces sp. NPDC004051. The sequence continues at coordinate 2,847 of NZ_JBSGHG010000042.1, read as the reverse complement.
TGCACAGCGCGGAGGCACTGGAGATCGCACTGGAGCGGTTCGAGGGGACCGTCCTCGCGGTCACCCACGACCGCTGGTTCGCCAGGAGCTTCGACCGCTTTGTGGTCCTGGAAGCGGACGGCCGGGTACGGGAGGCGAGCGAACCGTACTGGGACCGGTGAGGTGTACCGGTTGCACGAATGTCGATCCGGCGGCGGGACGGTGCATTCCGGAGATGGTCGGGTGGTCCTCGCTCGGTGCGCACGACCAGACAGGACCGGAGCTGCAACGCTTTCCCCCTTCGGCCCGACCCAGCCGTACGCGGGTATCGGTGGTGCGCCCCCCGGCAGGAAAGAGGAAGGGTTGTGGGGGCCGCCTGATTCCCTCTCGCCGACCGCCGCGGTGCACAACGCGGCACAGAGGCCTCACCGGCCTCCCGGCACGAGCCCAGCACGGTAGGGGTGAGCAGGGGTGATGGCGGGTGACGAGGGGCCAGGTTTCCCGGCACCATCCCGGCACGGGAAAAATCAGGGGCCCGACCCTGGAAAGTCGGGCCCCTTCTGACCTGGCTGTTTGCCAGATCGGTGACGTAGTGATACATCACCCGCTAGACATTGAAGCGGAATGCCTGAGGGCTGATCCTGACCTGCGGCGGAGCCCTATCCAGGGCTCTGAACTGGGGTTTTCTGGTTGGCATGCGTTGGCTTCCGACGGCCGTTTACGGGTGTCCTGCGGACTGGCTGCGGACCGGCCGGGCGGGCGCAGGCCGAGAAATCCATGGCGCACCGGCGGGACCGGCAAGGAGACTGCCCGGGTGAGCGACCGTTACCCCTGCCCGTGCTGCGGGCACCGCGTGCTGGGCACGATGCCTGGCTCGTACGAGATCTGTCCCGTCTGCTTCTGGGAGGACGACGGCGTCCAGTTCCGCTGGCCCACCATGGCCGGCGGAGCGAACAAAGTCTCCCTGATCGAGGCCCAGCGCAACTACCAGGACTTCGGCGCCTGCGACCAACACGGCCAGCGGTACGTCCGCCCTCCGGCCGAGGACGAGCCGCTCGACCCCGCCTGGCGCCCCATCGACCTGAAACGGGACTCCTTCGAGGACTGGGCGGCCGAGGACCGCGCCCCGTGGCCCGACGACCGCTCCGTGCTCTGCTGGTGGCTCCCCACTTTCTGGCGCCGGGACTACTCCCCGTCATGACCTCCCACATCGAGACACTCGTCCAGCAGCTCGACGGCAAGGCCGACAAGTCCTACGACGCCCGTGCGGAGCTGATCTGGATCGGCGCCGACGCCATACCCGCCGTCATCAACGGCCTGCCTTCCCTCGGCGGCTTCGGTCAGCTGACCGCCATCGAGGTCTTCGAGGAGGTGGGCGATCCCCGTTGCGGCCCCGCTCTCATCGGCCTGCTGGACAGCGACAACCCAACCGTCCGCGAATGGGCGGCCATGGCCCTGGCGAGCCTGGAGATCTACGGCGCCGTTGAGCCCCTGTGCCGCGCCTACCGCGCCTGCCTGGAACGGGCGACCCCACCGGACTGGACCGAGTCTGTCGGCATCCGCTGGGCGCTGACCGAACTCGGCGCCCGCACCCCTGTCGTCCCACCACTCACCGCACATCTGCGCGCCACCGCTGCGGAAGACGCCCCCGGCTGGCCCTCGGCCCACTTCACCGAAATCATCAACGACCTCGCCGACCACGCCCAGGTGATCCTCTACTCCCAGTTCTGGCGAGTGGACGCCGGCCGCACGTACGGCGTGTCCGGCACCGGCCTGGACTGGGAACTCGACTGGACCGCGCCCTGGGAGCACCTGGTCGAAGAGTCCCGCACCTGGTCCCTGCTGGAAGCCTCCGAAGCCCCCGTCGGCGACGACATCTTCGTCGCCCCCACCTGGATCGACCGTACCGACCTGTACCCGGAGAGGTGACCGATGCCGTTCCAGCACCCCGAGGAGATCGGCTACGGCTACGTGATCGAGCGCTACGCGGCAAGGAAGGACTCAGGCCACGCGCGCTACCTCGTCCTGAAAAGTGGCCGATTCCTGCGGCCCGAGTGGCCTCACGGCGAACGTTTCGCCCATCACCTCATCGACGACGCGGCCACGATCACCGATGCCGAGTTGGAAGCCCTCCTCGGCTACGAGTGGCGCTCGCGCCTCACCGCCGCATGGCTGATCGGCGTGGACCGCCGCGAACGGTTCCGCGAACCGCATCGGCGACCTGCTCCTGGCCAGCGAGGTCTGCTTCTCCGGTAGCGCCTACTGCTTCGCCCTGGCCCGCTTCGGCACCCACGCGGACGCCGAGATCCTCACCGCCTACCTCGACCATTACCTCCCCCGCACCGACCTCCGCTACGACCAGCCCGCAGCCCTCGGCGCCCTCCTCCGCCTCGACGCCCACCTCGGCACCCACCACGCCGACCGCTTCACCCAGCCTGACGGTCTCTGGGACCAGTGGGTCAATGCTTTGGCCCACCTCCGCGACCACCCCGCATGCACCCCCGTCGAGCGGCGCCGCTGGACGGACCTCCAGTGCGACTTCACCGACGGCTGGTCCCGCCCATAGCCAGAGCGGGTGAGTGAGCAGGGCATGCCGGCCGACACTCAGACGCCGCCAGCGGGCATCGATCTCCCAGTGGCACTGACGAAAGCTTGGCGGTCAGGAATCACAGGGCCAAGCTGGACAGGTCCACGCCCGACGGGTAGTCGGGCAGACAAAGCCTCTGGTGAATCCGGATTGCTTGGTCGAAAACCCCTCTACCAGAAGCTTCGCCTACTGAAGTTGAACTCGTGGTGTCGTAGGGGCTGACGGTTCGTCGCCCGTGCGGTATCACCGGGGCATGCGGTATCCACAGGGAGGCGGGCTGA
>NZ_JBSGHG010000041.1:0-61460 GCF_053604275.1 Streptomyces sp. NPDC004051 | reverse complement strand
GGGCGAGGTGATCAAGACGGTGCCGGAGTCGAAGATCGTGGAGACGCTGATCGAGGAGGCGCTGAGGATCGCCGAGCAGATGGAGAAGGACGGCATCGCCTCCGGCGAACCCCAGATCTCGGTCGCCGGCTGACCCGGTCGACCCGGCCGGTCCGGCCGTTCCTGCCCGGGACGCCCCGGGCAGGAAACGTTTCCCCACCGCGGGGCGGCAGCACACAAATTCGGCAGGTACAGTGCGGAAACCAGCAGACCCAAATGTGTGAGGCCCCCCGCGCGTGTTGACGCAGACCACTTCTCGGGTCCTCGAACCGAGTGACCTGGACGCCGCCCTCGCCGTCCTCGACCGCGAGCCGGTGGCGAACGCCTTCGTGACCTCCCGGGTGCAGGTCGCGGGCCTGGACCCGTGGCGGCTCGGCGGTGAGATGTGGGGCTGGTACGAGGGCGGCATGCTCACCTCCCTCTGCTACGCCGGCGCCAACCTGGTCCCCATATGCGCCACCCCCCGGGCCGTCCGCGCCTTCGCCGACCGTGCCCGCCGGGCCGGCCGGCGCTGCTCCTCGGTCGTCGGCCCCGCGGCGCCCACCGCCGACCTGTGGCGGCTGCTCGAACCCCAGTGGGGCCCCGCCAGGGAGGTCCGCGCCCACCAGCCCCTCATGGTCACCGACCGGCTGTCCGACACCGTCGCCCCGGACCCCCACGTCCGCCGCGTCCGCAAGGACGAGATGGAAAAGATCATGCCGGCCTGCGTGGCGATGTTCACCGAGGAAGTCGGGATCTCCCCCCTGGCGGGCGACGGCGGCCTGCTCTACCAGGCCAGGGTCGCCGAACTCGTCGGCGCCGGACGCGCCTTTGCCCGCTTCGACGACGAGGGCAAGGTCGTCTTCAAGGCCGAGATCGGCGCCGCCACCGACCGGACCTGCCAGATCCAGGGCGTCTGGGTGGCCCCCGAGCACCGCGGCAGGGGCATGGCCGCCCCCGGCATGGCGGCCGTGCTCCGCTACGCCCTCGCCGACATAGCCCCCGTGGCCAGCCTCTACGTCAACGACTTCAACACCCCCGCGCGCCGAACCTACCGGAAGGTGGGCTTCCAGGAGGTCGGCGCGTTCATGAGCGTCCTGTTCTGAACCGGACCGCCCGAGACCCCGCATCCTGCGCTTTGCACCCTGCGCCCCTCGAAATGCCGTCCGCCGTACAGTCCCGGCCCGTGCCGACGCCCTGTAGTCTCCCCGGCATGCTGCGCTTTCCCGGTCACGGGCGCCCCCGTCCCGACGACATCGTGATCGGCCCCCTCGACCTCACCGCCCACGTCGACGAGGCACTGGCGGTCCAGGCGGCGGCGTTCGGACTCGGCCCCGACGAGGTGGCCGTACGCCGGCAGATCGTGCTGCGCCACATGACCCTGCACGGAGCCAGAGCCCTGGGCGCCACCCGCGCCGGCCGTCTCGTCGGCTTCGTCTACGGCATGCCCAACGACCGCGCCCACTGGTGGTCCACCGTCGTCGAGCCCTACCTGCGCGCCCAGGGCCGGGACCACTGGCTCGACGACTCCTTCGTCATCACCGAACTGCACGTCCACCCGCGCCACCAGAAGCACGGCATCGGCCGCGCCCTGATCACCACGATCACCGACGGGGCCGACGAACCCCGCTCGATCCTCTCCGCCATCGACATCGAGAGCCCCGCCCGCGGCCTGTACCGCTCCCTGGGATACGAGGACCTGGCCCGCAGGGTCCACTTCCCCAGCGCCCCCAAGCCGTACGCCGTGATGGGAGCCCTTCTGCCGCTCCGGCGTCCCTAACCGATTTCCACCGGCCCGTCCCGCCCGGCTAACCTCCTGTCTCATCACCCAGACGTAGCAGGAGTACGAGAACCATGGCGAACGCACCGGTCCAGCGCATGTCCCAGTTGATGGCGAAGACGCTGCGCGACGACCCGGCTGACGCCGAGGTCCTCAGTCACAAGCTCCTCGTCCGGGCCGGCTACGTGCGCCGCACCGCCGCCGGCATCTGGAGCTGGCTGCCGCTCGGCAAGAAGGTCCTCGCCAACGTCGAACGCGTCGTCCGCGAGGAGATGGACGCGATCGGCGCCCAGGAGGTGCTGCTCCCCGCCGTCCTGCCGCGCGAGCCCTACGAGGCGACCGGCCGCTGGGAGGAGTACGGCCCCGAGCTGTTCCGCCTCCAGGACCGCAAGGGCGGCGACTACCTCCTCGGCCCCACCCACGAGGAGATCTTCACCCTCCTGGTGAAGGACCAGGCGTCCTCCTACAAGGACCTGCCGGTGATCCTCTACCAGATCCAGAACAAGTACCGCGACGAGGCACGCCCCCGCGCGGGCATCCTGCGCGGCCGCGAGTTCCTGATGAAGGACTCCTACTCCTTCGACCTCGACGACGAGGGGCTGTCCCGTTCGTACGCCCTGCACCGCCAGGCGTACCAGCGGATCTTCGAGCGCCTCGGCCTCGACTACCGCATCTGCGCCGCCACCGCCGGCGCGATGGGCGGCTCCAAGTCCGAGGAGTTCCTCGCCCCCGCCGAGGCGGGCGAGGACGTCTTCGCGGACTGCCCGAACTGCGACTTCTCCGCCAACACCGAGGCGATCTCCTACGAGGTCCAGCCCGTCGACGGCTCCGCCGTCCCGGCCGCCGAGGACATCCCGACGCCCGACACCCCCACCATCGAGACCCTCGCCGCCTCGCTCGGCGTCCCCGCCTCGGCCACGCTGAAGAACCTGCTGGTCAAGGTGGGCGGCGAGATCGTCGCCGTGGGCGTCCCCGGGGACCGCGAGGTCGACATGGGCAAGCTCGAGGCGCACTTCGCCCCGGCCCCCGTCGAACTCGTCACCGCCGAGGACTTCACCGGCCGCCCCGACCTGGTCCGCGGCTACGTCGGCCCGCAGGGCCTGGAGAAGGTCCGCTACATCGCCGACCCGCGGGTGGCACCGGGCACCGCCTGGATCACCGGCGCCAACAAGGCCGACACCCACGCCAAGAACGTGGTCGCCGGACGCGACTTCGAGGTCGACGCGTACGTGGACGTCGTGGTGGTCGCCGAGGGCGATCCCTGCCCGAAGTGCGGCACCGGCCTGAGGCTCGACCGCGCCATCGAGATCGGCCACATCTTCCAGCTGGGCCGCAAGTACGCCGACGCCCTCAAGCTCGACGTCCTCGGGCAGAACGGCAAGCCGGTCCGCGTCACCATGGGCTCCTACGGCATCGGCGTCTCCCGCGCGGTGGCGGCCCTCGCCGAGCAGACCGCCGACGACAAGGGCCTGTGCTGGCCCGCGGAGATCGCCCCGGCCGACGTCCACGTGGTCGCCGCCGGCAAGGCGCTGCAGACCGAACTCGCCCTCGAGGTCTCCCAGAAGCTCGCCGCCGCCGGGGTCCGCGTCCTGGTCGACGACCGCGCGGGTGTCTCCCCGGGCGTGAAGTTCACCGACTCCGAGCTGATCGGCGTCCCGCAGATCCTGGTCGCCGGCCGCCGCTCCGCCGAGGGCGTCGTCGAGCTGAAGGACCGCCGCACCGGCGAACGCGAGGAACTCACCGTCGACGAGGCCATCGCCCGCCTCACCGCCTGACCCGTCCGGCGGCCCCGCGCGGAACCACCACCGCGCGGGGCGGCGGGTCCGGGGCGCCGGATATGTGGTCAGAGCCAGGTGGCGAACTCCAGGAGGAGTTCGGCGTCCTGGCCGCGGCCCACCCGGCGGGCGCGGACGCCGGACTCCACCGCGCGGAACAGCGTCCAGCCGCGCAGACGCTCCTGGTCGACCTCCAGGGACTCCGCGAGCCGCTTCACCCGGCGGCGGGTCGTCGCCGCGCCGGAGCTCTGGGCGACGAGGTCCTCCACCCGGTCGCGGACCAGCCGGGCCAGGTCGAAGGCGCACTCCCCGACCAGCGGGTCCGGGCCCACCGCCAGCCACGGCATCCGCTCACCGGCGAGCACCTTGCTCTGCCGGAACGTGCCGTGCAGCAGCCGGTGCTCGGGCGGTCCGGCCAGCAGCTCCTCGCGCACCGCCAGCGCCGCCGACACCAGCGGTCCCACCTCCGGGTCGTCCGCGGCGGACGTCCGCATGGCCTCGGCCTGCCGGCCGGTCCGCTCCGCCACCGTCTCGAAGGGATGGGCGGCCTCGCCCGAGGGCGGCTCGACCCACAGCCGCCGCAGCGTCCCGGCCGCCTCCAGCAGCGCCTTCGCCTCCGGCAGCGACCGCACCGAGACGTCCGGATGCAGCCGCTCCAGCAGCAGCGCGCCGTCGGCGGGCGGGGAAGGCTCCAGCAACCGGACCGCGCCCAGACCGTTCCAGTGGGTCAGCGCGGCCCACTCGCTCTCCGGCCGGGCCCTCGCCGGAGCCAGCTTCAGCACCGCGGGGCCGCCGTCGGGCGTCCGCACCAGCAGCACCAGGCTGCTGCGCCCCCCGGGCACCTGCACCCGTTCCACGGTCAGCTCGCGCATCGCGACGGCCTCGCGTGCCGCCCCGGGCAGCACCTCCAGCCACCGGGCACCGTCGGGAGCCGTCTCACCGAGCGCCCTCACCAGGCGCTGCGGCGGTTCGAAGACCATGCGCGCGTAGTTCCCTTCGTGCTGTCGGCGATGCCTGCCGCCGCTTTCGGCCCGTGGCCCCGTCACGCCGCCGGCGTCGGAGTCCCCGAGGCCGGGTCGGCCCGCTCGGCGAGCCCAGGGAAGGCTACGCTCTCCCCGCTCCAGCGCACCGCCCGCACCGCGGCCTCCCGCAGCGCCTCGGCCGCCGCCCGGCGCCGTTCACCGCGACTCGCGCGCACCAGGTCCGAGTACACCCCGGCCACCCTGTTCTCCAGCTCCGCCGCGAGCCGTACCGCCGCGGCGGTGTCCGGCACCGGGAACGGCAGCGCGTAGCCCGCGGCGGCCGCGACCGGCTCGCCGCCCGTGTCCCTCACCTCGCGCATCAGCGCGTCCCGGCGTGCGCGGTGCGCGTCGTGGGCCGCGCGCGCGTCCGTGCGGCGCTCCTTGGCGATCCGCCCGCCGACGACCCCGTAGCCGTACACCGCCGCGTGCTCCGCGGCCAGGACCGCCTGGAGCGCCCGCAGTTCCCGGTCCTTCGCCTCGCTCACCCGTCACCCCTTCGTCGGCTTCGTCAGCAGATACACGTGCGCCGCCCCGGCCGCCGCCACCGAGGCCAGCAGCCGGGACAGTTCGGCCGGCGCGTCCAGCAGTTCCTCCAGACGCCGGTCGGCGAGCTCCCGCTCCGCGGCGGCGAGCCCGGCGAGGGCCGCCTTCTCCGCCGCGGGCCCGGAGGCCGTCGGCGAGGCGGACCCCTGAGTCCCGGAGGGGGACGGCGCCCCCGGCGCCCCCGGCGACGCCTGCGGCCCCGCGGCCTCCTGGGACGCCGTGGACGTCACCGTGGTCTCGAAGGCCTTCGCGTGCCGTACGACCGCCTCGCGCAGCGGACGCAGCCGTGGCGCGAGCCCGGCGTGCGCGGCGATCACGGCGTCGTACCGCTCGGCCAGCCGCCTGCTGTCGTCCGCCGCCCGCGCGCGGACCCGCTCGGCCGGAGAGGGGCGACCGCCCGCGGCGGTGTCGGACTTCTCGGGCCCGGCGGAACAGCCCGTCACGAGCAGGGCCGCCGGGACGACGGCGAACAGGCTCCTCCTGCGCGGCCCCGAGCGGGCGCGTGGAGCATGGGGGAACGGCACGGCAGAGGTCCTCGGGGCTCGTACGGACGTGGCGACGGGAAGACGGGAAGAGCGGAAGGAACGGAAGGAGGGCCACAGGCCCGTGATCACGGTACCCGGGCATCCCCCCGACGGTGGTCAGCGGCACCCTCCGGGAACGGGTGGACGGCATCACCCCCCGCGACCGGATACCCTTTGACCAGACACGCGCACCGTCCCACAACAGCACACGCGGCCGAGGAGTCACCCGGATGAGCAGCACCCAGAGCGAGAGGCTTCGAGAACTTCTGGAACCGCTCGTCAGCTCGCAGGGCCTCGATCTCGAGGAGATCGCCGTGGACGCGGTCGGCCGCAAGCGTGTGCTGCGCGTCGTCGTCGACTCCGACACCGGAGCGGACCTGGACCGGATCGCCGATGTGAGCCGCGTGCTCTCGGCGAAACTCGACGAGACCGACGCGATGGGCAGCGGGGAGTACACCCTCGAGGTCGGCACCCCGGGCGCGGAGCGTCTTCTCACCGAGCACCGCCACTACGTGCGTGCCACGGGCCGGCTGGTGGGCTTCCGGCTGACCGCGGGCGACGAACTGGTCGCCAGGATCCTGCGGGTCGACGACGAGGGCCTCGACCTCGAGGTGCCCGGAGTCAAGGGCCGCAAGGCCACCGCGCGCAGACTCGCCTTCGGGGACATCGGCAGGGCACGCGTCCAGGTCGAGTTCAACCGCAAGGACGACACGAACAGCGCGACCGGGACGACCGGCGCGAACGACAAGAACGACGAGACGGAAGAGGAGGCGTAACCGTGGACATCGACATGAGTGCCCTTCGGCTCTTGGTACGGGAGAAGGAGATCTCCCTCGACCTGCTGGTCGAGGCGATCGAATCGGCCCTCCTCATCGCCTACCACCGCACCGAGGGAAGCCGCCGCCACGCGCGCGTGGAGCTCGACCGGGCATCCGGGCATGTGACGGTGTGGGCGAAGGAGGACCCCGAGGACCTCGAAGAGGGCCAGGAGCCCCGCGCATTCGACGACACCCCGTCCGACTTCGGCCGCATCGCGGCCACCACGGCCAAGCAGGTCATCCTGCAGCGCCTGCGCGACGCCGAGGACGACGTGACGCTCGGCGAGTACGCCGGCCGCGAGGGCGACATCGTCACCGGCGTGGTCCAGCAGGGCCGCGACCCGAAGAACGTCCTGGTCGACATCGGCAAGCTGGAGGCCATCCTGCCGGTGCAGGAGCAGGTGCCGGGCGAGACCTACCCGCACGGTCTGCGGCTGCGCAGTTACGTCGTACGGGTGGCGAAGGGCGTGCGAGGCCCGTCGGTCACCCTGTCGCGTACGCACCCCGGCCTGGTGAAGAAGCTCTTCGCGCTGGAGGTGCCGGAGATCGCCGACGGTTCGGTGGAGATCTCCGCCATCGCCCGCGAGGCCGGCCACCGCACGAAGATCGCCGTCCGCTCCACCCGGTCCGGGCTGAACGCCAAGGGCGCCTGCATCGGCCCCATGGGCGGCCGTGTGCGCAACGTCATGGGCGAACTGAACGGCGAGAAGATCGACATCGTCGACTGGTCGGACGACCCGGCCGAGATGGTGGCGAACGCGCTGTCGCCGGCCCGTGTCTCCAAGGTCGAGGTCGTGGACCTGGCCGCCCGGTCCGCCCGGGTGACGGTGCCGGACTACCAGCTGTCGCTGGCGATCGGCAAGGAGGGGCAGAACGCCCGTCTGGCCGCCCGCCTGACCGGCTGGCGGATCGACATCCGGCCGGACACGGAACAGCCCGGGGAATAGATCCGAGCCGCCGTCCGCTGAGATCACGACAGTCTCGTCGGCGGCATCTGTTCGATTCTTGCCCCAAAGGGGTGAGGTCGGTCCGGGGAGGTAGACTGAGGAGTGTCTGGCCGGACACCTATCCGCGCATGCCCCGAGCGAACCTGCGTGGGCTGCCGGGAGCGAGCGGTCAAGAGAGAGCTGCTGCGGATCGTGGCGATCGAGGACGCGTGCGTCCCGGATCCACGCGGTACGCTGCCCGGTCGGGGTGCTTATGTGCACCCCGTCCCGGTCTGTCTTGACCAGGCGGTGCGCCGGAAGGCGTTTCCGAGGGCGCTCCGCGTCCCGGGACCGCTCGATGTAAAGGCGTTGCGCCACTACGTCGGGCAGGCACAGGGTTGTGAGAGCAATCCGTAAGAAGACATGCCGTGCGGAACCCCCCGTGCGGTCTGGTACCTCGCGAGTCGAAAGCAGGTCGAGATTGCGATGAGCACTCGATGAGTACGCGATGAGTACGCCCATGAACTAGCGACGGTCCGGACGCAACCCGGACCTCAAAGGAGCGAAGTGGCTAAGGTCCGGGTCTACGAACTCGCCAAGGAGTTCGGTGTGGAGAGCAAGGTCGTCATGGCCAAGCTCCAGGAACTCGGTGAATTCGTCCGTTCGGCGTCTTCGACGATCGAAGCGCCCGTAGTACGCAAGCTGACCGACGCCTTCCAGCAGGGCGGGGGCAACGGCAAGTCCGCCGCGAAGCCCGGCGCCCCCCGGAAGGCGGCCCCCAAGCCCGGCGCGCCCTCTCCGGCGCAGGCGGCACGTCCGGCTGCTCCGAAGCCGGCGCCCAAGCCCGCCGCGGCCCAGCAGCCCGCGGCGCCCGCGGCGCCCGCAGCGCCCGCAGTGCCCTCGGCAGGTGCACCCGGTCCGCGTCCGACGCCGGGCCCGCGGCCCGCGCCGCGTCCGGCACCGGCGGCTCCGGAGTTCCAGGCCCCGCCGGCCGCGCAGGCTTCCTCCCCGGCTCCGTCCGGGCCGAAGTCCGGCGCGCGTCCCGGCGCCCCCAAGCCCGGTGCCCGCCCCGGCGGCCAGGGTCAGGGCGGCCAGAGTGGCCAGGGCGGCCAGGGCGGACGTCCGGCGGCTCAGGGTCAGCGCCCCGGCGGCGGCGGTCAGCGTCCGGGTGGACGCCCGGCCGGTCCGCGTCCGGGTAACAACCCCTTCACCTCCGGCGGCTCCACCGGTATGGCCCGCCCGCAGGCGCCCCGCCCGCAGGGCGCGCGTCCCGGCGGTCCCGGTGCCCCCGGCGCCGGTCCCCGTCCCCAGGCCCCCGGTGGCCAGGGCGGCGGCGGTCCGCGTCCGCAGGCTCCGGGCGGGCAGCGTCCCACCCCGGGCTCGATGCCGCGTCCGCAGGGCGGTCCCCGTCCCGGCGGCGGTCCCGGCGGCCCGCGTCCGAACCCCGGCATGATGCCGCAGCGTCCGGCTGCCGGCCCCCGTCCCGGCGGCGGCCCCGGCGGCCGCGGTCCGGCCGGTGCCGGTCGTCCCGGCGGCGCTCGTCCCGGTGGCGGCGGCGGCTTCGCCGGTCGTCCCGGCGGCGGCGGTGGCGGCGCTCGTCCCGGTGGCGGCGGCGGCTTCGCCGGTCGTCCCGGTGGCGGTGGCGGCTTCGCCGGCGGCGGTGGCCGTCCCGGCTTCGGCGGCCGTCCCGGCGGTCCCGGTGGCCGCGGTGGCACGCAGGGAGCCTTCGGCCGTCCCGGCGGTCCGGCCCGTCGTGGCCGCAAGTCGAAGCGGCAGAGGCGCCAGGAGTACGAGGCCATGCAGGCCCCGTCGGTCGGCGGCGTGATGCTGCCTCGCGGCAACGGCGAGAGCATTCGCCTGTCGCGCGGTGCGTCGCTCACCGACTTCGCGGAGAAGATCAACGCCAACCCGGCGTCGCTCGTCGCGGTCATGATGAACCTCGGCGAGATGGTCACCGCGACCCAGTCCGTCTCCGACGAGACGCTCCAGCTCCTCGCCGACGAGATGAACTACACGGTTCAGATCGTCAGCCCGGAGGAGGAGGACCGCGAGCTGCTCGAGTCCTTCGACCTGGAGTTCGGCGAGGACGAGGGCTCCGAGGAGGACCTGGTCGTCCGTCCGCCGGTGGTCACCGTCATGGGTCACGTCGACCACGGCAAGACCCGCCTGCTCGACGCCATCCGCAAGACCAACGTCGCCTCGGGCGAGGCCGGCGGCATCACCCAGCACATCGGTGCCTACCAGGTCACGACCGAGGTCAACGAAGAGGATCGCCGGATCACCTTCATCGACACCCCGGGTCACGAGGCGTTCACCGCCATGCGTGCCCGTGGTGCGAAGTCGACCGACATCGCGATCCTGGTCGTCGCGGCCAACGACGGCGTCATGCCGCAGACGGTCGAGGCGCTCAACCACGCCAAGGCGGCCGACGTCCCGATCGTCGTCGCGGTCAACAAGATCGACGTCGAGGGCGCGGACCCGACCAAGGTGCGCGGTCAGCTGACCGAGTACGGCCTGGTGGCCGAGGAGTACGGCGGCGACACCATGTTCGTCGACATCTCCGCCAAGCAGGGTCTGCACATCGACAGCCTCCTGGAGGCCGTCGTCCTCACCGCCGACGCCTCGCTCGACCTCCGGGCCAACCCGGCCCAGGACGCGCAGGGCATCTCGATCGAGTCCCGGCTCGACCGCGGCCGCGGTGCCGTGGCGACCGTGCTCGTCCAGCGAGGCACCCTGCGGGTCGGCGACACGATGGTGGTGGGCGACGCCTACGGCCGCGTGCGCGCCATGCTCGACGACAACGGCAACAACGTCGCCGAGGCCGGCCCGTCGACGCCGGTCCAGGTCCTGGGCCTGACCAACGTCCCGGGTGCGGGCGACAACTTCATCGTCGTCGACGAGGACCGTACGGCCCGTCAGATCGCCGAGAAGCGCGCCGCCCGTGAGCGCAACGCCGCGTTCGCCAAGCGCACGCGTCGCGTGTCGCTGGAGGACCTGGACAAGGTGCTCAAGGCCGGTGAGATCCAGCAGCTGAACCTGATCATCAAGGGTGACGCGTCCGGATCGGTCGAGGCCCTCGAGTCCTCGCTGCTCCAGCTGGACGTCGGCGAAGAGGTCGACATCCGCGTCCTGCACCGCGGCGTCGGTGCGGTCACGGAGTCCGACATCGACCTGGCGATGGGCTCCGACGCCATCGTGATCGGCTTCAACGTGCGCGCCGCCGGGCGGGCACAGCAGATGGCCGAGCGCGAAGGCGTGGACGTCCGGTACTACTCGGTCATCTACCAGGCGATCGAGGAGATCGAGGCGGCCCTCAAGGGCATGCTCAAGCCGGAGTACGAAGAGGTCGAGCTCGGCACGGCGGAGATCCGCGAGGTCTTCCGCTCGTCCAAGCTGGGCAACATCGCGGGTGTTCTCATCCGCTCCGGCGAGGTCAAGCGCAACACCAAGGCGCGCCTCCTCCGCGACGGCAAGGTCATCGCGGAGAACCTCAACATCGACGGTCTGCGTCGCTTCAAGGACGACGTCACCGAGATCCGCGAAGGCTTCGAGGGCGGTATCAACCTCGGAAACTTCAACGACATCAAGGTCGACGACGTCATCGCGACGTACGAGATGCGCGAGAAGCCGCGGGTGTAACACCCCACGGTGCACACCGGCCGGCGGGCCCCTGGAAACAGGGTCCGCCGGCCGGCCCGTGCCTCCGGGGGCCCGGAGGCCCAGGGGCCGGAGGCCACGGAGCGCAATATCCGTCGATCGGACTCACCCCTTCGTTGTACGGTTCTGATGTTCCCGCCCACCACGGACGGCGGGGACGCCGATCCCGTACCGGCGGGTGAACCGGTTGTACATGTATGTGGGGACGTTGTCCTTCGACCTCCTCCTCGGCGACGTTCGCTCGCTGAAGGAGAAGCGCTCCGTCGTCCGCCCGATCGTCGCCGAGCTCCAGCGGAAGTACGCGGTGAGCGCGGCCGAGGTGGATCACATGGACCTCTACCGCAGGGCCGCCATCGGCCTGGCGGCGGTGTCCGGCGACGCGGCACACCTGACCGACGTACTGGACCGGTGCGAACGGCTGGTCGCCGGGCGCCCCGAGGTGGAGCTGCTGTCCGTCAGACGGCGCTTCCACGGCGAGGACGACTGACGGATCCGGGCTCCGGGAACCCGGAGTTCCGACCACTCAGACAGGAAAGAACGGGAGACGGACCAGTGGCCGACAACGCGCGGGCGAAAAGGCTGGCGGACCTCATCCGAGAGGTGGTGGCCCAGAAGCTGCAGCGCGGGATCAAGGACCCGCGGCTCGGCACCCACGTCACCATCACGGACACCCGGGTCACGGGTGACCTGCGGGAGGCAACCGTCTTCTACACGGTGTACGGGGACGAGGCGGAGCGCGCGGCCGCGGCGGCCGGCCTGGAGAGCGCCAAGGGCATCCTGCGCTCCGAGGTGGGCCGGGCGGCGGGCGTGAAGTTCACGCCGACCCTGGCGTTCGTCATGGACGCGCTCCCGGACACCGCGCGCAACATCGAGGACCTCCTCGACAAGGCGCGCCAGTCCGACGCCAAGGTGCGCGAGGCGTCCGCGGGCGCCACCTACGCGGGCGGGGCCGACCCGTACCGCAAGCCCGAGGACGAGACGGACGACACCGCCGAATGACCCAGAAGCACACCACGCCCGACGGCCTTGTCATCGTCGACAAGCCGTCGGGCTTCACCTCGCACGACGTGGTCGCCAAGATGCGCGGCATCGCCCGCACCCGGCGCGTCGGCCACGCCGGCACCCTCGACCCGATGGCCACGGGCGTCCTCGTCCTCGGCGTCGAGAAGGCCACCAAACTCCTCGGCCACCTCGCGCTGACCGAGAAGGAGTACCTGGGCACCGTCCGGCTCGGGCAGAACACCCTCACGGACGACGCCGAGGGCGAGATCACCTCGTCCACCGACGCCTCCGGGGTCACCCGCGAGGGCATCGACGCCGGAGTGGCCAAGCTGACCGGCGCCATCATGCAGGTGCCGTCCAAGGTCAGCGCCATCAAGATCGACGGCGTGCGCTCCTACAAACGGGCCCGGGAGGGCGAGGAGTTCGACATCCCCGCCAGGCCGGTCACCGTCTCCTCGTTCGCCGTGCACGACGTCCGGCCGGCCGTCGCCGAGGACGGCACCCCGGTGCTCGACCTGGTGGTCTCCGTCGTCTGCTCCTCCGGTACGTACATCCGTGCGCTCGCCCGTGACCTGGGCGCCGGTCTGGGCGTGGGCGGCCACCTCACGGTGCTGCGCCGTACCCGGGTCGGTCCGTACAAGCTGGACGCGGCCCGCACCCTCGAACAGCACCAGCGGGAGCTGACCGTGCTGCCGATCGCCGAGGCCGCGGCCCTGGCCTTCCCGCGCTGGGACGTCGACGCCCGACGCGCCCGGCTGCTCACCAACGGTGTGCGCCTGGAGATGCCCGAGGAGTACGCGGGAGCCGGTCCGGTGGCCGTCTTCGGCCCCGAGGGCCGCTTCCTCGCCCTCGTCGAGCAGCACAGGGGCAAGGCCAAGAGCCTGGCCGTCTTCGGCTGACGCCGGGACGGACGGCCGACGGCGCGGTCCCGCCGTGGAGCGGCGTCACGGGGATGGACATGCCACCGCTCCACGGTCCCCCTCGGTTCCCCCACCCAAGGGTCTGTCCATCCGGACACGTTGATTCACCCGTAAGTGCGGGCGCTCGGAGTGAACCGGGGGAGCGGAAGGGGGCGCGTTCGCCGAGTGAGCCGCCCCGCTGATCATTCCGGCCTTACTGTCGAGGTCCTCGAATTTTTTTCGAGGGTCTCGAGGCTCTCGAGGTGCTCGGGATTCCAGAGCTTCCCGAGGGCCTCGACGGCACGGCAGGGCGAGGGCACGGCACAAGGCACGGCGGGGAGGCTCGACGATGACGTCGCGCAACGGTCCGGTGGGGCGGGAGCCCGTCCGGACGGCGGGGGAGCACTCGCCCGGCGACGCCCTCGTCCGCATCCACGACCTCGCCGGCCGTCCGCGCGGTCTCGGTTTCCCCGCCGACCACCGCGGCACCCTGATCACCAGTCACGAGGCCGTCGACGGCCTGCCCCGCCTGGTCCTGCACGCCCCCGGCGACCGCCACCGCGTGGTGGGCGCCGACGCCGTCACCCCGCTGCCCGGACTCGGCCTCGCCCTCGTCCGAGGCGAGGGGCTCGGCACCGCTCCCCTGCCCGTCGCCACGCGGAGCCACGTCGAGAGCGGCACCTACGTGCGGATCGCCGCCGGATGCTGGCGCGAGGCACGCGTCCTGGGCACGACCCCCGTGACGTACACGGCCACCGACCACAGCCATCCCCTCGGCGAGGCGCTGGAGCTCGCCATCGGCACCACCGGCCGCGACGCCCTGCGCCCCGGCGGCGGAGCGGCCGGCGGCCCGGTGCTCGACGCCGCCACCGGCGCCGTGCTCGGCGTCCTCGGCACGGCCCTCAGCTCCGGCGGGCGCGACGTCGGCTTCGCCGTGCCGCTCCGCCCCGTCCCGGGCCCGCTCGCCGAACTGCTCGCCGAGAACGCGGCGACGGTCCCGGCGTACGGCGCCGACCTCAACGTCGCCGGCGTCCTGGAACTCACCGCCACCTCGGTCGCCCAGGACGGTCCGTCGGGCGCCCTCGCCCCCGGTGGCGTGGCGCCGGTGGAGCGGGCGGCCACGACCGCGGAGTTCGCCGCGTTCGAGCACGGCCGGGCCGCGGTGCTCGGCCTCGTCGGACCGCCCGGCAGCGGCCGTACGACGGAACTCGCGGCGCTCGCCGCCCGCCGCCACCGCGCCGGACTGCCCACGCTGTGGCTGCGCGGCGCCGATCTGCGGGGCGAGGACCTCTCCGTCGCCAACGCGGCCCACCGCGCACTCGACCGGGCCGCCCGCATCGTGGCCGCCTCCCGCACCCCGTTCCCGGGCGGCCCCGAAGGCCTCGGCGACACCGGCCCGGGGCGCCTCGCCGCGCTGGCCGGCACCGCGGGCCGCCCCCTGCTGGTCCTGCTCGACGGCCCGGAGGAGATGCCGCCCGCCCTGGCCGACCGCCTCGCCCGGTGGACCGAGGGAACGGCGCGCTGGCTGCGGCGGACGGGCGCGCGGCTGGTGGTGGGGTGCCGCGCGGAGTACTGGGAGAGCGCGGGCGCGCTCCTCCCCGCGGACCTGCTGCACCGAGGTGCAGACGGAGGCGGGCACCAGGGCGGGCACGGCGGGCACGGCGGGCACCAGGACGGAGCCGCCGCCGACGACGGCCTCCCCGCGTGCGTGCGCCTCGGTGACCTGACCGCCGAGGAGGCCATCCGGGCGCGTGCCCGCTACGGCATCCCGGAGGGCTCCCCGGCCGACTCCCGGCACCCGCTGACCCTCCGGCTGCTCGCGGAGGTCCGGGCCGCCCTCGTCGACGCCCCCCAGGCCCCGGACGCCCGCGCCGACCGCCACGACGTCCTCTCCGCCCACCTGGACCTGATGTGCCTGCGGGTGGCCGTGCGCCTCGCCGCCGGGAGCGGGCTGCGCGGCACCGCCGTACGCCGGCTGGCCGCCAGGGTCTCCGGGCAGGTGCACGAGGCCGCCCGGCGCGGTCTCGGCCCCGGGCAGGGCGAACTGGACCGGGAGGCGTTCGAGGCGGTGTTCCCGTGGGGGCCCGCCCCGGCCCGGCTCGGCGGGGTCACCGGCTGGGCCCCCGCCGTGCTCGCCGAGGGCATCCTCGTACCGGCCGGGACCGGCTACCGCTTCGCCCACGAGGAGCTCGCCGACTGGCTCCACGGCACCCACCTCGACCTGGACGCGGCCCTGCGCGCCCTGGTCCACGACCACCGCCCCCACGACCACCGCCCCCACGACCACGAGCACGACCACGTGCACGGTCACGACACCCGCCCCGGCACCGACCGTCTCCCCGTCCCGCACCACCGGATCGGCCCCGTCGTCCAGGCCATGCTGCTGCTCGCCCGGCACCACGGCCCCGGGCCGCTCGCCTCCCGGCTGGCGGACCTGGTGCACGCCCTCGACGCCGACCCCGGCTCCTGGTGGGCCGCCCGGCTGCTCACCGAGACCCTCGCACGCGTGCCCGACGCGACGCCCTACGCCGGGGTGCTCCGGCTGCTGGCCGACCGGGTCGTGGCCTGGCGCCGGCAGCGGCGGAGGACGCCGAGGGAGCTGGGACCGGCCTTCTGGACGGCTCTCCCGCTGCCCCTGGAGACCGGCTTCGAGCTGCTGCGCCGGCTCGTCCACGCCGACGGCCCCCCGGGCGAGACCGGCCCCCGCTTCCTGGATGCCGCCGCCCGCCTGTTCACCGCCGACCCCGTCGCCGTGCTCCCGCACCTCGTGCGGTGGTTCGAGGACGAGCGGCCGCTGCCCGCCACCCCGCACGCGACCGTCGCCACGGCGGCGCAGGCACTGCTGCACACCCACCGGCACCGCGCCCCGGACACCCTCACCGAGGTGCTCGCCGACAGCGCGCACCCGCGGGCCGGGCAACTGCTCACCGCGCTGGCCGAGGAGGACCCCTCGGCGGTGTGCAGGGCCGTCGACCGGTGGGCGCGCGACGAGCGGCCCGCACGCCGGGCGGCGGCCGTGGCGTACGGGCTGCGAGCCGCACCGCACGCCCGTGACGCGGCCGACCGCACCCTGCTGCGGTACGCGGCCCTCGCCCTGCTGGTGCGCACCGCCGACCGGCCCCTGCACGGGGGAGCGCTCGCCCTCCTGGTCCAGGACCCGGGCAGCAGGGACCGCCACCTCCCGCGGGCCCTGGAACACTTCGCGGCCGGCGACCCGCACCTCCCGCCGAGCGCGCTGACCGGCGCCCTCGCCACCCACCCGGAGCCCGTCCTCGAGGCCTTCCGCGCGAGGCTCGCCCACCCGGACGCGTGCGAGACGCTGCACACCCTCGTCGACGCCACCACGCCCGCCCTGGCCCCCCGCGTCGCCGCGCTGCTGCGGACGGCGGTGGAACAGCGGCCGGACCTCGCGGGCGAGCTGGCCGCGTACACGGACCGGCGCCTGGCCCGGGAACCGGCCGGCCGTGCCGGCCACGACGTGCTCCTGCCGTTGCTCACCGGCCTGCTGGAGGGCGGCCCGCAGCCGTTGCGGGCAGCCCTCGCCGGTGTCCTCGCCGAGCCCGGCACCCCCGCCTCCCGGCCCCTGCGCCGCGAACTGCTGGATCCGCTGCTGACCCGCGCACCCGACCCCGCCGTCCTGGCCGCGGTGCTGGACGCCGCGGCCCGCTGCTCCGGCACCACCGCGCGCGAGCTCGTCCACCGCACCGGCCTGCTCCTCGCCCGCACCCCCGACGGCGCCGCCCACTTCGACAGCGGCCTGGTCGACCTGGGGCGGCGGGTGCCGGGTTTCGCCGCCGCCCTGGCCCACTGGCTGGCGGACGCGCCCCAGGAGTGGGCCGCCGTGGTGGGCCCCGGCACCCGCCGGACGATCGAGAACCTGGCGGGCGCAGGCGTCCCCGCCTGACCCGCGGCCGACCGTGCCGGCCGGCGGATCCCGGTCACAGCACCCATGCCGATGCGGGCCGAGGGCGGTCGGCATGGCACCCTTAGACCTGCGCAGAAGAAGTCCACGGACTCGCGGGCTCGACAAGGTTTCGACAAGGAGCAGGCACAGTGCAGCGCTGGCGTGGCTTGGAGGACATCCCCCAGGACTGGGGGCGCAGCGTCGTCACCATCGGCTCCTACGACGGAGTCCATCGCGGACACCAATTGATCATCCGGCATGCCGTGGACCGGGCCCGGGAGCTGGGCCTCCCCGCCGTGCTCGTCACCTTCGACCCGCACCCCAGCGAGGTGGTCCGCCCCGGCAGCCACCCGCCGCTGCTCTCCCCGCACCACCGCCGCGCCGAGCTCGTGGCCGAGCTGGGAGTGGACGCGGTCCTGATCCTCCCGTTCACCACGGAGTTCTCGAAGCTGTCACCGGCCGAGTTCGTGGGGAAGGTCCTGGTCGACAGGCTGCACGCCAAAGCGGTCGTCGAGGGCCCCAACTTCCGCTTCGGCCACCGGGCCGCGGGCACCGTGGAGTTCCTCGCCGAGCAGGGCAAGGTCTACGACTTCGAGGTCGAGGTCGTCGACCTGCACGTCACCGGCGAGGCGGGCGGCGGCGAACCGTTCTCCTCCACGCTCACCCGCCGCCTGATCGCCGAGGGCGACGTCGAGGGCGCCGCCGAGATCCTGGGCCGCCCGCACCGGGTGGAGGGCGTGGTCGTCCGCGGTGCCCAGCGCGGTCGCGAACTCGGCTTCCCCACGGCCAACGTCGAGACGCTCCCGCACACCGCGATCCCCGCCGACGGCGTCTACGCGGGCTGGCTGCACGCCCAGGGCGAGGCCATGCCGGCCGCGATCTCCGTCGGCACCAACCCGCAGTTCGACGGCACCGAGCGCACGGTCGAGGCCTACGCCATCGGCCGCGTCGGCCTGGACCTCTACGGTCTGCACGTCGCCGTCGACTTCCTCGCCTTCGTCCGCGGCCAGGCCAGGTTCGACACCCTGGAGGACCTGATGGAGCAGATGGCCGCGGACGTCAGGCGCTGCACGGACCTGGTGGCCGCCGCCGAGCAGGCGTAGCCCGGGCGGCGCGGCCCTCGGTCAGGCTCCGCCCGCGCGGGCCCAGTGGCAGGCCACCTGGCCGCCCGTCCCGCCGTCTCCGCCGTCTCCGCCGTC
Organism: Streptomyces sp. NPDC004051; assembly: GCF_053604275.1. Classification (NCBI taxonomy): domain Bacteria; kingdom Bacillati; phylum Actinomycetota; class Actinomycetes; order Kitasatosporales; family Streptomycetaceae; genus Streptomyces; species Streptomyces sp. NPDC004051. Next base: position 43,393 of record NZ_JBSGHG010000041.1, on the reverse strand, counting down.
GAGGATCTCCAGGTCCTGGGTCCGGCACGCGTCCGCCACGCCCGCCCGGTCCGCCTCGCCGCCGAGCAGGATCTGGCAGCGTGCGTGGAACCGGCAGCCCCCGGGGATCCGGGCCGGGTCCGGGGGCTCGCCGCTGAGGACCACCGGGTCGCCCGGCGCCTCCGGGAGTACCGACAACAGGGCCCGGGTGTAGGGGTGCCGGGGCGCGGTCAGCACCCGCTCCACCGCCCCGGTCTCCACGATCCGGCCGAGGTACATCACCGCGACCCGGTCGGCGATGTTCCAGGCCAGCCCCAGGTCGTGCGTGACCACCAGGGCGGACAGGCCCAGTTCGGCACGGAGCCGGAGCAGCAGCGCCAGGATCTCGCCGCGTACGGAGGCGTCCAGCGAGGCCACCGGCTCGTCGGCGACGAGGAGTTCGGGCTCCAGGACCAGCGCACCCGCGATCACCACCCGCTGACGCTGCCCGCCGGACAACTCGTGCGGGTACCGCAGGAAGAAGCGCTCCGGGGGCCGCAGCCCGGCCCGGGACAGGGCGCCCGCGACCGCCGCCCGCTCGTCGCCCCGGTGACCGTGGACGCGCAGCCCCTCGGCCACCGCGTCGTACACCGTGTGCCGGGGGTTGAGCGAACCGCTCGGGTCCTGCAGAACCAGCTGGGCCCGCTTGCGGTACGCCTTGAGGGAGCGGCCGGAACGGTCCAGCGGCCGCCCGTCGAAGGCGACGCGCCCCGCGGTCGGCTCGACCAGGCCCAGCAGGGCCCGGGCCAGTGTCGTCTTGCCGCAGCCGGACTCACCCACCAGGGCGACGATCTCACCGGGCCGGATGTCGAGATCGACGCCGTCCACCGCGCGGGCGGGCGGGGCGCCGTTCCGGCCGGGGAAGACGACGTGGACACCCCGGGCGCTCAGCAGGGGCGGTGTGCCGGTGAAGTCGGGGGAGCCGGGGACAGCAGCGGGGGAGGCCGTCATGGGGTGGTACGCCTCACTTCCTCCAGGGACCGCGATCCGGGTTCCTGCGGGCCGGCTTCGTGTCCTTCGGTCTCGTGTCCCTCGGGTTCGTGCGCCCGTGTGTCCTCGGAGGCGTCCTCCGCGACCCGTACGCAGGCCGCCCGCCGCCGAGGCCCCGCCGGCCGCAGCACCTGGTCCTCGACCGCACAGGACTCCAGGGCCACCGGGCAGCGCGGATGGAAGGTGCACCCGGCCGGCAGCGCGAACGGGTCCGGCGGATCGCCCGCCAGCCCCCGTGGCGCGAAGCGTGACCCCGGGTCGCCGATCCGGGGGAACGCCGCCGACAGGGCACGGGCGTAGGGGTGCCGGGCGGCCTCGTGGACCTGCCCGGCCGGGCCCTCCTCCACCACCCGGCCCGCGTACATCACCGCGAGCCGGTCGCAGGTGTCGGCGAGAACCGCCAGATCATGGCTGATCATGATCAGGCCCACGTCCTGGTCCGCGACCAGCCGCTCGATGAGCCGCAGGATCTGCGCCTGGATCATCACGTCGAGCGCGGTGGTCGGTTCGTCCGCGATGATCAGCCGCGGATCGCAGGCCAGTGCCATCGCGATCATGACGCGCTGGCGCTGCCCACCGGACAGCTCGTGCGGGTAGTCCGTCGCGCGGGCGGCCGGGAGACCGACGTGCTCCAGCAGCTCACCGGCCTTCCTCCGCGCCCCGGCCGGGGTCGCCCTGCGGTGCAGCAGGACCGGCTCGGCGATCTGGTCGCCGATGCGGTGGACGGGGTTGAGGGAGTGCATCGCGCCCTGGAACACGATCGAGGCCCCGGCCCAGCGGACCGCCCGCACCCGGCCCCACTTCATGGCCAGGACGTCCTCGCCGTCCAGCAGGACCTCCCCACCGGTCCGCGTCCCGGCCGGCAGCAGCCGCAGCAGCGCGAGCGCGAGCGTGGACTTGCCGCAGCCCGACTCCCCGGCGACGCCCAGCTTCTGGCCGGCCTCCAGACGCAGGTCCACCCCGCGCACCGCGGCGGCCCCGCCCGCGTACGTCACCGTCAGATCCCTGACGTCGAGCAGGCTCAACGGGACACCCCCAGCCTGGGGTTGAGGACGGACTCCACGGCCCGCCCGCAGAGTGTGAAGGCCAGCGCCACCACGGCGATGGCGATGCCCGGCGGCACCAGGTACCACCAGCGGCCGGCGCTGACCGCGCCCGCCTCCCGCGCGTCCTGCAGCAACCCGCCCCACGACACCACCGTCGGATCACCGAGCCCCAGGAACGCCAGGGTCGCCTCGGCGAGGATCGCCGCGGAGATGATCAGGGTCGTCTGGGCCAGCACCAGCGGCATCACATTGGGCAGCACATGGCGCGACATCACATGCCAGTGCCCACCGCCCAGCGCCCGCGCGCGTTCGATGTACGGCCGGGTCTCCACCGCCAGGGTCTGCGCGCGCACCAGCCTGGCCGTCGTCGGCCAGGTCGTCACCCCGATCGCCACCACGACGGTGACCAGCGAACGGGACATCACGGTGGCCAGCGCGATCGCCAGCACCAGGGTGGGCATCACCAGGAACCAGTCGGTGACGCGCATCATCACCGTCGCGTACCAGCCCCGGAAATGCCCCGCCGTCACGCCGATCAGGGTGCCGATCGCCACCGACAGCACGGCGGCGAGCAGCCCCACCAGCAGGGACACCCGCGCCCCCCAGATGACCAGACCGAGCAGGTTCCGCCCGAACTGGTCCGTGCCGAAGGGGAACTCCCTGCTCGGGCTCTCCATCGGGCTGCCCGGAGCGTCCGTCACGTTGTCCACGTCGGAGCCGACCAGCAGGGGAGCGGCCAGCGCGAGCAGGGCGAAGAGCAGGAGCGCCGCCAGACCGAGGACACCGGCCCGGTGGGTGCGGTACTGCCGCCAGAAACGTACGGCCGAGTCCCGGCGTCGCCGCCACGCGAGCGCGCGCGGGCCCGTGGCCGCCGGTCCGCCGCCCGCCGAGGCCGTGGCCGTGGCGGCCGCAAGTGTGCCCGGGGCCGGGGCCGGGGGCGTCCCGTCGTCGGCCGTGGTGCTTCGGGCGGCCGGTTTCCCTGTCGTGCCGTTGTCGGTCGTCATCGGCCCACCCGGGGGTCGAGCAGCGGATAGATCAGATCGGCCAGCGTGTTCATCACGATCACCGCGGCGGCGAACACGAAGAACAGCCCCTGCACCAGCGGCAGATCGGGCACGCTCAGCGCCTGGTAGAACAGTCCGCCGAGCCCCGGCCAGGAGAACACCGTCTCCACCAGGATCACCCCGGCCACCGTCCGGCCGAGGTTGATGAAGATCAGCGTCACCGTCGGCAGCAGCGCGTTGGGCACCGCGTGCCTGCGCCGTACGAGGTCGTCGCGCAGCCCCTTGGCACGCGCGGTGGTCAGATAGTCGCTGCCCATCTCGTCCAGCAGCGCCGACCGGGTCACCAGCAGCGTCTGCCCGTACTCCACCGCGACCAGCGTCAGCACCGGCAGCACCAGATGGTGCGCCACGTCCAGGACCCGGGCGAAGCCCTCCGCGCCGCCCGACTCCATGCCGCCGGTGGGGAACAGGCCCGGAACCGGGCCGACGCCCACCGACAGCGTGATGATCAGCAGCAGCCCGAGCCAGAAGGACGGGATGGAGTACAGCGTCAGAGCCAGCCCCGTGTGGACCCGGTCCCCGAGCCGTCCGTGCCGCCACGCCGACCGGGTGCCGAGCACGATGCCGAGCGCCGTGTAGAGGACGAAGGCGGTACCGGTGAGCAGCAGCGTGTTCGGCAACGCCTCGGTGATCTTGTCGATCACCGGTGCGTTGAACTGGTACGACGTTCCCAGATCCCCGGTGAGCGCCTTGCCGCAGTAGTCGGTGAACTGCTGCCACAACGGCAGGTCCAGCCCGAACTCACGTCGGTAGGAGGACAATTGATCGGCCGAGACCTGGCGGCCGCCGGTCATGAACTTCACCGGGTCGCCCGGGATCAGCCGGAAGAGGAAGAAACTGGTGACGAGGACGGCCAGCAGGGACACGGCCGCGCCGGCCACCTTTCCCGCCACGTACCGCAGATACGCGGTGGTGGTGCGGGCGCGCGGCTCCCGGGCCGCCGGTCCGTCCTTCGCCGGACCGGCGGCCTGTGTGCCCTCGACCGGAGCGGATGTCGCGTCGGCGGTCATGGGTACCCGTCGCCCGCCCTACTCGCGGTCCTCGGCGGTGGCCCGCCGCCGCATCGCCACGAACACCCCCAGCCCGACGAGGACCACGGCACCCGCGGCGATCCCGACGACCACCCCCGTCGACGACCCGCTTTCGGATGCCTCACCGGAGTTCGCCGGCACCGCGGACCACCAACTCCAGTAGCCGTCCTGGCCGTAGAGGTTGCCGGCCTTCTTCGGCATCGTGGTGATCGACTCGATCTGGTCGGTGCGGTACGCCTCGACCGCGTTCGGATACGCCATGACGTTCATGTACCCGAGGTCGTACAGCCGTGACTCCATCTGCTGGACGATGTTCGCCCGTTCGGCGGGGTCGTACTCGGCCAACTGCCGCGCGTACAGCTCGTCGTACTTCTTGTCGCAGATGAAGTTGTCGGTCGCGCCGGTGTCCTTCGGGGTCGCCGGAAGCGCCCCGCAGGTGTGGATCGACAGGACGAAGTCGGGGTCGGGGTTGACCGACCAGCCGTCGAAGGCCAGGTCGTATTCGCCGGCGAGCCAGGGATCGGTCACGTTGTCCAGACAGCTGAGCGTGATCCCGATGCCGAGGTCGCCCCACCACTCCTCGAGGTACTTGCCGACGGCCTTGTCGTTCGGGTCGGTGGCGTGGCACAGGACCCGGTACTTCAGCGGCTTGCCGTCCTTGCCGACCCGCTTGCCGTCACCGTTCTTCTCGTAGCCCGCCTGATCGAGCAGCCGGGCCGCCTCCGCCGGGTCGTACGTCAGCTCCTGGTCGGCCGACGGCTCCCAGAAGTACTGCCCGTACCGCGGCGGGATGTAGCCCGCGCCCACCTTCGCGTGGCCCCGGAACACCTTGTCGACGATGGTCTTCCGGTCCACCGCCCGGAACAGCGCGTTGCGGACCCGCCGGTCCAGCAGCGAAGGGTGCCCGTCCCCCATCTTCTCGCCGTTCTTCGCCTTCGCGCCCGGATTGGTGGCGAGGGCGTAGAAGCGGCGGCCGGGCGCGTCGTTGACCTTGATGTTCTCCTCGTTCCGGAGTGAGTCCGCCTGCGCCGGCGTCAGGGACGGCGACCCGGCGACGAACGACACCTCGCCCTTGCGCAGCGCGGACACCGCCGCGTCCTGGTCCTTGTAGTACCGGAAGAGCAGCTCGTCGAACTTCGGCGCCCCGCGCCAGAAGTCCTTGTTGGGCACCAGCCGCACATAGCTGTCGGGCTTGTAGCCGGTGAGGACGAACGGCCCGTTGCCGACGATCGGGAAGTCCTTGTCGTTGTTGAACTTCGAGAAGTCGTCGACCTTCTCCCACACGTGCCGGGGCACGATCGGCACGTCCAGCGCCGTCATGGTGGCCTGCGGCTTCTTCAGCCGGACGACCAGCTCGGTCGGGCTCGGCGCGGTGACCTCCTCGAAGTTGGCGACGAAACTGCCGTTGGCCGTGGCCGCGCCCTCGTCGGTCATCATCGTGTTGAACGTCCACGCCGCGTCCTCGGCGGTCGCCTGCCGCCCGTCCGACCACTTCGAGTCGGAGCGGATGGTGTACGTCCAGGTCAACTTGTCCGGGGACGACTTCCACTCGGTGGCCAGGCCCGGGACGACCCGGTTGTCCTCGGGGTCGTAGTTGGTCAGGTACTCGTAGGTGAGCCGGTGAATGCTCGTACTGAGCAGCCGCACCGCGAGGAACGGGCTGAGCGAGTCGACGCTCTGCGCCACCGCGACGGTCAGCGTCTGCTTCCCGCCGTCGGCCGCCTGTGCCTGCCGCGGCGCCGGGGCGAGCGGGGTCGCGAGCCCGGCGGTGAGGGCGAGCGCGGCCGCACCGGCCGCCGTGGCGAGCCGGACCCGACGCGGAACGCCGCTCCCGGTCCACGGTCCGGTCCGTGGTCCGGTCCGTGCTCCGGTGACCGGGCGTCCGGTCTCGTGCTGACCTCTGTACTGATCGTTCGTGTCCATAGGGTCGCTGACCTCGCGTCATCACTCGCACGGGTAGGACGGGCTGATCAGGTGAGTGGTGAGTGTCTATCAGCGGTATCCGGCGGGCGTCAACGGCGCGCGCACCCCATGTGGCCTGCGGAAACAACGAATCGGCGAGCACTGTGCGCCCATTGGTCGAGACCACTGAAACGCTCCTGGCCAGCGCCTGGCGCTGTGCCGCACCCCGGATGCGGGAGAACCCGCATCCGTGTGTGAAGGGTGCGGGCCGGAAACGGGATCGGCCCCTCGAAAGGGGCCGATCGGGTGAAATTCCCTACTGCTGTGGAGGCGGTGCCTGCGGGGGAGGCGCCTGCGGAGGCGGTGCCTGCCCCCCGCCGTGCTGGTCCGGGTGGCCGGGCGGGCCCGGGTACGGATAGCCGTAGCCGGGCTGGGGGTACGGCTGGCCGGGAGCGGCCTGCGGGTACGCCGGGCCGGGCGGTGCGGGGGGCTGGGGGTGGGGCCGGCCCTGCTGCGGGTGGGGCTGACCGGGTTGACCGGAGGGGGCGTACGGCTGGCCGGGCTGCGGCTGCTGGGGGTACGGGCCCGGCTGCCCGGGGTACGGCCGGCCCGGCATGTGCTGACCCGGGGCGTACTGTCCCGGGACGTACTGCCCCGGCAGGGGCGGGGCGGCGACCGGCGGCGGGTTTCCGTCGGAGGTCCACAGGCCGTGCGACTGCTGGTGCCGGACGAAGTCCTCGGCGACCAGCGACGCGAGGTTGAAGTACGCCTCCCGCACCTTCGGCCGCATCATGTCGAGATCGACCTCCGCACCGGCGGCCAGATGCTCGTCGAACGGCACGACGATCACGCCCCGGCAGCGGGTCTGGAAGTGCGACACGATGTCGTCGACCTTGATCATCTTGCCGGTCTCGCGCACACCCGAGATGACCGTGAGCGACCGCGAGACGAGATCCGCGTACCCGTGGGCCGACAGCCAGTCCAGCGTCGTGCTGGCGCTGCTCGCACCGTCCACGGACGGCGTCGAGATGATGATGAGCTGATCGGCCAGGTCCAGCACCCCGCGCATGGCGCTGTAGAGCAGACCCGTACCGGAGTCGGTGAGGATGATCGGGTACTGCTTGCCCAGCACGTCGATGGCCCGCCGGTAGTCCTCGTCGTTGAAGGTCGTCGAGACGGCGGGGTCGACGTCGTTGGCGATGATCTCCAGGCCGGAGGGGGCCTGGGAGGTGAACCGCCGGATGTCCATGTACGAGTTGAGGTGGGGGATCGCCTGCACCAGGTCACGGATGGTGGCCCCGGTCTCCCGCCGCACCCGGCGGCCGAGCGTGCCGGCGTCGGGGTTGGCGTCGATCGCGAGGATCTTGTCCTGCCGCTCGCTGGCGAGGGTGGCGCCGAGCGCGGTGGTCGTGGTCGTCTTGCCGACACCGCCCTTGAGACTGATCACGGCGATCCGGTAGCAGGACAGCACCGGCGTACGGATCAGCTCCAACTTCCGCTGGCGCTCGGCCTCCTCCTTCTTCCCGCCCAGTTTGAAACGCGACCCGCCCGCAGCCGGCCGACTGCTCTTCGCCTTCTGCTTCTTGCTGTTGAGCAGCCGGTCCGAGGACAGCTCCACGGCCGCGGTGTAACCGAGCGGCGCGGCACCGGGGTTGGTCTGCTGCCGCTGGTCGTGCTGGATCGGCTGCGGCCAGGCGGCCCCGATGCGGGGATCGACGGGCGGCTGCGGCGGCTGCGGCGGCTGACCGGCGTGCGGGGGCTGGGGCTGGGGCTGCTGGAGGGGGAAACCCTGCTGGGCGGCCTGCGGTTGCTGAGCCTGCTGGGGCTGCGCCTGCGGCGGTACGGGCTGCTGCGGAGGCGCCTGCTGCGCGGGCGGTTGCTGCGGGAAGCCGTAACCGCCCGGCTGGGCCGGGGGAGTCGGGGCGGCCGGCGCGGGACCGGCGGGCGGGAACCCGTAGCCGATGGGAGCGCCGGGACCGGGAACACCTGACTGGGGGAAACCGTATCCGGCCTGCGGAGCGTGCGGGGCCGGTGCCGGGTGCTGCGGTGGCGTCGGCCCGTCCGGTGCGTTCCAGGCGGCGGGCGCGGGCTGCGGTGCCTGCGGCTGGAACGGCGGCTGGAACGGCGGCTGCCCCACGGGCGCTTCCGCGCCCGTGGGCTGTGCCGGAGCCGCCGTAGGGGCCTGCGGCGGCTGTGCGGGCCACTGACTCGCCGGTGCCGGGGCGGCGGGGTACGCCGGGGGCGGCGCCACCGGCGGCGCCGGGGGAGTCCAGGCGGCCGGGGCCGGAGGGTCGGAGGGTGCCGGGACGGCATCCTGAGGCGCGCTGTCTGTGCTGTCTGCGCTGTCTGAGGTTTCCGGGCCGTCGTCCGCACCGTCGGAACCGGCCACGCCGCCCTCCGGCGCGTCCGCCTCGGCCTCGGCCTCGAGGACAGCGTCTTCGGAGCCCTCGGCATCGCCCGCGTCGTCCTGACCACCCTCCATGGACGGTTCGGAGGCGTCGGCGACGGCGATGTCCTGGTCCTCAAGACCGTCGGCGGCCTCGGCGGCCTCGACGTCATCGGTCCCGTTCGGAGCCTCGGCCGACTCCGGCCGCGCGTCCGGCTTCGGGGACGCCTCCGCCTCCGCCTCGGGGGCGGTCTCGGGCTCGGGGATCTCCCGCTTCAGGGCGGCGGGGGAGAACCGGATGGTGGCACCGCTCTCGAGGTCGCCGTTACCCGAGCCGGGCTCCGGCTCGGGCGCGGACGGGGGAGCGGGCACGGGCGCCTCGCCCCGCTCGTCCCCCGCCGAAGGCTGCTGCGGCTCGAACCCGCTCCCCGCCGGAAGCCTGGGCACGGCGACCGGCCCCCCGGTCGGCGGAGCGGGCGGGGTGAAAGGCGCTCCCGGAGCGGGCGTCGGAATCGACGAAGCCCTCTCGGCACCCACCGCGTGCGGCGGCGGGGCCACCCCGGGCAACGGCGGAACGGCTCCGCTCGTCCCCGACGCGGGAGCAGACGAAGAAGATGAGGGAGACGAAGGAGATGAAGGAGATGAAGGGGGAGAAGGGGGCGAAGAATCGGCCCCCTTCCAGGAGTTCCCCGACCTCGACCCCTCCGAAGCGTTCTGCGTGTACCAGGCCGGCGGCGCGTAGTCGATGGTGAACTCGCCCGTCGCCTCGACGGCGGACTCCGCGTCGGGCTGGTCATCGCCGGGTGTGGCCCAGCCCCCGCGCGTCCCGTCCCGATCGCTGCTCACAGTTCCTCCTGGTGTGGTCGAACACCCTCACGCCGTGCTGAGGCGACCATTTCTCGTCATCCAGACTTGTCCGAGGGCGTTTCGGGGGACGCTGCGACTTCGTCCGATCACGGTCGTCCGACCCACCGGCCCCCTGGGCACCGACGTCCGGTCCACGGGTTCTGGCATCGCGCCCGGTCCCAGCCTAATCGCCATCACCGACACACCGGCAGGCCCGTCCTGTGAACAGGTTGCACAGCGGCCGTGTCTTCAGTCCATCCGCCGCGGCGTACCCAGCAACCCGATCTCAGCGTCCGTCGGTTGAGTCATCACGTACTGCCGATCACGGTCGGCGCACCAGAGGGTGACGCCGTCCGCGAGGGTCGGCAGCGCCTCCACGTCATCCCGGGGCAAGCCCATCGAGCGGCCCAACTCACCGGCCTCGTCCGGCGACACCCGCTGCACGCCCACGAGACGCGCCTGCCGGATCAGCCGGGGCGCGACGGGACTGAGATAGGGCAGAAGCGTCAGCACCGACCTCCAGGGCCCGGAGACCACGCGTCCCCGCGGCGGACGCATGCCGCAGTCGCGCACCACCAGCACCGGCGTACCGGCCGAGGCGCCCAGCGGGGGGACCCGCCCCACGTCGTAGACCGCGAGCCCGTTCTGACCGCCGCCCATGGCGTGGACCATCTGCGTCCACGCCTGCGCCCGCCCGGTCTCCACGGCCACCCGCGCACCGGTCGCCGCGGCCCGCAGCGCGAACACCTGGGCCGTCCACAGACCGCCGATGAGCACGACCTCGTACGGTGTGGGCCGGTTCAGTCCCAGCACCGCCGACTGCCCCTCGGCGTCCACCCCGATGACGACGCCGTCGTCCCCGATGGGCAGCGACAGCGCGTCCATGTCCTCCGCGGACAGGGTGTGGTGGCCGTGGCGTGGACCGAGCAGGCCGAAACCGGCGTGCAGCAGGCCGCGTGCCCGCCGGGCGGCCGAGGGCCGTGCACCGCTCGGTGCGGCCGAGGCTCCCGGCGCAGCGGGCCCGTCCGGCCCGCCCGGACCCTCCGGCCCGTCAGTGGTCCGTGTCGTCATGGCGGTCACCGAACACCTCCGAGGGGCAGAGTGGCGAGCACGCCCGGCAGTTGCTCCCGGTCGAGCCGGGTCAGCGCCGCGCCGGCCTCCCGCGCGGCGCTCTCCAGCGCACGCCGTGCTTCGGTCAGTTCCTCGGCGCTGCGCCCGGTGATCCGCAGATGGCCCCGCAACGACATCTCCCGCCGGTCCGCGCGCGCGAGGGTGAGACTGACCGTGGTGGCGAGCGCGGGAACCGCCGTGACCCGCGCGACGAACTGGGGCAGCGAACTCCCGTGGTCGCCGCCCAGTTGAGGCCACTTGCGGATCCAGTACGTGGTGTGCCTGCGGTTGTCGCAGCGCCAGCTCCGGCTGGACTCCTCGGTGCGTCTCTCGTGCCGGTCCGCCCGTCCGGCTTCGGCCGTCACCAGCGGGTTGGCGCAGGCCGACGTGGCGATGGCCGAGGTCAGCTCCTCCTCGTCGAGCACCGTGGCGCGGAACCCGGCGCCGGTCAGCCGGCTGACGAGGTGGTCGGCGACCCGCACGACGCACTTCTGCGCGCCGACCAGGCCCCCGCCCCGGGCCGCCACGGCCTCCGGACACAGCTCCGGGGTGACCTTCAACGCGATCCAGGTGATCCGTACCGCGGGAGCACCGGTCTGCTCCTGCAACGGCGCGTAATTGCTGACGGCCACGGACTGACGCGGCAGGTGCAGCGCGGGCGCGGGCTGCGTGTGCAGCACGATCTGCGCCGACTCCAGGAGGATTCCGTCCACCTCGAGCGCGTCCCGCACCAGGGCCAGTGGCAGCGGCCGCCGGCTCCGCTCGGCGCGCAGGGCAGTGGCGTCCCCCTCCACCTGCACCACCGCGGTGACGAAGGTCCCGTCCCCGATGATGCCGACGGGCCGCCGCTCCCGGCCGCCGTACGCGTACGTGCGCAGGCTCGGATCGCACTCCAGGGCCGGGGCGAGTCCCGGCTCGGTGCCGGGCGCTATCACCAGCTCCGGGGCGCGCTTCCGCCGGACGCGCAGGGCCCGCGCCGTGGCGACCCACTCGGGCAGGGAACGGCCCCGGCGACGGACGAAGGCCGGCAGGACCAACGCGACGGAGATCACGGCGGCGGGCACCAGAGCCAGGGTGCCGAGGGCCCATCCGACGAGGAGGACGGCGACCGCGAGCTCCAGCAGGACGATCCGTTGCAGCCGGAACGAACCCGGCCGCCCCGCACGCAGGCTGAGATGGAGACCGCCTCGCGCGGACGGCTGCCGCGTCGCCCGCGACCCCTGCCCGGCGGAGCCGCGTGCCTCCGTCCGGTCACGGCTCGAGGCCCGCGTTCCGGCAACCATCACTCCATCCCCCCAATTCGCCCGCAACTCGCTGGAACTCCGGTACCGCACCAGGCTCCGAAGGGCCCAGGCACCCTACCCGGTCCCCAACTCCCCCCTCACACCAGGCATAGTAGGGGCCGCGTCCGGCATCGGCGGGCAGGGGACGGCGATCCCCGGCACCGCCCGGGCAGACACGGGCGGGCCCGGGGCAGACACGGACGCACACGGGCGGGACACGGGGAGAGACACTCACCAATGGCATCTCGGCGGGATCAACTCAACGCCTACACCTTCGCGAAGCGCCGCTTGCTCGCGGCCTTCGTCCAGTCGTTCCCGCACGGCTCCGAGGAAGGCGCGCCGCGCCCCCTGCGGGGCGTGGTGCCCGGACTCGTCATCGGCGTGATCGTCATGGCCGTGTTCGGCGCCTGGGGCATGTTCAAGCCCACCGCGCCCAAGGGCTGGGACACCCCCAACGAGAAGGTGATCATCGCCAGCAAGTCGACCACCCGGTACGTCGTCCTGAAGACCGGCGACGAGGCCCAGCTGCACCCCGTGCTCAACATGGCGTCCGCCAAGCTCCTCCTCGCCCCCGGAAAGGGCGACGTCGTCACCGTGAGCGAATCGCTCCTGGACAGCGGCAAGATCCCGCACGGCCTCACCATCGGCATCCCCTACGCCCCCGACCGCCTGCCCTCCGAGAAGGAGGCGGGCGCCGCCAAGCGGTGGGCGGTCTGTGAGCGTCCGAGCGCGGGCGGACGGTCCATCCAGAAGGCCGCGCTGGTCCTCGCCGACCGCGAGAAGGAACTGACCGAGGGCAAGCAGAAGCTGACCGGCGGCGAACTGCTCTACGTGGCAGGCCCCGACGGCAAGCGCTTCGTCGTGGACCCGGGCGGCACGGCGTACCGGATCGACGAGGTGGACACCGGCGCCGACCTGGAACTGCTGCTGCGCACGGTCGTCGGCTCCGGACGCGAACCCCAGCGGGTGTCCCGGGAGTGGCTGGCGACCCTCCACCAGGGCGACCCGATCACCTTCCCGGACGTCGAGGGCACGCCCGGCACACCCGCGAACGCCCCCGGCAAGCTCGGCGAGTCGGCCGACAAGGTCGGCACGGTGCTCAAGGCGTTCGACAACAACAAGGAGCAGTACTACGTCGTGCTGCCCGGCCGGGTCGCGCCGGTGTCCGCCTTCGTCGCCCAACTCCTGCTGTTCAGCAAGGACCTGGCACAGGTCGGGCAGGCCGGACAGGCACTGGACATGAGCCCCGGGGCGATCGTCCCGGGCGAGCCCTTCGGCACGGAGCACGACTGGCCGACCGGCACCCCCGAGGCGGTCAACTCGACGTCGGACGCCAAGGGCAGCCGCAACACGATCTGCAACGTCCTGCGCGGCGTCGGCGACAAGGGCGCCACCACCCTCAGCACCTGGGCGGGCACCGACTTCCCGGCCGACCTCCCCGCCGGCTCCTCCAGCGCCTACGTCACGCCCGGCTCCGGTCAGCTCTACCGCCAGTTCAAGGGCGCGGAGACGAAGGCGGGCCCCGTCTTCCTGGTCACCGACACCGGCCTCCGCTACGTCCTGCAGTCCAACGCGGACAGCGCCACCGACGACGCCGGGATCGGCATGTCGGCCGAGGAGAAGAAGCAGTTGGAGCAGGAGGCCCAGCAGGCCCAGACACGCCTGGGCTACGCCGACGTGGACCCCGCGCCGATTCCCGCCGCCTGGTCCGCGTTCCTCCCCACGGGCCCCCGCCTGTCCACGGCCGCGGCACGCCAGCCGCAGGGCTCGTAGCGGAGGACGCCACCCATCATGCGACGCAACAAGCGCCTTCGCTTCCTCCCCCTCCTCACGGCAGCCGCCGCGACCCTGCTGACGGCGGCCTCCCTGGCCGGCGCGCCCCCGGCTGCCGCGGAGGACTCCTTCTCCGGCCAGTGCGCATACCCCAACGCCGCCTATCCGGGCCGCCCTTGGTCCCTCCAGCGCGTCCGGCTCGACGAGCTGTGGAGCGAATCCAGGGGCAAGGGCGTACGGGTCGCCGTCATCGACACCGGCGTCGACGTGAAGAACCCACAGCTGAAGAACGCGGTGGACGTGAAGAGCGGCCGCAACTTCCTGCCCAAGAACCTCAAGGACAAGGACGGCGACCCCGTCGACCGGGGCAACGAGAACGGCACCACCGACACCGTCGGCCACGGCACCAAGGTCGCCGGCATCATCGCCGCCCGGCCCGCCGAGGGGACCGGCTTCGTGGGCCTGGCCCCCGAGGCGACCATCATCCCGATCCAGCAGAACGACGCGGAGGGCAACGGAGACACCGACAGCCTCGCCCGCTCGATCGACCACGCCGTCCAGGCCGGTGCGGGCGTCATCAACATCTCCCAGGACACCGCGGGCGCCGTCGAACCGGACCCGAAGCTGAAAGCGGCGGTCGAGGAGGCCCTGGCCCGGGGGGTCGTCATCGTCGCATCGGCGGGCAACGGCGGACTCGGCGGCAACACCAAGAAGACCTACCCCGCCTCCTACGAGGGCGTCCTCGCCGTCGCCGCCTCCGACCGCAACAACGAACGCGCGGCCTTCTCCCAGTCCGGTGACTTCGTCGGCGTGGCGGCACCGGGCGTCGACATCATCTCCACCGTTCCCCGCGGAGGCCACTGCGCCGACAACGGCACCAGCTTCTCCGCGCCGTACGTCGCGGGCATCGCGGCGCTCATCAAGGCCGAGCACCCCACCTGGACCCCACGCCAGATCGTCGCCCAGATCGAACAGACCGCGGAACGCACCATCGCCGGCCACGACCGCCTGGTCGGCTGGGGAGTGGTGGACCCGGTCCGCGCACTGACGGAGGACGACCGGCCGATCGAATCTCCCAGGCCCGACGAGGGCTTGACCAAGGCTGAGGCGCCTGCCGCGGCGAAGTTCCCACTCGGCGAGACCGCCGACGAACGGAACGCCCGCCTCGCGACCTACGTCACCGTCGGCGCGGCGGTCCTGGTGGCAGGGCTGGGCGGAACGGCGGTGGCGATCCGGGACGCCCGCAGACGGCCTCGGACGGCGGGCGTTCGCAGGGACCGCACTGCAATGTGAGAAAGACCGCTCGGTCACGGTCGGGGTGCCCGTGACCGAAGTGAGAGCCATATTGTCCGGTGAACGACGGGCGAAAGCCTGCAGTGTGTCAGTACCACGACTGGATATGGCAGTTGGGACTGTCGGTGCGGGTCACTAGAGTGGTTCTGTTGTGATTCCGTTGTGGTTGCGGCCGTGATCGCCGCAAGGGCGCGAACCGTCGGGTGACGTGCGCGGACCCGGCCACAGCACGGGGAGAACGGGGAGGAGAGCAGAGTGCTTCCTGCAGACGGGGGCGGGGGCGCAGCGGATCTGCGCCGCGGTGTGATGGCGTTGTCGACGTTCAAGAAGCGGGTGGACGACCTGCTTTCCACCTTCGAGGAATCGCCGGGCGGCTCGTCGAAGGTCCGGGCCCACAGCCTGCCGGAGACGGCCTTCGGCAGCGGCGCCTTCCCGGAGGGCAAGATGCTCCACCTGGAGTACGAGCGCGTCCACGAACGCATCACCGCCCTCTCCAAGTCGCTGGCACTCCAACTGGAGGCCATGCAGATCGCCGTACACGGCGTGGACGTCACCTTCGACAACCTCGAAGAGGAACAGCGCCGGCGGTTCCACGAGATCCGGACCGAGGTCAACCAGACGACGGAACAGATGCTCGGCCAGCGTGACAACCGTGCTGGCCAGACCGATGCGGGGTACTCATGAGCGGCGAAGAGAACAAGCCGGTCCTCCACCAAGAGGAGCGGCAGGAGGCGCTGGCGCAGAACAACATGCTCGATGCCGTCACGCGCATGAGCAGCCTCGCCGTCAGCCCGTTGGGTTCGGTCCGGGGCATCCACTTCGCTTTCACGAGCTTCGAGGACTACAAGCTCAACCAGATGATCGACATCGTCGACTCCGCCAACCCGGAACTCCTGGAGTCCGCCGGCACCGCCCTCATCGATGCCCGGGACGCCATCCAGAAGGCCGCCGACGAACTCGAGGACAACCTCCTCGGCGACATCGACTGGAAGGGCGAGTCCCAGACCGCCTTCACCAAGTGGGCCACCAGCCTCGTCAGGACCGCCAAGGGCATCGCCGACTACGCCGATGTCGTCGGCACCCAGGTCATGGCCGCCGGCTCCGGCCTCGCCTCCGTCCGCAAGTCCATGCCCCCGCGCGACAACCGCACCGACCCCAAGCGGGTCGAGGAGATCCCCGAGGCCAAGCAGGTCGACAGCAACGACGAGTACACGGCAGCGGTGAAGGCAGAGGACCACCGCCAGGAAGCCATCAACCAGATGTACCGGCTGGCGTCGTTCTACACGGTGTCAGCGGGAACGATGGCGAAGGCGGAGGAACCGGTGTTCCCGAAGATGCCGGATGCGGGGGTCCCGGAGCCGTGGGGCGGTGAGAAAGTGGAGCCTCCCCGAGTGCGGGTGACGCCAGGGCTGCCGGGGGCCGAAGATTCGGCAGTCGTAGACCGACAGCCGGTTAATTCACCTGCCGCGCGGTCGCAGCCAGTTGGAGATCTAGCGCCCGTCACCAGGGAAACAGTCGATGCCGTTGCACGTCCAGACCAACGAGTCGGCACGGAGATCAACAGCGCTGGTACGTTGCCGCCCCAGGAGGCCATGAAGCCGACCACGGCCACACCACCAGCGACGGCTGGACCCGTTGGTCAGCAGGGATCGATTCCTCCCATCGTCCCCAGCACGGCTACACCCGCTCTTCGCGGGACCGTTGGACGCACCCGGGGACCCAGTGGCGTGCCCGCGGCCAAGGTTCCCTCGTCGGCACAGGGACGAGCCGGGGGCACAACAGGCAACACTCCGGCAGGTCGTACCGGACCTGGTCCCTTGGGCCAGAGTCCACGTGCTGCTGCGCCGGGGCCGGTGGGAAGCCGCGGGACCGGCCCTCTGGGACCAGTGGGACGTATCGCGCTGCCGGGGCAAGCAGGGAGTCCCGGAACTGCTCCTGTGGGACGTGGCATCGTCGGCGGGGTACCGAAGCCTGGAGGACCGATGCCCGGACACGTCGGAGGTGTCCCCCGTGGTCCTGTAGGTGCTGTGGGAGCCTCGCCGTCCGACCGTAGTAGTCCCGGGCGTAGCGGTGGTGTTATCGGCGGGCGGCCAGTCACTGGCGCTGCGCCTGGCGGGAATGGCTCCAAGTTGCCGCGCGGCACGGTCATCGGTGGTGAAAGTGCACCTGGTTCGCGCACGACTGGGCAGAGACCCGGTCAGCACGGGGTGATCGGAGTACCTTCTACGACGTCGAACACAGGGCAGGCTTCCCGCCGTTCCGTCCGCAGCCCTGACGGTGTCGTCAGAACGCCCAACGGGAGAGCTCCCGGCCCAAGGAACGGAGTACGCACCACTGAGGCATCCTCCGGGACGCAACGTGGTGCCACAGGTAACCGCGGCTCCGACACGGGCCGTTCACGTCGCGATGAGCGGCGCAGTGATCCGTCGGCGACCGACTGACCGGACTGAAGAAGGACAGACAGAAGCATGGTGTCAAGGTTCAGCCGACGCGTCAGGCGGAGCGCGACCTCTCGGGAGCGGCACAAGAGGTGGAGCACTTGTGTCTGCTCAGCACTTGGGGCTGTACTCATCCTCTCGGCAGGTCTGACGTCCGGTGCAGTAGCTGCAGACGCCCAGTCGCAACAGTGGTACCTGTCGGCGATGAAAACCGATGAGATATGGAAAGTGAGCACCGGAAAGGGGGTCAAGGTTGCGGTCATCGATTCTGGTGTCAACCCTGAAACTCCTTCCCTGAAAGGGCAGGTACTCACGGACGAGGTGCCACGAACTGTCGCTTATGGGGCCACTGATGATTACGATGGCCATGGCACAACCATGGCGGAACTGATCGTCGGCACCGGCGCGGGTGGGGGCCTGAAGGGGCTTGCTCCCGGAGCCAGAATCGTGCCTTACCGGATCGTGTTCACCGATGTTCTGAAGGACAAGGCGGAGATAAGTAAGACTCCGAGCCCGGCCGAAGCGATCAGAGCAGCTGCTGACAGCGATGCCAAAATCATCAATATGTCATTTGGAAGCCCGGGTGACAACTCCGAAGTTGAGTCGGCCGTAAAGTATGCTCAGTCCAAGGGTAAATTGATGTTCGCCTCCGTGGGGAACGATGCGGAAAGAAAGAGCCTCATTGGATATCCTGCCGCCTATCCCTATGTAGTCGGTGTTGCTGCCTCGGACGAGTCCGGAAAGGTAGCGAAGTTTTCGGAGTACGGAAACTACGTCGACTTGGCAGCTCCTGGGATCAACATGCCCGGCTGGTGCGACGCAACCTTCCGCTCGTACTGCGATCAGGGAGGAACGAGCGCCGCCACCGCTCTCACCTCTGCCTCCGCCGCCCTTATCTGGTCCGCCCACCCCGACTGGACTGCCAACCAGGTCCTCGCCAGCCTCATTGACACCGCCGGCCGCAGTTGGGCTAAGGACGACCCGAGCGTTTACCTCGGCTACGGCCTGATCCGTCCGCGCAGGGTCCTGATGGACGCAGACTTCAAACCCAGCCCGCCCGGCACCGACCCCCTCGCCAGGGAAAACGCCACCGGGGTCCTGGACGAATCGGGTGACCCGGTGGCCACCTCCCCCGCACCGTCGCCCGAGCCCTCGAAGGAACCGGAAACGTCGGATGGCGATGACCAGAACTCAACAGCCGCCTTCGACACGGGGACTTCCGACAACACCACCCTCTGGGTGGCCCTCGGAGCCGCAGCGGCGGTCCTGGCGATCGGGGGCGGCGCCTTCGCCGTGATCCGCTCACGACGACGCGCATAGAAAAGGCGCACACACCAACCGGCCCCCGGCACAACCGACCACCCACCACCACGCGGTGCCACACCGCACCGCACCACCGCTCTCACGAAAGGGACTGCCGACATGGCTGAAGGCCGCAAGCTTTACGAGGCCCAAGTAGAGAAGCTCCAGACGAACGTCGTCGACCGGTACGACTCGATCAGGCAGTCTCTCACCCGACTCCAGGCAACGATCGACATGATCGAGAAGCATTGGACCGGCCAGGGCGCCATCGCCTTCGACAAGAAGCAGACGGAGATCAACAGCCACATGGCCTCGATCGGCCGCATGCTCGACGACTTCCTCGAGGGCATCCAGCTGAACAAGGCCGACAAGCGCAAGCTCGAGGACCAGATCGAGGCCGACGTCGCCAAGATCTCGGTAGAAGACCTCGGTGGAAAGACCTCGGCACTCAGCAAGTACTGACGCGAGTTCTCGAAGACGACTGCCGACTCCCAAAGAAACGAGGAAGACATGCCCGCACCCCACTACAGCGAACTCGCCGTCACCTACGGCACCATGGACGCGCTCGCCACCGAACTCGGTGACCAGGCCAAGAAGCTCGAGGAGGACCTCGAGGCCCTCAAGAAGGCGGTGCTGGAAGCAGCCGAGGGCTGGGGTGGTGAAGCGTTCGAGGAATTCACCAAGAAGACCAAGGAGTGGGACCGTCACGCTTCCGGCATCCACCAGGCGCTGCTCAGCATCGGCAAGACCGTCGGCGCCGCCGGCGGTGACTACCGAGGCGGCGACCTGAGGGGCGCCGGCTACTTCATGTAGGGCGACCGCGCACAGCGCACGCAGAAAGCGAACAGGGTGGACACGCGCGGGAGGTGTCCACCCTGTCGTACGTCATGACACGGCAGGCATTGCCTCTCAGAGAGGCCTGAACTACTGCACCTCATCTGCGAGCGCCTTGGCGAGGTCGGTGACCTGCTTCCGGCTCGGAGAAGCGGCCCCCGCCTCTCCGACACCGACCAGGAGGGCGGCGTCTCCCTCGCCGTCGAGCTTCAGGCGTACAGCAGCGACATTACCGCTGTCGGCGACCGTCATCTCTCGGGCCTTGGCTTCGGCCGCTTCGGTGACGTAGTTGATCGAGTTATTGACGGACGCCCCGGTCAGCGGTGAGATCACCGGTGCCAGGTAGGGAATCGCATGTGGCTTGCTGGTGGCGATGGTATGCACCTGCACATCGTCCTGACCGATATGGAAAGTGCAGCTCACCAGTACACCAGGATTCTCGGCCAATGGATCCCCGGCCTTGGCGCGCTTGCCACCCGCGACCGTGGCGACAGGTGTTTCATACTCCTTCTGCACTGAGCCGGGGCCGATCTTCCCCTCCAGTCCCGCGGTCCCTGCGGCCTTTGCTATGTCGTAGGGCAGCGGGCAGGTGTCCGCCCCGTCCTCCGGTACGCCGTCGGCGGTCTCGGTCAGGCCGGCCAGGCCCAGAGGCAGCGCCCCGCCGTCGCAGCCGGTCAGCAGGGCCGCAGCGGTCAGAACGGCTGCGGCCACCGGCCGATGTCGTACGTGTGCCATGTTCCGTTTTCTCAATGTCGTCTGGGGCCGCAAGTGTTACGAGCTCTCAGGCTTCGTTGCAGTTCACGGCTGCCATCGCTTTCGGGAGGTAGGCGCGCAGGAGTTGTGTCAGGTCGGACCTGCGCTTCGAGGTCTCTTCGGGGATCTCCTTCTCGAGTTCGATCGTGGTGACGAAGCGCATCGGCTCGCCTTCTCGCGTGCAGTCGGCCACAGCAGTGGCTCCGCGATCTGCGATGCGCGCCGCATCGCCTACATCCACGGGGGAGGGATTGCCGAGCCGCAGAAGTCCGCGGGCCTGTACCTGGATGGGGTCGACGTCTGCCGGGACCACATCGTCGGAAATGTACACGATGAGATGCTTATCCACGGATACGCGGCACCGTGGGCTGACGACGCCGTTGTCGTAGGAGCGTTGGGTGAGTTTCTTGCCGTCGGGCAGGAACGGGGAGATCAGATCGGGGTCCACGGTCACCCCGCACAGGTCGCGGGGCACCGAGTAGTCACGACCGGTTCCCGAGCAGCCAGCCAAGGTGAGAGTGAGGAGAGCGGTGAGGACCGCGGTGCCGAGCGCGTGTCCGCTCGGCCGGTGCAGCCGCTCCTGTGGTGAGGAGGTGTACTTGGTCACTGGTCTCCTGCCAGCCCTCGGGCGCGGGTGTTCCCGTCGAACGCGGCTGTGTTGATCTCGGTCGTGAGGGTGTAGCGAGTGTTGCCTTGGTGGTCGGGATTGGCGTCCCTCCATACGTCGGCCAGTTGCTGCAGCTGGTTCTCCCGGCCTTTGAAAGTCTTGCTGTTCTGTTGGGCTGTCTCCTCGTTGATGCGCTCCTGCTCGTCCAACTGCCATTGGTAGGCGAGCGCGTCGATGCCGCGCTGAACGGCGTCACCGGCCACGGGGATGAAATTCGCCGCGCCACCGAAGCCGTGGTACAGCCACTTGGCGTCCCAGGACGGGTCGTCCTCGTCCGTCTTGAGTGCCTGGTAGCGGGCCTCCTCCAGGAAGCCGACGGTGTGTCCGGCTCGCAGGAGGGTCTCCTTCGGGTCGCTGGGGTGGTCGTGGTAGAAATCGCGGATCATCTCACGGTTGAGACCCTCGTTGAGGATGCCGTAGGCGTTCTGGTCGCGGGATACCTGCTTGGTCACTTCCAGCAGCTGCTGACGATCCAGCTGCCGAGGGTCGTCCGGGTCATCCGCAAGGGAACTGGCTGTGTGGTGGACTTCGTCGCCCCAGTTCCCCAGGATGGTGGCCATGTCGTCGCGGAACTCGGACGGCATTTCGTCGCCGGCCTCGGAGAGGTACTTCAGAGACCGGTCGAGGACGCGGCGGTTGTCCGCGGTGTGCTCCACAGGCACGGCGTTCGGGTCGTTGGGGTTGACTCCGGTGGCTGCGGCCAGCAGTGCCTTGCCGGTCGCCTCGCGGGACTGATTGCTGTCGCCGTCGTCGAGGGGTGTGTCATCGAAGACCGGTCGGTCCTTGAGCACCCACTGGGCGTTGTCCTGCGGCTTGGTGGTGTTGAAGAAGTCCGTGGCGGCATCGGGACTGTCGGACAACGCGGTCATGAAGCCCGTCATCGGGTCCCGGCCGAAGTCCTCTCCGATGAAGTTCATCTTCGGCATCGGCGGCAAACCACCATTCCAGTAACGGTCCGGCAGCCGCATCTTCTTCTCGGTTTCCACCAACGCGTTGCCGTACTTGTTCAGGAACGTGTCGTCGTAGTCCCCGGTACGCATGAGGTTGCTCATCAGCTGGAAGCCGTACACCTGAGTCCCGCGGGTCTGGATACGGTCGTCGCCGAGCTGGACCATCTGCTCCTCCCACTGGCGCATTGCGGGAGAATCGGAACGGGTGGCACCGGCCAGCACGAGGCCGAGGTTCTTCTGCAGGTCGCCCAGCTGGTCGTGGCGTGACCGTTGCAGATCGCCGCCGTCGGAGGGGTCGGACAGATCTGCCCAGAAGTCCAGCGTTCCCCGCGGGCCGAGCGTCGTGGCGAACTTCTCCTGAAAGAAAGGGTCGTTGCGGTGCGTGGCCAGAGCGCGGGTGAGCTGGTCGAACTCCGCGGGCGACATCGAGTCGCCCTTGTCCTTGATGAGGTTCGCAAGCCTTTCGGCTTCCTTTTCCCGCAGGGCCCGGGCGGCGGAGTCCCGGTCCTCGTAGGAGGCACCAGAGAAGCCGTACTCGACTTGGTCGACCAGGGCCCGCAGCGCCTGGTCGGCCGAGTTGTCGCTCTCGGTGGCCGCTTTCAGGATGCGCTGGACCTCGTCCCTGAGGCGGTTCACATCCTGCTGACTGTGGTCGGGCACGGAAGTGCCCTTGGCGGCCCGGTCGGGGTGAATGTTCATGGTGACGGTGAAGGACCCGTTGCCGGTGTCCATCACCGTCAGGTTCTTCTTCAGCCCGTCCGAGATCGCGTCGTTGAGCTGATCCCGGTAGCCGGCGAGTTCGTCGCGGGTGTCCTTGAGGATGTTGTGGATGCTGGTGGCCTCAGTGTGGGCGTCGGCGAACTCACCTGCGGTCTTGGCGATGAACTCACGCGACACCGCGGCGTTCACACCAGCCCAGTTGGCCTTGGCAGCCGCGCTCTTGAGGCCCTCGCGTGCGTCCTTCTCCAACTTCTCCAGGTGGCTGACCACCCCGGACCAGTCCGCGATGGCGGTGTCCAGCGTCGTGAAACGACCGAACCGCAGCGTCTCCAGGTCCATCAGCGGCCCGCCTCCTCACTGAATCCTTCATCGAGGGTCGAGATGCTGCTCAGCATGCCCGAGATGTAGTGCTCGTCTCCCCGATGGATCTTCTTGGTGAAGTCCAGGTGGTTGGAGATATGCGCGCAAGCGTCGAGGAGCGATGTCAGTTGTTCCTCCCAACGCTCCTGGACGTGATGGAGGCCACCGCCCAGGCTGAACCCCTGGCTCTTGAGGTCGGTGGCTGCGGACTGGCTGCTGGACCAGGCATCACGGCCGTGGTTGCCGAGGGAGTCCCAGAGGTCGAACGCCTTGTCGCCGATGGAGGCGAGGTCCTGCTGATTCGCTACTAGGTCACCGGCCGGTGCGGCGCCGCCTCCGTCAGCGGGAAGCTGATTCAACTGCATGCCCGTGGCCGAGCGTTCCGCCACCTCACGCTTCAGCTGTTCCCATTCCTCCCAGACCATGCCGGAGTCCCTCCCCGTTGATGACCGGCACACCTTCAGTGTTCGCCAGCTTGCGTTGTGCTGTGATCTGTACCGCAAGGACGTACCAAATGGATCAGCCCGCTCCGGTGGACGCAACACTACGACTGAACTGCCCCTGGTCGCACACCAGTGCTCCACAGGACCGGCGTTCGGAAACCGTGGCCGTGGGCGCGCCCCGGGCCGATGTCCTCACTGAGGCCGCGGCATCGGTCCGGTAGGAGTGAGGAAAGTATGCCGAGGAGCGATAGGGCAGCCCGCCTTGCGCTCATGAAAGAGGGGCGGTCGGAAGCCAAGCCCTGGCTTCCGACCGCCCCTCCTCTTCAGGTCAATCGCGCGCTGCCATCCGTACGAACGCCGTCCACTGGTCGGAACCGACAGTGAGAACCGCATCGTCGGGCCGCTTGGAGTCGCGGACCAGCACGGCCGTACCGGCGTCCGCGACCTCGACGCAGTCGCCGCCGTTGCCCGCGCTGTAGCTGCTCTTGAACCACCGCAGTTCAGTCGCGGCCGGCGCGGGGCTGCCTGTCTTCATAGATCCCCCAACAGCTTCTCGATGAAGGTCAGCGACTCCTTCGGAGTCAATGCTTGTGCCCGAAGAACACCGTACGTCGCTTCGAGCGGGCTGACCTTCTTCGGTTCCGCGTACAGAGCGCTCACGTCCTGCACTTCCATGTACGCCATCCTGCGCTGTTTCTTTGAGTGGATCAACGTGAACGGCCCTGCCAACCCGGCATGTTCATCGCGTTCCATGGGCATGACCTGCATCTCGACGTTGCGCTGATGCCCGAAGACCAGGAGCTGTTCCAGCTGGCCGCGCCAGACCTCGCGACCGCCCAAGGGCCGTCTGAGTGCCTGCTCTTCAAAGACGAAGCTCAGAAGTGGGGCAGGACGCCGGGCGAACAGCTTCTGTCGTTCCAAGCGTGCTGCCACACCCTGCTCGATCGCTTCTTCGTCCAGGAGTGGCCGCCACATCTGGAACACCGCCCGCGCGTACTCCTCAGTCTGCAGAAGACCCTTGACGGCGTGGTTGATGTAGGCATGCAGCTCGACGGCCTCGGCCTCCAGCTCCGCGTACCGCCGGAAGAACCCTGGATACCGAGCCTTCGCCACCTCTTCCTTCATGGCCATCAGCACACCCCGCGCGTCCACCGCCCGGTCCACGGCGTCGATCAGCTCGGGCTTCGGGATGCGCCGCCCCTGCTCCACTGCCGCGATCTGAGCCTCGCCGTAGCCGACCTGGCTCCCCAGCTGGGTCTGGGTGAGGCCGACGGCCTCGCGTAGGAGCTTCATCTGGCGGCCGAAGCAGCGCAGGAAGTCGGTGCTCGAGTCCGGTTCCGCTCCGCCCGCTCCGGAGTCCGCGCCCGTGTCCATCGCTCCGCACCTCCTCTTGACCGGCCAACTGTACTGTTTTCGCAGCGTAGGGCGGGCGGGTGCCGATCGAGGGCAGGAGGACGCGTATTGATCCCTGAGGGTGAATGTCCCACGTGAAAATCATATTCACTCAAAGTGTTCACGTGCAGATGCTGTGTGTGGCGTTGTCGACGTAAGCCGGCCCCCGTGACGATTGCAGCCGCTCACCGGGGCCCTGAAGCGCCGAACGACGCCAAGCTCAAAGCCCTTCCCTGGTTGTGGAAGGAGGCGAAGAAGGTTGCCGCAGTGGTCGACGGGCTGCTGACCATGCGGCATCCCGTGGGTCCGTCCGAGCCACCAACTCGCGGTTGCTACAGGCCGAGGGTGGCGAGGTCCTGGTCAAGCCCCATGCCGGGGAACCGAGAGAACGTCCTGGCTAGGACAGTGGAAGCCGTTGATAGGTTTACCCGTCGTGCGATCAAGTGAGTACGACCTCGACTTCCGTCACCGGGCCGGCCGGACCCGAGCCTGGGGCATCGGTCTGCTGGTCGTGGCCGGGCTGCTGTGGACCTGGTGCGCGCTGCTGCTCCTCACCCCGTACGAGGTGGACCGCGAGCCCGATGACCGGTACCCCGTGGAATGCGAGTCGCGGCTGCTGACGGAGCGCGGCACGGCCAACAGGGGCCTGATCCGCGGCGACCACTGTCAGAACGAGCGTGACTGGCCGGAGGCCGTGGCCGTGCTGGGACTGTCCGTGCCGGTGTCCGTGGCCGGAGCGGTCCTGTTCACCAGCGGCAGCGTCAGCCGGCGGATGAGCGCCCACGCCGAGGCGATGCGCGAACTGGACCGGATCGCCGACGAGCGCGAGGCGCGGGCCGCCCGCGCGCGGTGACGCCCGGGGGCATCGAGACCGCACCGTCGAGGATGGGCAGCTCATCGTGTGGGCCCTGACCGTGGGCGACCACCGCGAGGTCCACCACCAGGTTCCGCGAGCCGCCCCGACACGTCCGACGCCATCGTCCGGCGTCCTTACAGAGCGCTGCCGTGGGGGCGTCGGGCCTGGTGAACGGGCTGCTGCCACGAGATCTTTGGGGGCATGACGAGTTCCCCCAGCGGCAGCGACCCGCAGCTTCCACCCTCCCCTTTGCCGAGCAGAGGGCCTTCATCCTCCGCTTCTCCGCCACCCCACGCGGCGCCCGGCTCGCCCGGCGCCTAGCCTCCCAGCAGATGGACGCCTGGGGGTGGCCCTACGGCAGCCCGGCCCACGACGCCGTCGAGCTGGTCGTCGCGGAGCTGGCCGCGAACGCCGTCACCCACGGCCGGGTCCCCGGCCGGGACGCCGAGCTGCGGCTGACGTACGAACCCGGCGGCGGGCTCGTACGGGTCGAGGTGAGTGACGCGCGGGGGGAACGACGTCCGGTCATGCCACAGGGCGAGCGGCTCGACCTCGACAGTGGGCGTGGGCTGGCTCTGGTCGAGGCGCTGGCCGGGGAGTGGGGTGTCACCGAACGGTCGGGAGGCCCGGGCAAGACCGTCTGGGCCGTCGTCCCCTGCACCGCTCCCCTGCCGGTGAACCTCAGAGGATCTCCTCCGCCACCAGTCCCGTCTGCACCAGCGGCCTTCCCCGACGCCGGGACACGAAGACACCCCGTCCCGTGGGCATCGGCCGCGGCCGGACGCCGCCCAGGACGTCGCCCTCGGTCGGGTCGCCCGCCAGCACGACGCCCTGGGCCCCCAGCTCCTTGATGCGCTGCATGAAGGCCTCGTACGAGGCGCGGCTCGCGCCGGCCGTCGAGCGCGCGATGATGAAGCGCACGCCCACGTCCCGGGCGAACGGCAGCAGTTCCGTCAGACCGCTGAGCGGGTTGCCGCTCGACGTGGAGACGAGGTCGAAGTCGTCGATGACCACGTACACCGTCGGCCCCTGCCACCAACTGCGCTCCCGGAGCTGCCGTGCGGTCACGTCGGCGGTGGGAGTACGGCGCTTCATCAGATCGGCCAGGGCCGCCATGTGGTGTTCCATGGCGTTGGACATCGGGATGTACTCGGCGAGGTGGGAGTCCGGCGTGACGCCCAGCAGGGAGCGCCGGTTGTCCACGACGAACAGCTTGCACTCGTCGCCGGGATAACGCGTCGTCAACTGCTTGATCAACAGGCGGAGCAGGTTCGACTTGCCGGACTCGCTCTCGCCGAAGACGAGGAAGAACGGGTCCTGGTCGAAGTCGACGAAGACGGGTTCCAGGTTGTCCTCGTCGAGCGCGAAGGCGATGCCGCGCTCCGGGAAACGGTCGCCCGGGGGCAGCTGTTCCACCGGGAACTCACGCGGCAGGAGACGGACCTGGGGCGCGCCCGGGGCCTGCCAGTGCCGGGAGACCTCGGCCGACAGCGCGGCGGTGGCGTCCGCCAGGTCCGTGTCGGAGGTCAGGCCGTCGATGCGCGGCACCGCCGCCATGAAGTGCAGCTTCTGCGGGGACAGACCGCGGCCGGGCACCCCGGTGGGGACGTTCGCGGCCACCTTGCGGTCCAGTTCGGAGTCCATCGTGTCGCCGAGCCGCAGCTCCAGCCGGTTCAGCAGGCTGTCCTTGAGCGCGGAGCGCACCTCCATCGAGCGGGAGGCCGACAGGACCAGATGGACGCCGTAGCCGAGGCCGCGGGCGGCGATGTCGAGGATCACCGGGTCCAGCGCCTCGTACTCGGTGCGGAAGCTGGCCCAGCCGTCGACGACCAGGAAGACGTCGCCCCACGGCTGGTCGGTGACCGAGATGTCGCCGCGGGCCCGCCGGGTGCGGAACTCGGCGATGGAGGAGATGCCCGAGGCCCGGAAGTACTCCTCGCGGCGGGCCAGGATGCCGTAGACCTCCGCCACCGTACGCCGCACCTTCTCCGGGTCCAGTCGCGAGGCGATACCGCCGACGTGCGGCAGCCCGGCCACCGCGGCCATGCCGCCACCGCCGAAGTCCAGTCCGTAGAACTGCACTTCGTGGGGAGTGTGGGTGAGCGCGAAGGAGCAGATCAGTGAGCGCAGCAGCGTCGACTTGCCGGACTGCGGACCGCCCAGGACCTGCATGTGGCCCGCGGCGCCCGAGAAGTCCACCCACAGCGGGTCACGGCGCTGCTCGTACGGCTTGTCGACGATGCCGACGGGGACCACGAGCCGTCCGGCACCCTCGTAGCCGGGCCGGGTGAGACCCCGGCCCTCCACGGCGGTGAGGCCGGGCAGCAGCGCGTCCAGCGACGGCGGGCTGTCCAGCGGCGGGAGCCACACCTGGTGGGCCGCCGGCCCCTGGGCCTCCAGCCGGCGGACGACGACGTCCAGCACGGTGTCCGCCAGCGCGTCGTCCACCTCGCCGGCGCCGTCCGTCGAGTCCGTGCGCTGCCGCGGCACCGGCGCGTACCGCACCGGGACCTCGGCCGCCGTGAACAGCACCGGCCGCCGGTCCACCGGCAACGGGCCGTCCGCGGACCCGGCGCCCTGCGCGCCGGAACGGTAGACACCGGAGACGTACGCCGCCTTGAAGCGGACCATCTCGTCGGTGCCGAACTTCAGGAAGCCGGAACCCGGCACGTTCGGCAGTTCGTACGCGTCCGGCACACCCAGCGCCGCCCGCGACTCCGCGGCGGAGAAGGTGCGCAGGCCGATGCGGTACGACAGGTACGTCTCCAGGCCGCGCAGCCGGCCCTCCTCCAGCCGCTGCGAGGCCAGCAGCAGGTGCACGCCCAGCGACCGGCCGATGCGGCCGATCTGCACGAACATGTCGATGAAGTCCGGCTTCGCCGTCAGCAGTTCGCTGAACTCGTCGATGACCAGCAGCAGCGAGGGGATGGGCTGGAGCGGCGCGCCCGCCGCGCGCGCCTTCTCGTAGTCGTGGATGTTGGCGTAGTTGCCCGCGTCGCGCAGCATCTCCTGGCGGCGGTTGAGTTCGCCGCGAATGGAGTCGCCCATGCGGTCGACGAGCGTGAGGTCGTCCGCCAGGTTGGTGATCACGGCCGCCACGTGCGGCATCTGCGCCATGCCCGCGAAGGTCGCGCCGCCCTTGAAGTCCGCGAGGACGAAGTTCAGGGTCTCGGAGGAGTGGGTGACCGCGAGCCCCAGCACCAGCGTGCGCAGCAGTTCCGACTTGCCGGAACCCGTGGCACCCACGCACAGGCCGTGCGGGCCCATGCCCTCCTGGGCCGCCTCCTTGATGTCGAGCATCACCGGGCGGCCGTCCTCGCCGACGCCGATCGGCACCCGCAGCCGTTCCGCCTGGGACCGCGGCCGCCAGGTGCGCCGGGTGTCGACGGAGGCGGCGTCGCCCAGGTTCAGCAGATCCGTGAACTCCAGGTTCGCCAGCAGCGGTTCGTCGTCGTCCCCGCCCGAGACCATGCGCAGCGGCGCCAACTGCCGGGCCAGCGCCTCCGCGGACTCGTACGACAGGACGTCGGGCGTTCCCTCGTAGACGAGGCCGTGCGCCGACTCCAGGCGCAGCGAACGCGGCCGTACGAGGACGGAGAGGTCACCGTGGGCACCGGTCGGCTCGCCCTCGACCACCTCGACGACCGTCACGCCCTGCAGCCCCTCGGGGTTCGCCAGCATGGAGTCCGGCGGGAGGGACACGCCGTCGAGGACGACGACGAGGTGCGGGGTGTCCGGCAGGGGGGCGGCGTTCGGGTGGAAGCGGGGACGGCCGCTCAGCCGTGCGGCCAGGAGGTCCTCGAGCTCCTGGGGATCGCCGCTGATCAGGCGGCGGGAGCCGGCGCCGTCCGCGACACCGGGCAGCTGCGCGTGCGGCAGCCACTTGGCCCACTCCCAGTGCCGCGCCGCCTCCCGGCCCGTCGCGATCGCGACGATCAGGTCCTCGGGGGAGTGCAACGAGGCCAGCGAACCGGTCAGGGCGCGGGCGGAGGACCGTACGGAATCCGGTTCGCCACCGAGTACGACGTGGTAGAAGGCGCGCAGGGAGACCGCCATCGGCAGGTCTTCCAAGGTGCTGTGGACCGCGACGAACCGCTGCATCGCGCCCGCCGTCAGCGGCTCCAGCTGATCGACCGGGGCCGTCTCGGGGGCGACCAGCGGGGTGGACAGGGACTGCGGACCGAGGCCGATGCGGACCTGGGCGAAGTCCTCGTCGCCCGGCCGCCGTTCCCACACCCGGCTGCCCTCGGCGACCAGCGCCCACAGCTGCTCCGGGGAGGGATGGAGGTAGTACTGGGCGTCACGCTGCGCCTTCGCCGTCTCCAAGGTGGTCCGTCGGGTCCGCGACAGGTAACTCAGGTAGTCACGGCGCAGATCGGCGATCTGGCCCTGGGAACCGCGGCGGAAGCGGACCACCATCGCGATCGACATGGCGATCGTCGACGCGATCATCACCATGCCCATGATGCGCATGAACGGCTGTCCGCTGGTGAAGAAGAAGACGACCGAGCCGCCCATGCCGAGTGTCGGCAACAGCTGCATCAGCACGCTTTCCTGATGCCCCCGAGGCAACTCGGGCGGCGGCTGCACGACCACCTCGCCCGTGGGAACCTCCGGCGGCAGCGCCCTGGGCGGACGTTTGACGACGATCTGGCTCACTGCTCACCAATCCCCTTGCCGGCCCGCCGGATTGCCGCCCGCCACCCCGTGTCTGGCGGACGAGGGCCGCCGCGCGATCCTACTGATCCCATCACACACCGGCGGGCGGTAGGGTGCCGGATGTTCCCGTGAGCACACGTGAATCCGCCGGATGCACGGGTATTCCGGGTGATGTGCGCGGTATGGCGACTCCAGGGTCCGCCCGACGGTTTCCCGTCCGCCCCGTACAGCTCCGTGTACCACCCCGTACAGCCCCGTCCTGCGGCGGACGCCGGGAACGAGGCGCAGGACCACCACACCGCAGACACAGCAGCACTGAGGGGGAGCAGCACGTGAGCATGACGGCCTCCACGGCGGCCACCCGTACGGGCGGACCCGGCCGGGCAGCCCCGTCCGGGGCGTTGCCGGGGCTCGGCTTCTGCCGGGTCACCATCGTCGCGCCCGACAGCCGGATCGACGTGGCGCTGCCCGACGACGTACCGGTGGCCGACGTCTACCCCGAGATCCTCAGGCTCTCCCGGCAGACGGCCACCGAGGGCGCCCCGGTCGGCTACCACCTGGTCCGGCGGGACGGCACCGTCCTCGACAGTTCCCGTTCCTTCGCGGCCCAGCGCATCCTCGACGGCGAACTCCTCACCCTGCGTCCCTTCGCCGAGTCGCTTCCCCCCGCCGTCGTCGACGACGTCTCCGAAGCGGTCGCCTCCGCGGTCACCCGGGACCGGTCCCTGTGGCACGGCGACCTCACCCGCGCCGCGGGCCTCGTCGGCGGCGGCGTGCTGCCCGCCCTGCTCGCGTTCGTCGCCTGGAACGCCGATCCGCGGCACGACATGCACGGCCTGCCCGGCATCCTCGCGGGCATCGCCGGTGTCCTCCTCGTCGTACTGGGCTGTGTCCGCGCCCGCGTCTACGACGACCGGGCCGCCGCCGTCGCGCTGGGTCTCGGCGCGCTCCCCAACATGGGGGTGGCCGGCTCCGGCCTGCTGTCGCTCTCCGAGGGGCAGGGCGTCGGAAAGCTCCAGTTCCTGCTCGCCTGCGCGGCCGTGCTGGTGGCCTCGGTGATCCTCGCCCTGGTCTCCCCGCAGGGCGACGGCCCGTTCGTGGCCTTCGTGGCCGCCTCGGGCCTCGCCCTGGCCGCCACCTTCGTGGCGCTCCTGAGGGACTGGACACCGGCCGAGATCGCCGCTCTGTGCGCTCCCGTCGCCGTCGGCGCCCTGGCCTTCCTGCCGGGCCTGTCCATGCGCTTCGCCCGGCTGCCCATCGGCTTCGAGGCGCCGCACACCACCTCGCGCGCCTACGGCACCGATCCCGAACCCCACGAGCCGGTGGACGCCGAACGCATCGAGGCCCAGGCCCGCCGCGGCCACGAACTCCTGGTCGGCCTGGTCGGCGGCTGCTCGCTGCTCGCGGCCGGCTCCGCCCTCGTGCTCAGCTTCTCCGGCGGCCTCTGGGCGCTGCTGCTCGCCCTGGCCACCGGAATCGCCCTGCTCATGCGCGCACAGCTGTTCCGCTACACCGCGCAGGTCGCCACCCTGCTGGCCGCGGGACTCGGTTCCCTGGT
Organism: Streptomyces sp. NPDC004051; assembly: GCF_053604275.1. Lineage (NCBI taxonomy): Bacteria > Bacillati > Actinomycetota > Actinomycetes > Kitasatosporales > Streptomycetaceae > Streptomyces > Streptomyces sp. NPDC004051. The sequence continues at coordinate 11,719 of NZ_JBSGHG010000041.1, read as the reverse complement.
CGCGCTCGGCCTCGGTCTGGCGCTCAATCCGCCGGACACCCTGGTCCGCGAGGCGCTGACGGGGGACCGGACCGGTCTCGACATCCGTACGATCTGGCTGATCGCGGCCATCGCGGCGGTGTCGGCGCTGGTCACCGCGATCGGTCTGGTGGCCTCCCGCAGCGGGCTCACGCCCTTCTGGGGCCGCTTCCTGGAGATCGCCGAGGGCTTCGTCCTGCTGACATTGGTGCCGCTGGCGCTCGCCGTCTTCGACGTGTACACGACGGTGCGGTCGATGACCGGTTGACGCACGACGTCCGGGGGCGCGCACACGCGAATGCGCGCCCCCGGACGCGTACGGCGGTCACTCCGACTCGGGACCCGCAGGCTCCAGGTCGAACTCCCCGTCCCGCGCACCCAGCACGAACGCCCGCCACTCCGCCTCCGTGTAGCGGAGCACGGTGTCCGGGTCGAGGGAGGACCGCATGGCCACCGCGCCCTCGGGCAGGTAGGCGATCTCGACCCGCTCCTCGTGCTCCTCGGTGCCCGGCGCGCTGTGCCATTCGACGCCGGAGATGTCGAGGGCGTAGAGCTCGTCCTTCTCCCGCTCCTTGCGTGCCCTGATCTCCTCAGCCGTCTCCGCCATGTCGCAGCGACCCCTTCCCGACGTATGGATGGTCCGATGGCCGGCCCGATGACCGGTACGAGCGCTCACCCTAGTGGCACCCCACGTCCCACCTGGGCGGTTCCGCGGACCGTGGTAAAGGGGCCCGTCACCGGCTGGTACGCTGAGCGACGGACGTATGTGTGCCGCGTGCGCGCCTCGGAGTCCCGCTCCATGGGCCGCGTCCGGCGGATCCCGCCTTCCGAGTCATGGAAGATCCCCCGAGACGAAGACCGGGGGCGCTCGGTGGCCGTTCACAGACCATGAGGAGTAAGCGTGTCGCTCGACGCCGCCACGAAGAACCAGATCATCTCCGAATTCCGCACCAAGGAAGGCGACACCGGCTCCCCCGAGGTCCAGGTCGCCCTCCTGTCGCGTCGGATCTCCGACCTGACGGAGCACCTCAAGACCCACAAGCACGACCACCACTCCCGTCGTGGTCTGCTCATCCTGGTCGGTCAGCGCCGCCGGCTGCTGCAGTACCTCGCCAAGAAGGACATCCAGCGCTTCCGTGCGCTGGTCGACCGCCTCGGCATCCGCCGCGGTGCGGCGGGCGCCCGGTAAGACGCTGTGACGGGAGCGGTTCCCTGCGAAAAGGGGACCGCTCCCTTTGCTGTACGTGCGGAGTGTCACCCCCTCTTTGTAGTGTGGTAGCGCAACGCAAGGGCCAAAAGCCAGAGAACCGAGAACACCGAACCGCCGTGACGACCGGTACCGCACCAGGTGACCGTCGTCCCGGGCACCACCCCCGACGTCCCAGGACGTCATGACGTACGAGGAGAAGCGCACCTCGCCGCCGCCGGTCCTCGGTAGTGGCCCCCGGGAGAGTCAGCCCGGGAGCTTCGATCGAAGACCGGCCCGCACCAGAAGGCGTGCTTCTCCACCACGTCCCTCCCGCCACACGGGCGAGGAGGGACCAAAGACGACAAGTAACGGAGAGAACACTGGTGGAGAACGAGACCCACTACGCCGAGGCCGTCATCGACAACGGCTCCTTCGGCACCCGCACCATCCGCTTCGAGACGGGCCGCCTCGCCCGTCAGGCCGCCGGTTCCGCCGTGGCGTACCTGGACGACGACACCATGGTGCTGTCGGCCACCACCGCCTCCAAGAACCCGAAGGACCAGCTCGACTTCTTCCCCCTCACGGTGGACGTCGAGGAGCGGATGTACGCGGCCGGCAAGATCCCCGGCTCCTTCTTCCGCCGGGAAGGCCGCCCCTCCGAGGACGCGATCCTCACCTGCCGCCTCATCGACCGCCCGCTGCGCCCGTCCTTCAAGAAGGGCCTGCGCAACGAGATCCAGGTCGTCGCCACGGTCATGGCGCTCAACCCCGACCACCTGTACGACGTCGTGGCGATCAACGCCGCCTCCGCGTCCACGCAGCTGGCCGGTCTGCCCTTCTCCGGTCCGATCGGCGGCGTCCGCGTCGCGCTGATCCGCGGCCAGTGGGTGGCGTTCCCGACGCACACCGAGCTCGAGGACGCCGTCTTCGACATGGTCGTCGCGGGCCGCGCCCTGGAGGACGGCGACGTCGCGATCATGATGGTCGAGGCCGAGGCCACCGAGCAGACCGTCAAGCTGGTCGAGGGCGGTGCCGAGGCCCCCACCGAGGAGATCGTCGCGGCCGGCCTGGAGGCCGCGAAGCCCTTCATCAAGGTCCTCTGCAAGGCACAGGCCGACCTCGCCGCGAAGGCCGCCAAGCCGACCGGTGAGTTCCCGATCTTCCTGGACCACCAGGACGACGTCCTGGAGGCGCTGACCGGCGCCGTCCGCCCCGAGCTCGCCCAGGCGCTCACCATCGCCGGCAAGCAGGAGCGCGAGGCCGAGCTGGACCGCGTCAAGCAGCTCGCCGCCGAGAAGCTCCTGCCGGAGTTCGAGGGCCGCGAGAAGGAGATCTCCGCCGCGTACCGCTCGCTGACCAAGTCCCTGGTCCGTGAGCGCATCATCAAGGAGAAGAAGCGCATCGACGGCCGCGGGGTCACCGACATCCGCACCCTGGCCGCCGAGGTCGAGGCCATCCCGCGGGTGCACGGCTCCGCGCTGTTCGAGCGTGGCGAGACCCAGATCCTGGGCGTCACCACCCTCAACATGCTCCGCATGGAGCAGCAGCTGGACACCCTCTCCCCGGTGACCCGCAAGCGCTACATGCACAACTACAACTTCCCGCCCTACTCCGTCGGTGAGACCGGCCGCGTGGGCTCCCCCAAGCGCCGCGAGATCGGCCACGGCGCCCTCGCCGAGCGCGCCATCGTGCCGGTGCTGCCGACGCGCGAGGAGTTCCCGTACGCGATCCGTCAGGTGTCCGAGGCCCTCGGCTCCAACGGCTCGACGTCCATGGGCTCGGTCTGCGCCTCCACCATGTCGCTGCTGAACGCCGGTGTGCCGCTCAAGGCCCCCGTCGCCGGTATCGCCATGGGCCTGATCTCCCAGGAGATCAACGGCGAGACGCACTACGTCGCCCTCACCGACATCCTCGGTGCGGAGGACGCCTTCGGCGACATGGACTTCAAGGTCGCCGGCACCAAGGAGTTCGTGACCGCCCTCCAGCTCGACACCAAGCTGGACGGCATCCCGGCCTCCGTCCTGGCCGCCGCCCTCAAGCAGGCCCGTGACGCCCGCCTCCACATCCTCGACGTGATGATGGAAGCGATCGACACGCCGGACGAGATGTCCCCGAACGCGCCGCGGATCATCACCGTGAAGATCCCGGTCGACAAGATCGGTGAGGTCATCGGCCCCAAGGGCAAGATGATCAACCAGATCCAGGAGGACACCGGCGCCGAGATCACCATCGAGGACGACGGCACCATCTACATCGGTGCCGCCGACGGCCCCGCCGCCGAGGCCGCCCGCACCACGATCAACGGCATCGCCAACCCGACGATGCCCGAGGTCGGCGAGCGCTACCTGGGCACGGTCGTGAAGACGACCACCTTCGGCGCGTTCGTCTCCCTGCTGCCCGGCAAGGACGGTCTGCTGCACATCTCGCAGATCCGCAAGCTGGCCGGCGGCAAGCGCGTGGAGAACGTCGAGGACGTGCTCGGCGTGGGCGCCAAGGTCCAGGTCGAGATCGCCGAGATCGACTCCCGCGGCAAGCTCTCCCTCATCCCCGTGATCGAGGGCGAGGACGACGAGAAGAAGGCCGACGCCGACCAGTGACGTCCCACGGCTCCGAGGCGACGGCCCGCACCTCTCCGGAGGCGCGGGCCGTCGCCCGTACCCAAACCCTCATCCAGGGCGAGAACGGCATCGGCACCGTCCGCAAGACCACCCTCCCCTGGGGCCTGCGCATCGTCACCGAGACCCTGCCCTCGGTCCGCTCGGCGACCTTCGGCATCTGGGCGCACGTCGGCTCCCGTGACGAGACCCCGGCCCTGAACGGCGCCACCCACTACCTGGAGCACCTGCTCTTCAAGGGCACGCACCGCAGGTCCGCCCTGGACATCTCCTCCGCCATCGACGCCGTCGGCGGCGAGATGAACGCCTTCACGGCCAAGGAGTACACGTGCTACTACGCGCGTGTGCTCGACACCGACCTGCCGCTCGCCATCGACGTGGTCTGCGACATGCTGACCGGCTCGCGCATCCTCGAGGAGGACGTCGACGTCGAGCGCGGCGCGATCCTCGAGGAGATCGCGATGACCGAGGACGACCCCGGCGACTGCGTGCACGACCTGTTCGCGCACACCATGTTCGGCGACAACCCGCTGGGCCGCCCGGTCCTCGGCACGGTCGACACGGTCAACGCCCTCACCGCCGACCGCATCCGCCGCTTCTACAAGAAGCACTACGACCCCACCCACCTGGTGGTCGCCTGCGCCGGCAACATCGACCACGACCAGGTCGTACGCCAGGTCCGCGCGGCCTTCGAGGAGGCCGGCGCCGTCAGGGACCTCGAGGCCGAGCCGATCGCCCCGCGCGGCGGACGGCGCGCGCTGCGCACCGCCGGCCGGGTCGAACTGATCGACCGCAGCACCGAGCAGGCACACGTCATCCTCGGCATGCCGGGCCTGTCCCGCACCGACGAGCGCCGGTGGGCCCTCGGGGTGCTCAACACCGCCCTGGGCGGCGGCATGTCCTCCCGTCTGTTCCAGGAGGTCCGGGAGAAGCGCGGCCTGGCCTACAGCGTGTACTCGTACACCTCCGGCTTCGCCGACTGCGGCCTGTTCGGCGTGTACGCCGGGTGCAGGCCCTCCCAGGTGCACGACGTGCTGAAGATCTGCCGCGACGAACTCGACCAGGTCGCCGAACACAGCCTGTCCGACGACGAGATACGCAACGCCATCGGTCAGCTCCAGGGCTCCACCGTCCTCGGTCTGGAGGACACCGGCGCGCTGATGAACCGTATCGGCAAGAGCGAACTGTGCTGGGGCGAGCAGATGTCGGTCGACGACATGCTGGCCCGGATAGCCTCGGTCACGCCGGACGACGTCCGCGCGGTCGCCCGCGACATCCTGGGGCAGCGGCCCTCGCTGTCGGTCATCGGCCCGCTCAAGGACAGACAGGCCTCCCGGCTGCACGACACCGTCGCCTAGCGGGCCCACCGGGCCCGACGGCTCCCGACCCTTCACGGTCCCCCGGTCCTCCCCGACCCCTCCGGTAAGGAAGCAAGGAAGATGAGCAAGCTGCGCGTGGCGGTCCTCGGCGCCAAGGGCCGGATCGGGTCCGAAGCGGTACGGGCCGTCGAGGCCGCCGACGACATGGAACTGGTGGCCGCACTCAGCCGGGACGACCGGCTGGAGACCCTCGCCGAGACCGGCGCCCAGGTCGCCGTCGAACTGACCACCCCGGCCTCGGTCATGGGCAACCTGGACTTCTGCGTACGCCACGGCATCCACGCGGTCGTCGGCACCACCGGCTGGACCGACGACCGCCTCGCACAGCTGACGGGCTGGCTCGAGCAGTTCCCGGAGACGGGCGTGCTCATCGCACCGAACTTCTCCATCGGTGCCGTGCTGACCATGAAGTTCGCGCAGATCGCCGCCCCGTACTTCGAGTCCGTCGAGGTCGTCGAACTGCACCACCCCGACAAGGTGGACGCCCCCAGCGGCACCGCCACCCGCACCGCCCAGCTCATCGCCGAGGCCCGCCGCCGAGCCGGCAGCGCCCCCGCCCCGGACGCCACGGTCACCGCCCTGGACGGCGCCCGCGGCGCCGACGTGGACGGGGTGCCGGTGCACGCCGTCCGGCTGCGCGGCCTGCTGGCCCACCAGGAGGTCCTGCTCGGCGGCGAGGGCGAGACCCTCACCGTCCGGCACGACTCCCTGCACCACAGCAGCTTCATGCCGGGCATCCTGCTCGGCGTCCGCCGCGTGGTGACCACTCCCGGCCTGACCTTCGGCCTGGAACACTTCCTCGACCTGAACTGAGCACGAGCCGACCCATGCGCGCGAAGATCTCCTACGCCGTCACGGCCGCCGTCCTGGTCGTCTACTTCGTCCTGGTCGGCAGCCGCGGCGTGCTGCTCATCCAGGCCGGCACGCCCCTCACCGTCACCCTCGGCGTGGCGGTGCTCGTCCTGCCGGTCATCGGCGTGTGGTTCCTGTGGAAGAACACCGAGTTCGTCCGCGACGCCAACCGCCTCGCCGCCGAACTCGACGCCGAGGGCGGCCTGCCCGTGGACGACCTGAAGCGTCTGCCCAGCGGCCGTATCGACCGGGACTCGGCCGACGAGGTCTTCGCCCGGCGCAGGGCCGAGACGGAGGACGCCCCCGACGACTGGCGCAGCTGGTTCCGGCTCGCCGTCGCCTACCACGACGCCCGCGACACCGCGCGCGCCCGCAAGGCGATGCAACGGGCGATCGCCCTGCGCAAGGCAGCCCCCTGAGAGCGGGGCAGAAGAGCCACAGAGAGTCGCAAAAGGGCCGGGGCCCGGTCCGCATCTGCGGGCCGGGCCCCGGCCCGTGACGACGTGCAGTCCGGTGCCGACGGGCGGGATCAGTCCCGCCGGTACTCGTCGGCCCAGACCTCCACCGAGTCGGCAGCCCGGTCGAAGGCCGGGTCCCGTCCCAGGAAGTCCGCGTTGTGCGAGGTCAGCAGTGGCGGCAGGGTCTCCGGGGACCGCCCCCGCCGGGTCAGCAGCAGCGCCTGCCCCTGCACCGTCCGCGGCAGTCCCAGCCAGCGCACCGGCTGCTGCACCGTGCGCACCGCGGCCACCTGGGCCCACGGCGTCGTACGGGTGCTGAAGAGCCCCACCTGCCGCAGCCCGTGGGCGCTCACCCACGTGCCCATGCGCAGCAGACGCAGCGCGCAGACGATGACGACCAGGGCGAGGGCGAAGACCACACCGGCCGACGACACCGAGGCCGTCGCGGCGATGATCACCGCCGCGAACAGCACGAACGAGGCGAGCAGCAGCAGTACGGCCGCCGTTCCCACCCGCCACGGCCCCGGACGGTACGGGCGCCGCCAGCGGTCACGGTCGTCGTGCGGCAGTGCGACGTCGTCCGCCGTGTCGAAAGCGCGATCGGCCGTCAAGAAGGGCAGGGGCACGGCTGGTCCTCACTTGATCCATGCATGGGCTGTGCTCGGTGAGGCTACCGATCCGTCTTACCCCTCACCACCCTCGGGGCCCGGTTGGAGCCGGAGCCCTCGCCCCGGACGACGCCCCGCGCCCGGTTTGGCGCGGGGCGTCGCCCGGTCCGGGTTCCGGGATCAGCGTCCGTCGGACGCCTGTGACTGCTCGGTCCCCGTGGCCGACTGGTCGATGGACAGCGCGGGCATTCCGAGCACCAGGGCCCCCACCAGACCGGCGACGATGCAGAGGCCCAGCAGCCAGCGTCCGGCCAGCTCACCGGCGGAAGCCCGCTCGCGCGGCGGGGGCGTGACATTGCTGCGGAACCTGTCGGCAGTGGCAATGAAGGCGAACGGCACGGATTCCCGTCGACCGAACATCAGTGGTGCTTCTCCCATCGAGTCTCGAACGAATCACTCTCACCGACACAAACGAGCGACACGCTCAAAAAGTGCCCAGATGGGGAAAATCGTCGCGGCACGGTCCCCCTGCCCGCCGTGGAGGGCGCCCCGTAGAGTGGGCGCCGAACTGCAGATGCGATGTGACGGGAAGTGCTCTCTTGACCTCCGCCGACGACCTCCAGCCGTCAACACGCGATGGCGTCACCCTGCGGAGTGACGTCACCGTCGAACTGGTGAAGTCCAGCGCCTCGGACTCGGACGTGCTGTTCGCCGCCCGCGTCTCGACCCTCGGCGAGCAGTCCATCGGGGAACTGCAGAAGGACCCGGAGCGCTCCAAGGGCCTGATCAACTACCTGATGCGGGACCGGCACGGCAGCCCGTTCGAGCACAACTCCCTGACGTTCCTCATCAGTGCGCCGATCTTCGTGTTCCGCGAGTTCATGCGCCACAGGGTCGGCTGGTCCTACAACGAGGAATCCGGGCGCTACCGTGAGTTGCAGCCCGTCTTCTACGTCCCCGACGCGTCGCGCAAGCTGGTCCAGGAAGGGCGCCCGGGCAAGTACGTCTTCGTCGAAGGCACCCCGGGCCAGCACGAGACCGTCCAGGACGTGCTGGGCGACTCCTACCGCCATGCCTACGAGGCCTACCAGAAGCTGCTGGCCGAGGGCGTGGCCCGCGAGGTCGCCCGCGCGGTGCTCCCGGTCGGCCTGTACTCCTCGATGTACGCCACCTGCAACGCCCGCTCGCTGATGCACTTCCTCGGCCTGCGCACCCAGCACGAGATGGCGAAGGTCCCGTCCTTCCCGCAGCGGGAGATCGAGATGGTCGGCGAGAAGATGGAGGCCGAGTGGGCCCGGCTCATGCCGCTCACCCACGCCGCCTTCAACGCCAACGGACGCGTGGCGCCGTAGCCCGTGCGGACGGGCCGGCGCGGTCCGCGGGGTGCCCGCAGGGCTGATCGCGCATGGACGATCAGCCCTGCGAGTTGTCCGTATTGCGGCGTTTGCGGTATTTCGCTTAGCCTGATCGAACGGGCCCGGCACTGCCTGAACCCCCGAGCAGGCAGTGCCGGGCTCCATCTTTGTCCCGTCCTGTCGCCTCCCCGAGGGCAGACCCCGGCTCAAGCAGCGAGTAGCGTGTAACCCATGGCTCCGACCTCCACTCCGCAGACCCCCTTCGGGCGGGTCCTCACCGCCATGGTCACGCCCTTCACGGCGGACGGCGCACTCGACCTCGACGGCGCACAACGGCTCGCCACCCACCTGGTGGACGCAGGCAACGACGGCCTGATCATCAACGGCACCACCGGCGAGTCCCCCACCACCAGCGACGCGGAGAAAGCGGACCTCGTACGGGCGGTCCTGGAGGCGGTCGGAGACCGCGCCCACGTGGTGGCCGGGGTCGGCACCAACGACACCCGCCACAGCATCGAACTGGCCCGCACCGCGGAGCGCGTTGGCGCACACGGCCTGCTGGTCGTCACCCCGTACTACAACAAGCCCCCGCAGGAGGGCCTCTACCGGCACTTCACGGCCGTCGCCGACGCCGCCGAGCTGCCGGTCATGCTCTACGACATCCCCGGCCGCAGCGGCGTCCCGATCAACACCGAGACGCTCGTCCGCCTGGCCGAGCACCCGCGGATCGTCGCCAACAAGGACGCCAAGGGCGACCTCGGCCGCGCCAGCTGGGCCATCGCGCGCTCCCGCCTCGCCTGGTACTCCGGCGACGACATGCTGAACCTGCCGCTGCTCTCCGTGGGCGCGGTCGGCTTCGTCTCGGTCGTCGGCCACCTCGTCACCCCCGAGCTGCGCTCCCTGGTGGAGTCGTACATCTCGGGAGACGTCCAGAAGGCCACCGAGATCCACCAGAGGCTGCTCCCCGTCTACACGGGGATGTTCCGCACCCAGGGCGTGATGACCACCAAGGCGGCGCTCACGCTCCAGGGCCTGCCCGCCGGGCCGCTGCGCGCCCCCATGGCCGAGTGCACGCCGGAAGAGGTCGAGCAGCTCAAGATCGATCTTGCCGCCGGCGGGGTACAGCTCTGACAACAGACTTCGCGCGACCGCTCGCGCAACCCGACTCCACAACTGAATAAGCGGCGGGCCACCGGTGCCCGCGCACCACAACGACAACTGCTTCTGCACGAACGTCACGCGCGCCACGTGCCCCACCGGTACGTGGCGCGTGTGGTGAGGAGAGTCTTTTGAGTCATCCGCACCCTGAACTCGGTCCGCCCCCGCCGCTTCCCGCGAGCGGGCTGCGCGTCACCCCGCTCGGCGGTCTCGGCGAGATCGGCCGCAACATGACGGTCTTCGAGTACGGCGGCCGCCTGCTCATCGTCGACTGCGGAGTGCTGTTCCCCGAGGAGGAGCAGCCCGGGATCGACCTGATCCTGCCGGACTTCACGTCCATCCGGGACCGCCTCGACGACATCGAGGGCATCGTCCTCACCCATGGCCACGAGGACCACATCGGCGGTGTCCCGTTCCTTCTCCGCGAGAAGCCGGACATCCCGCTGATCGGCTCCAAGCTGACCCTCGCCCTCATCGAGGCGAAGCTCCAGGAGCACCGCATCCGCCCCTACACCCTGGAGGTCGCCGAGGGGCACCGCGAGCGCATCGGCCCGTTCGACTGCGAGTTCGTCGCGGTCAACCACTCGATCCCCGACGCGCTCGCCGTGGCCATCCGCACCCCCGCCGGCATGGTGGTCCACACCGGCGACTTCAAAATGGACCAGCTTCCGCTGGACAGCCGCCTCACGGACCTGCACGCCTTCGCCCGGCTCAGCGAGGAGGGCATCGACCTCCTCCTCTCCGACTCGACGAACGCCGAGGTCCCGGGCTTCGTCCCGCCCGAGCGTGAAATCTCCAACGTCCTCCGGCAGGTCTTCGCCGGCGCCCGCAAGCGGATCATCGTGGCCAGCTTCGCCAGCCACATCCACCGCATCCAGCAGATCCTGGACGCGGCGCACGAGTACGGCCGCCGGGTGGCCTTCGTCGGCCGCTCCATGGTCCGCAACATGGGCATCGCCCGCGATCTCGGCTACCTGAAGGTCCCGCCGGGCCTGGTCGTCGACGTCAAGACGCTGGACGACCTGCCGGACAGCGAAGTGGTCCTGGTGTGCACGGGCTCGCAGGGCGAACCCATGGCCGCCCTGTCCCGGATGGCCAACCGCGACCACCAGATCCGCATCGTCCAGGGCGACACGGTGATCCTCGCGTCGTCGCTCATCCCCGGCAACGAGAACGCGGTGTACCGGGTCATCAACGGCCTGACCCGCTGGGGCGCCAACGTCGTCCACAAGGGCAACGCCAAGGTGCACGTCTCGGGCCACGCCTCCGCCGGCGAACTGCTGTACTTCTACAACATCTGCCGCCCGAAGAACCTGATGCCGGTGCACGGCGAATGGCGCCACCTGCGGGCCAACGCCGAACTGGGCGCCCTGACCGGTGTCCCGCACGACCGCATCGTCATCGCGGAGGACGGGGTCGTCGTCGACCTGGTCGACGGCAGGGCGAAGATCTCCGGCAAGGTCCAGGCCGGGTACGTCTACGTCGACGGCCTCTCCGTCGGCGATGTCGGCGAGCCCGCACTGAAGGACCGCAAGATCCTCGGCGACGAGGGCATCATCTCGCTCTTCGTGGTGATCGACTCGTCCACCGGGAAGATCACCGGCGGCCCGCACGTCCAGGCCCGCGGTTCCGGTATCGAGGACTCCGCCTTCAGCGCCGTACTGCCGAAGATCACGGAAGTCCTGGAGCGCTCGGCCCAGGACGGCGTCGTCGAGCCGCACCAGATGCAGCAGCTGATCCGCCGCACGCTGGGCAAATGGGTCTCCGACACGTACCGGCGTCGGCCGATGATCCTTCCCGTGGTCGTGGAGGTCTGACGGACCCGCAGGGCAGCACGCACGAGTGAACTGGGAGCGGGGCGGCCTCGATTTGCATCGAGCCGCCCCGCTCCAGTACGTTTACGGCTCACCCCGACCGGGAACCCGATCGCTTCGAGCGTCGGAACCAGTTCCTGTGGAGGGGCGAGAAAATCCGACTCAGAACTTCTGATAAAGTCGGGTCCGCCGGAAAGGGAAACGCACCAAACGTTCCCCCGGAAAGCGAAAACCCCGAGGAAATCGGATCGGAAAGATCTGATAGAGTCGGAA
>NZ_JBSGHG010000040.1:0-63921 GCF_053604275.1 Streptomyces sp. NPDC004051 | reverse complement strand
TCCCGGTTGGACAGCAGGTCGTCCAGGTCGCTCTTGCCGATGATGGAGCGCAGCGAGGTCTGGGCCATCTGGGAGACCGCGAACCGGTAGTCCTCCACGTTGACGAGCGCGGCGGAGGCGTTGACGACCTTGAAGTAGACCACCGCGTCCACCCGCACGGTGACGTTGTCCCGGGTGATGCCCTCCTGCGCGGGCACCGGCATCGTGACGATCTGCAGGTTGACCTTGTGCAGCCGGTCCACGAACGGAACGATCGTCGTGAACCCGGGCTGGCGCTCCCCGCCGCGCAGCCGGCCGAGCCGGAAGACCACCCCGCGCTCGTACTGCTTGACGACCCGCGCCGCCGAGGCGAGATAGACGACGCCCGCGGCGCCGGTGGCGACGACCGCGCTGATCAGCTCCTCGACCATGACGACCTCCCGTTCAGAGGCCTGCTCCCCGCGCTTGTGCAGGCTTCTGCCACGATATGCCCGGTATCGGGTGCGCGGCCACGGCCCGAGGTCGAGGGCCCGGAGCGCCCGGCTCCGGGGCTACGGGGTCCCGGCGAGCCGGCCGGCGTCCCGGGCCAGCGCGGTGAGCCGGGAGATCGCCCGGAAGTACTTCTTGCGGTAGCCGCCCTTCAGCATCTCCTCGCTGAACAGCTGGTCGAAGGGCAGCCCCGAGGCGAGGACGGGCACCTCACGGTCGTAGAGCCGGTCGGCGAGGACGACCAGCCGCAGGGCCGTCGACTGGTCCGGTACCGGCCGCACGCCGGTGAGGCACACCGCGGTGAGCCCGTCGGTGAGGGCGCCGTAGCGGCTGGGGTGCACCTTCGCGAGGTGCTCCAGCAGGTCCGCGAAGCCGTCCAGCGAGGCGCCCTCGGTGGCGTACGCCGTCTTGGTCACCAGTTCGTCGGTGTACGGCGGCGGCGCCTCGGGCAGACCGCGGTGGCGGTAGTCCTCGCCGTCGATGCGCAGGGCGCGGAAGTGGGCCGACAGGCCCTGGATCTCGCGCAGGAAGTCGGCCGCGGCGAACCGGCCCTCGCCGAGCTTGCCGGGCAGCGTGTTGGAGGTGGCGGCGAGCGCGACCCCCGCCTCGACCAGCTTGCCGAGCAGGGTGGAGACGAGCACGGTGTCGCCGGGGTCGTCCAGTTCGAACTCGTCGATGCACAGCAGCCGGTGCCCGGAGAGCGTCCGCACCGTCTGCTGGAAGCCGAGGGCGCCGACCAGGTTGGTCAGCTCCACGAAGGTGCCGAACGCCTTGAGCGCCGGCTCGGCCGGGGTGGCGTGCCACAGGGAGGCCAGCAGGTGGGTCTTGCCGACGCCGTAGCCGCCGTCGAGGTAGACACCGCGCGGGCCGGCCGGGGCGGGCTTCGCCGGTTTCCCGAAGCCGAACAGCCGGCGCCTGCCGGAACCGCCGTCCCGTGCTCCGCCGAGGCCCGCCGCGAAGCCGTCGAGGACGCGCACGGCCTCGGTCTGGCTGGGCTGGTTCGGGTCGGGTATGTAGGTGTCGAAACGGACCGCGTCGAACCGGGGCGGGGGCACCATCTCGGCGACGAGCCGGTCCGCGGGGACGTGCGGCTCACGGGCGCACAGGGACAGCGGGGCCGCATCGGCGGAGGGAGCAAGCCCGGAGGCGGGGGAGGAGGGCGACACGCTTACTCATGTTACGGGGCGTGGAACACTGCACGGCATGCGACGTCTCTTCCCTGTGACCGACGAAACAGCAGCTCCCGCCGGGGAGACGACCGGCGCCTCCCGCGCGGGAGAGGGCCCGGAGGGCCGGGAGTGGAGCCTGGCCGAACTGGCCGCCGCGTACGCCTACCCCGGGCCGGGGCCCGGCGGGGGCCGGCAGCCGTGGCTGCGGGCCAACATGGTGTCCACGCTCGACGGGGCCGCCCAGCACGAGGGCCGTTCGCAGCCCATCTCCAGCCCGGCCGACATGCGCGTCTTCGGCACGCTGCGGGCCCTCGCGGACGTCGTGCTCGTCGGTGCGGAAACGGTTCGGCTGGAGGGCTACCGGCCGGCCCGCGCGCGTGCGGAGTTCGCGGCGGCGCGCGAGGCGGCCGGGCAGGGCCCCGCGCCGGCGATCGCCGTGGTCTCCGCCGGCCTGGACCTGGACTTCTCCCTGCCGCTGTTCACCACCCCGCTGGTGGACACCCTGGTCCTGACCGGCGCCGCCGCGCCCCCCGACCGGATCGCCGCCGCCGAGGCGGCCGCCGGGACCCGGGTGGTGATCGCCGGGGACGGCGCCGGAGTGGATCCGGCCCGCGCGGTGCGGGCCCTCGCGGAGCTGGGGCACACCCGGTTGCTGACCGAGGGCGGGCCGCGGCTGCTGGGGCAGCTGGTGGCGGCCGGAGTACTGGACGAGCTCTGCCTGACCGTCGCCCCGATGCTCGTCGCGGGTGACGCTCAGCGCATCACCGGTGGACCGTCTGTGACACTTCCGAGTCGTTTCACGCTGAAATCGATGTTGGAGGAGGACGGTTTTCTTTTCACGCGGTACGCGCGGCCCTGACCGGACGGGCGGACCCGAATCCTCCGGCGGTGTCCGGGAGTGTCCAGGAGCACCCGGATGCGCGTTCAATGGTTACCGCTGGTCCGGTAATCGGCGGAATGCTCCGTTCCGCTTGATGGTGCGACGGGCACACTGAACCCGGTGATGCCCGTGCGCGCACGGGCGGGACGGATTCCGCAGGGCCTGGCTCGGCCCACGGGGAGAGAGGGCCCACGGTCCTCCGAGGAGAAGGGGCGCCTGGTGTTCACAAGCGTACTGATGATCGAGAAGGCCCTGACGTCCGCCGACGTGGAGTTCGTCACCACCTTGCACGGCGACGAGGAGGTCGCCTTCCAGGTGCTGCTCCAGCCGCGCGGAGAACAGGCGGACCGGCTGCTGAGGGCCATCGACGACGTGGCCCTCGGCGAGCTCGACGACGCCGTCCGGGAAGGGGGGACGCCCGAGGGCGAGGACGCCAGGACGACGGGGGAGCGGGCGCTCGAGGTGTCCCTGCAGGCCCTGCGGGCCGCCGGCCACGAGGCCGACGGCCGGCTGATCGAGAACCACCCCCTGGACGTGCTGAGAACGATGGTCCGGGAGACCGGGGCGGACGAGGTGATCGTGCTCACCGACCCGCACTACGTGGAGGAGTTCTTCCACCGGGACTGGGCCTCCCGGGCCCGGCACAAGGTGGGCGTACCGGTGCTGAAACTGTTCTCGCACAGCAAGGCATAGGCTGGGGCGGCGCCCCGTGGACGAGGGCGCGAGAAGACTCGTCACCACTGGGGAGAAACACGCATGGCACCCGGCCTTCCTACCGCGATGGACCGACCGCACTTCATCGGCATCGGCGGCGCCGGGATGTCGGGCATCGCGAAGATCCTCGCGCAGCGCGGCGCCGAGGTGGCCGGCAGCGACGCCAAGGAGTCGGCCACCGCCGAGGCGCTGCGCGCGCTGGGCGCCACGGTCCACATCGGGCACGCCGCCGGGCACCTGGCCGACGACGCGAGCTGCGTGGTCGTCTCGTCGGCGATCCGCGAGGACAACCCGGAACTCGTCCGCGCGGCCGAACTGGGCATTCCCGTGGTCCACCGTGCCGACGCGCTGGCCGCCCTCATGGACGGCCTGCGCCCGATCGCGGTGGCCGGCACTCACGGCAAGACCACGACCACCTCGATGCTGGCCGTCTCCCTGACCGCGCTGGGCCGCCGACCGTCGTACGCGATCGGCGGCGACCTGGACGCGCCCGGCTCCAACGCGCTGCACGGCGAGGGCGAGATCTTCGTCGCCGAGGCGGACGAATCGGACCGCAGCTTCCACAAGTACGCCCCCGAGGTCGCGATCATCCTCAACGTGGAACTGGACCACCACGCCAACTACGCGTCCATGGAGGAGATCCACGAGTCCTTCGAGGCGTTCGTCGGCCGGATCGTGCCCGGCGGCACGCTGGTGATCTCGTCGGACCACGAGGGCGCGCGGGAACTGACCCGGCGCCTGCGGGCCTCGGCCTGCTCCGTCCGGACGGTGACGTACGGGGAGGCGCCCGACGCCGACGTACGGGTGACCTCGGTCGTCCCGCAGGGGCTGAAGAGCGAGGTGACCGTCGAGTTCGAGGGCTCCCCGCTCACCTTCACGGTCTCCGTCCCGGGCCGCCACTACGCGCACAACGCGGTGGCCGCGCTCGCCGCCGGCGCCGCGCTCGGCATCCCGGCCGGGGAACTGGCCCCGGCGCTGGCCGCGTACACCGGGGTGAAGCGGCGCCTGCAGCTCAAGGGCGAGGCGGCGGGCGTCCAGGTCATCGACTCCTACGCGCACCACCCGACCGAGATGACCGCCGACCTGGAGGCGATGCGCGCCGCCGCGGGCGACGCCCGCATTCTGGTCGTCTTCCAGCCGCACCTGTTCTCCCGCACCCGGGAGCTGGGCAAGGAGATGGGCCAGGCCCTGACCCTGGCCGACTCCTCGGTCGTGCTTGACATCTACCCGGCCCGTGAGGACCCGATCCCGGGCGTCACCAGCGAGCTGATCATCGAGGCGGCGCGGGCGGCCGGCGCGGACGTGACGCCGGTGCACGACAAGGCGGAGATCCCGGACGCGGTGGCGGGAATGACGAAGCCCGGCGATCTCGTTCTCACCATGGGAGCGGGCGACGTCACCGACCTCGGCCCGCTGATCCTCGACCGTCTCTCGAAGTGAGACGCGCAAGAAGCACGCAGCAGCAGAAGCGAAGGGGCTGAGGGCTCATGTCGTACGACGTGGAGAAGCCGGACGAGCAGTGGCGCGCGGAGCTGACGCCGGCCGAGTACGCCGTGCTGCGCCAGGCGGGCACGGAGCCGGCCTTCACCGGTGAGTACACCGACACGAAGACCGAGGGCGTCTACGCGTGCCGTGCCTGCGGCGCCGAACTGTTCACCTCGAAGACCAAGTTCGAGTCGCACTGCGGCTGGCCCTCCTTCTACGACCCGCGCGACTCCGAGGCGGTCGAGCTGGTCGAGGACCGGTCGCACGGCATGGTGCGCACCGAGGTGCGCTGCTCCCGCTGCGGCTCCCACCTCGGGCACGTCTTCGAGGGCGAGGGGTACCCGACGCCCACGGACCAGCGGTACTGCATCAACAGCATCTCGCTGAAGCTGCAGCCCACCGAGGGCTGATCCGCGCGCACGCGCGCCGAGCCGTGGTGAGGGGGAGGGCCGCCGGGATTCCCGGCGGCCCTCCCCCTCCTGGGTGGTTTCCCGAGGTCGGGGCGGGGCAGGTGGCCGCGTAGCGCGGGGGCGTGTCCCCCCGGGCGCTGTCGGAGGTGCCGTCTACACTCGACCGGCGGCAGACCGTGCGGCCGGCCCGGCCGGAAACCTCCAGCCCCCGAAGGATGTTCGGCGTCTTGATACGGATCGACTCAGTGACCAAGCGCTACCCGGACGGCACGGTGGCGGTCGACCGGCTCTCCCTGGAGATCCCCGACCGCTCGATCACCGTCCTGGTCGGACCGTCCGGCTGCGGCAAGACGACCACCCTGCGCATGATCAACCGCATGGTCGAACCCACCGAGGGGACGATCCTGCTCGACGGAGAGGACATCCGGCGCCGGCCGGTCACCGCTCTGCGCCGGTCCATGGGATACGTCATCCAGAACGCCGGACTCTTCCAGCACCGCACGATCGTCGACAACATCGCCACCGTGCCGCGCCTGCTCGGCTGGGACAAGCAGCGGGCCCGGGAGCGGGCGGCGGAGCTGATGGACCGGGTGGGCCTGGACACCGCCCTGGCCAAGCGGTACCCGTACCAGCTCTCCGGCGGCCAGCAGCAGCGCGTCGGAGTGGCGCGCGCGCTCGCCGCGGATCCGCCGGTGCTGCTGATGGACGAGCCCTTCTCGGCCGTCGACCCGGTGGTCCGCAAGGGCTTGCAGGACGAACTCCTCCGGATCCAGGAAGAGTTGGGCAAGACCATCGTCTTCGTCACGCATGACATCGACGAGGCGGTCACACTCGGCACCATGGTCGCCGTACTGCGCGAAGGCGGCCGGCTCGCCCAGTACGCGCCGCCCGCCGAGCTGCTGTCCGACCCCGCGGACGCGTTCGTCGAGGACTTCCTCGGCGCCGACCGGGGCATCCGTCGGCTCTCCTTCCTCACCACCGCCGCGCTGGAACTGGCCACCGACGCGGTGATCCCGCCGGACGCCACCGCCGAGCGGATCGGCGCGTCGGACGCCCCCCACCTGCTGGTGACCGACGCCGAGGGACGCCCGCTCGGCTGGTCCGAGCCGCGCCGGCTGACCGCCGGGGACATCCGCCCCGACCGACTCCTGCCGTACGGGCGGCCGTTCGTGCCCGGCGTGGACTCACTGCGGGTCGCGTTGGACTGCGCCGTGCTCTCCCCCACCGGCTGGGCCGTCGCCGTGGACGACGCCGGCCGGGTGCGGGGCGTCGTCTCCCAGCAGACCATCGGCGACGCCATCCGCACCGCCCACCGGAGCGGCCGCACCGGCGACGAGAAGGTCGCCGGATGAGCGGCTTCTTCGACATCCCCAGCGACCTCCAGCACAGCTGGGCGGGCCTGATCGGGCTGCACCTGCGGGAGGCGCTGATCCCGGTCGCGGCCGGGCTGCTGCTCGCCCTGCCCGTCGCCCAGCTGTGCGGACGCTTCCGCTGGCTCTACCCGCCGGTGCTGGGCATGACGACCGTGCTGTACGCCGTCCCGTCGCTGGCGTTCTTCGTCGTCCTCATCGACTACACCGGCCAGACCGAACTGACCGTGATGATCCCGCTGGCCCTGTACAGCCTGGTGGTGCTGGTCCCGGCGATCGTCGACGGCGTGCGCGCGGTGCCACCGGAGACGCTGGCCGCGGCCACCGCGATGGGCTTCGGCCCCCTGCGCCGTTACACCCAGGTGCAGTTGCCGATCGCCGTCCCCGCCGTCATCGCCGGCCTGCGGGTGGCCACCGCCTCCAGCATCTCCCTGGTCAGCGTCGGCGCCCTGATCGGCAATCAGGGCGCCCTCGGCAACCTGCTCGCGGCCGCGCAGAAGTACGACCGGCCCGAACTCGCGGTGAACTCCGTCATCACGACGGCCGTGCTGGCGATCCTGTGCGACGCGCTGCTGGTCCTGCTCAGGGTCCTGCTCACGCCGTGGACGCCGCGCGGCGCCCGGCCGAAGCCCGCCGCACACCCCGAGCCGTACGGGGCCGGGGGCGCGGTCCGGTGAACATCCTCGACTTCATGAACGCCTTCTTCAGCGACAGCGCCCACTGGCACGGCTACGACGGCATCCCGCAACGCTTCCTCGAACACGTCCGGTACTCGCTGCTGGCCCTCGTGACCGCCGCCGCGATCGGCCTGCCCGTCGGCCTGCTGACCGGGCACACCGGCCGCGGCGGGAACGCACTCGCCTTCATCGCCAACGCCGCCCGCGCCCTGCCCAGTTTCGGCCTGCTGGTGCTGGTGGTGCTGCTGATCGGCTTCGGCCTGCTGCCCGTCATGATCCCGCTGGTCGTGCTGGCCGTCCCGCCGATCCTGGTGACCACCTACGAGGCCGTCCGCACGGTGGACCCCGCCCCGGTGGACGCCGCCCGCGGCATGGGCATGCGCGAGTCGCACATCCTGTTCCGGGTCGAGGTGCCGGTGGCGCTGCCGCTGATCCTGAGCGGGCTGCGCTCGGCGGCCATCCAGATCGTGTCGACGGCCACCATCGCCGCGTACGTCAGCCTGGGCGGCCTCGGCCGGTACATCATCGACGGGCTCTACCAGCGCGACTACGAGAAGGTGGTCGGCGGGGCCACCCTGGTGGCGGCCCTGGCCCTCCTCACGCTCGCGCTGTTCTGGGCGGCGGGACGGCTGGTGGTGTCGCCGGGCGTGCGGCGGCGCTGAACCGGCCCCGGGCGTACGGGCGGACGAGCGGCAACCGTGATCCGGCCGCGCTTGACGGCCGTCAACCGGCTGGATTGGATCGGTGGATGACTCCTACCGCGAAGAGCAGCAGGTCCAGGACGAGGCACACCGGTGCGGCGCTCGTCGCGCTCAGCGCCGCGACGGCACTGCTCGCGGGCTGTTCGTCCGGCGACACCTCCGACAATCCCCTCGAGGAGGAGAAGACGGAGGCCGGCACCGTCGTCGTCGGCTCCAACAACTTCGCCGAGAGCACCCTGCTCGCCGACATCTACGGCGAGGCGCTGAGGGCCAAGGGCCTCAAGGTCACCTACAAGCACAACATCGGCAGCCGGGAGACGAGTTACGGACTGCTGAAGAACGGTTCCGTCACCGTCCTGCCCGAGTACAACGGCTCCCTGCTCGCCTACCTCGACCCCGAGGCCGAACAGGAGTCCGCCGACGCCGTCAACGAGGCCGTCAAGGCCGAGCTCGACAAGAAGCTGACGCTGCTGGACCCGTCGCCGGCCGAGAACAAGGACTCGGTCAGCGTCAACGCCCGGACGGCGAAGAAGTACGGGCTCACGGAATCGTCCACCCTCGCCGAACTCAAGGACGCCGCACCGGAGATGGTGATCGGCGGCTCGCCCGAGTTCCAGACCCGGCAACAGGGCCTGAAGGGCCTGGAGTCCGTCTACGGACTGAAGTTCAAGTCCTTCAAGGCGCTCGACGCGGGCGGCCCGCTCACCCTGGCGGCGCTCACCGGCAACGAGGTCCAGGCCGCGGACGTCTTCACCACGGACCCGGCCATCGTCAAGGAGAAGTTCGTCGTCCTGAAGGACCCGGAGAACCTCTTCGGCTTCGCCAACGTGACCCCGCTGGTGCACAAGGACGCCCTCCCCCAGGAGGGCGTCGACGCGCTCAACGCGGTCTCCGCGGAGCTGGACACCGAGACCCTGCTCGACCTCGACACCCAGGTCCAGTCGGAGAAGAAGGACCCGCTGGAGGTGGCGAAGGCCTGGCTGAAGTCGGTCGGACTGGACTGACCCCGCGCGGGGGTGCGGTGAGCGGGCCGCACCCCCGCGCCGTTCACCGTGCCGGAGCCGCCTGGAAGATCAGCCGGTCCAGCAGGGCGATCAGTACGTCCCTGGACGACTCGCGCTCCCGCGCGTCGCAGAGCAGCACCGGCACGCCCTCCGGCAGGGTCAGCGACTCCCGGATCTCCTCGGCCGGGTAGGGGTGCTTCCCGTGGAAGCCGTTCGCGGCGACGACGAACGGGATGCCCCGGCGCTCGAAGAAGTCGATCGCGGCGAAACTGGACTCGGGTCTGCGCACATCGATCAGGACCACCGCGCCGAGCGCGCCGAGGGCCAGGTCGTTCCACATGAACCAGAACCGCTGCTGGCCCGGCGTACCGAAGAGGTACAGCACCAGGTCGTCGGAGACGGTGATCCGGCCGAAGTCCATCGCCACCGTGGTGTCACGTTTCTCCTCGATGCCCTCGAGGTCGTCGACGTCCAGGCCCGCCATGGTCAGCGGTTCCTCGGTGCGCAGCGGGGCGATCTCGCTGACCGAGCCGACCATGGTGGTCTTGCCCACGCCGAAGCCCCCGGCGATCAGGATCTTGACCGTGTCGGGCGCCGGACGCCCGGCGGGCGCCTGAGCGGTGGTGTCAGAGCCGGCCAAGTCCGTCCCTCACTTTCTGCAGCAGATCCAGGTCCGGGGTGGTGCGGGTGACGTGGTGGGGCGGGTGGACCGTGATCCGGCCCGCCTCCAGCAGGTCGCAGAGCATGATGACGATCACGCTCATCGGGAGGTCGAGGCGGGCGGCGATCTCCGCCACCGCGACGGGCTCCGCGCACAGCCGCAGGATGCGGGTGTGCTCGGGCTGCGGCCGGCCGGCCGCCTCGGGCTGCGGATCGGCCGCCGTCACCGTCGTGATGAGCGTGAAGTCGGCGCGGCTGGGCCGCGTCCGGCCACCGGTCAGGGTGAACGGTCGGACGAGCCGGCCGGCGACATCGCCTCCGCCCACCTCACGCGCCGGAGTCGACGGCGGGGCCTGCCGTGCCCCGGGGCGCCGCGCTGAGATGCTCGCCGATCTTCTTCACCAGCATGTTCATCTGGTAGGCGACCACGCCGACGTCCGCGCCCGGCCCGGTCAGCACCACGAGGTGGGCGCCCGGACCGGCCGAGGTGAGGATCAGGTAGCTGTTGGCCATCTCGATGAGCGCCTGGCGCACCGGGCCGCCGCGGAAGTCCATGCTGACGCCCTTGCTGAGGCTCATCAGCCCGGACGCGGTGGCCGCCAGACGCTCCGCGTCGTCGCGCAGGAACCCGGTGGACTTGCTGACCACCAGACCGTCCTCGGACAGCACCACGGCCTGGTTCACCTCGGCGACCCGCTCCACGAGTCCGGTGAGCAGTTGGTCGAGCTGGGTGTGAGTGGCGGGTACGGGGCGTGTCATCTCTGTGTTCCTTCGTCGGCGTTCAGCGGTCGGAGGGCGGGTTCGGGAGCTCTCGGGAACCGGCGGGGTCCCCGGAGGAGGCCGTCGTGCCGGTGACGGCGGGCGGCGGCACGGCAGCGTCGTCGGCACGGGTGTCGGCGCCGTCCGCACGTGCCTGGGAGGTGCCGCGTTGGAAACCGGCGAGGGAGGCGGCCGCGTGTTCCGCGGTGAAGTCCCCGGAGTCGTGCTCGGCGGGCGCCGCCACCTCCTCCCGCAGTTCGGCGGCCAGGCTGGTCTGCGGCACCCGGCGGGGGAGCGGGGCGAGCCCGCTGTTCCCGGGCGCGGCCGCGACCGGGCGGGGAGCGGCCCGTACGGCGGCCCCGGGCCGGGAGGGCGCCGTACGGGCGGGCGTGCCGGTCGCCTCGGCCGCCTCGGTCGCGGCGGAGGGCCGGGCGTCCGCGGCGTTCTCGGGCTCCGCGGCGTTCTCGGGCTCCGCGGCGCTCGCGGCGTTCTCTGTGTTCGCGGCGTTCCCGGCGTTCGGCGTGCGGTGTCCGTTCCCCCCGGCGGCGGGGGCGGCCTCGGCCCCGTGCGGGGCGTCGGCCGCGTCGCACACCACGATGGTGTGCGGGAGCAGCACGATCGCCGTCGTCCCGCCGTACGGCGACGGGCGCAGGGTGACGGCGATGCCGTGCCGGTGGGCCAGCTGGGAGATCACGAACATGCCGAGCCGCAGGTCGTCGGCGAGGGCCACCACGTCGAACTGCGGGGGCTTGGCCAACTGGGCGTTCATCGAGGCGTAGTCGTCCTCGGACATGCCGAGCCCCCGGTCCTCGACCTCGACGGCGAGCCCCTTGGCCACCATCGCGGCACGCACCCCGACGGGGCTCGGGGCGGGCGAGTACGCCGTCGCGTTGTCGATCAGCTCGGCCAGCAGGTGGATGACGTCGGCCACCGCGGGCGGGGCCAGCGCCACCTCCTCGTCGGTGTGCACCTCCACCCGCTGGTACTCGGCGACCTCACCGACGGCGCTGCGCAGGATGTCGATCAGTGCGACCGGTTCGCTCCACGAACGGCCGGGCCGCTCACCGCTGACGATGACCAGGTTCTCCTCGTAGCGGCGCAACTGACTCGCCGTGGAGTCCAGTTCGTACAGACCCTTGAGGACCTCGGGGTCGGTGTGCCGGCGTTCCAGCGCGTCGAGCTTGCTGAGCTGGAGGTTGACGAGGTTCTGGCTCTGCCGCGCGATGCCCAGGATGATCTTCTGGAACCCGCGCCTGGTGTCCGCGAGTTCGACCGCCGTGTGCACCGCGGTGCGCTGCGCGGTGTTGAACGCCTGGGCGACCTGGCCGAGTTCGTCGTGGCCGTAGTCCAGCGCAGTGGTCGCCGACTCGGCGTCGACCCGCTCGCCCCGCTCCAGCCGGGCCACCACGTCGGGCAGCCGCTCCTCGGCGAGGCTGAGGGTGGCCATCCGCAGGCCGTGCAGCCGGCGGGACAGCGAGCGGGTGATCCGCCACGACATGCCGACGCACAGCAGCAGGGCGAGCAGACCGCCGGCGCTGAGCGCCGCCGCGGTCAGCAGCAGACCGCGGGCCTCGGCGGCGCTGCGGGTGAGCAGCGCGTCGGTCTGCTGACGGATCAGGGTGGCGTACTGCGGTGTGATCTTGGTCAGGGCCGCGTCCCACTGCTGCTGCGCGTCCGGCAGGGCGGCCGTGCCCTTCGCGGTGGGGTGGACGGCGAGCACCTCGTTCTCGATCTCCTGCAGGGTGCTCCACTGGGGGCTGTGCAGGATCTTCTCGGTCTGCGTCTTGGTGTCGCCGCGCAGGGACGGCACGATCTGGTCCTTGACCAGCCAGCGGCGGGTGGCGACCGTCCCCGCGAAGGCGGACCAGGACGGCTCGTCGAGTTCCCCGGACGGCCAGGCCAGGGTGAGCCGCGCGTCCTCCTGGGAGACCAGTTCCGCCGCGTGCTCCAGCGAGACCAACGGCCTGGCCTGCGAGGTCAGATCGCCGTCGTCGACCTGCGACAGCTCCTGGAAGGCGTGGATCTGGTCGTCGATGATCGAGGTGTACTGGTCGAGCGCCTGCTCGGCGGTGATGTCGCTCGGCCTGTCCACCTGGCCCCGGTAGTACTCGAGGCTGCCCACCGAACCGAGCACCGAGTACAGCCGCTCCGACACACGGGCCGGCGCCTCGGCGATCGCGTCGGCCTGCCCGACCAGCTTCGCCACCGCCGCGTCCGTCTTCTCGCGCTGCGCCTCGAGGGCGGCCCGGGACGTCTCCGGCGAGACCAGCCAGGCCGCGGAGAGTCTCCGCTCCTGCTGCAACGCGAGCGTCGCCTCGGTGCCCATCGCACCGGTCGACCGGCTCAGCTCCGTCTGCGCGCGGAGCTGAAGCCCCTCCGAGAACATCCGGATCGTCGTCACACCCCACATGGCGGCGAGGGTGACGCTGGGCACCAGAGCCAGCAGGACCAGCGAGAGACGTATGGAGCCGAAACGGCGCCGGGCACCTGTCCGTGGAGACATCGTCGTCCTAGAGCGTTCGGATCAGCGGGGATTGCGGGTGCGGAACAGTCGGGAACGGGCTGCAGGCGGGCCGGACGCAGGTCCGGTCACTCCCGGGTGGTGTGCGGGAGGTTGTCCGCACATGCGACCGTACAGCCCGTGCGTAACCGAGTCCTGGAATACGTCCTCACCGGATGCGACCGTCACCGGGTTCCGTTGGCGGCGAACCCGGCGACCGAGGCGGCGTTGGTCTTCGTGACGAACGCCGGGCCGGTGAGCACGGGAGACACCCCGCCGCCGCTGATGTTGCCGTTGGTCCGGTACAACCACAGCGCGTCCACGGCGAGATAACCCTGGAGGTAGGGCTGCTGGTCGACGGCGAACCGTATGTCACCCCGGCGGACGGCGTCCACCAGGTCCTTGTTGAGGTCGAAGGTGGCGACGCGCGCCCCGGTGTCCGCCTTCTTGGCGGCGTCGGCCACGATGAGGGCCTGCTGCGCGCCGTTGGCGACCACCTCGTCGATGGTCGGGTCCTGGCGCAGCCGGGCGGCGACGATGCCGGAGACGGCGCGTTCGTCGGTACCGTCCACGTAGAGGTTCTCGGTCTCCCCGTCGAACGTCTTGCGCATGCCGGCGCAGCGCGCCTCCAGCCCCACGTTGCCCCGCTCGTGGATGACACAGAGGGCGTGCTCGGCCTTCAGTTCGTTCAGCTTGTTGCCGACGGCCTGGCCCGCGACGCCGTCGTCCTGGCCGAAGTACTCCAGCAGCCCCGTCGACTTCCAGGCGCCGATACCGGAGTTGAGCCCGACCACGGGGATGCCCGCCTCGCGTGCCTCCTTCACCGCGCCCTTCATCGCCTGCGGTTTGGCCAGGGTGAGGGCGATGCCGTCCACCTTGTCGCGGACCGCGTCGCGCACCAGTTCGGCCTGGCCGTCCGGGTCCGCGTCACTCACATAGGTGAGGTCGATGCCGTCCTTCGCCGCGGCGGCCTCGGCTCCCTTGCGCACCCTGTCCCAGAAGGCGTCCCCCTCACCGCCGTGCGTCACCAGCACGACCCTCATCCCGTCGCCGGCCGCACCCGTGCTCCCGGAGTCCGAGGAGTCGCCGGCCACGTCGAAGACCGAGCAGCCGGTCACCAACAGGCCGACGGCTGCCGCGACCACGGCCGGGCGGACGGGCCGTCTCGGGGAACCGTGGGACGGGGGACGAGTGTTCATGAGGGAGCGGACCTCGCTGTACGGCCGAGCAAGTGAGGAGACGGAAGCAGGGGCGGAGCCGCGGGGGTGTTGTGCCGACCAGGTGACTCTCGCTGGCCGGAGCCAATCGCGTCGCACCACTGGTAGTCAAGTGAGGGACCACGTGAAGTGAGACGCCGCTGCCGCATTGTGATGAACGGTGAGTTCCGAGGTGACAGGGGTGGCCGCCCGTCGTCCGGCCTCCAACCGCACGGCCGGTACGGAACCCGGACGGGCCCGCCCGGCAGGCGCGGACGGCGTCGCTCCGGATCAACACCGAGGAATTCCGGTGGTGTTGGCGGAACGCGGCGACGCATCGCGAAAAGTTCCGGCCGGATCCGCCCTCCGTCCCCCTCCGTCGACGCGGCTGTCGCACTCAGATACCGGACGTGCTGTTTTCTTTCGGCGTCCGGGACCGAATTGCCGGATGTGTGCCGCATGATGGAACGGACCTCCGAACGAATGCCGCCGCAGGGTGAGTTATCGTGTGCGCGGGGTAAAAACAAACGGCACGACCCGTTCCTTTCCGGCTCAGGAGTACAGTCGATGGCGAGGCAGGTACGCGCCGAGCAGACCCGCGCGACGATCATCACGGCCGCCGCCGATCTGTTCGACCGGCAGGGGTACGAGTCGACGAGTCTCAGCGACATCGTCGAGCACGCCCATGTCACCAAGGGAGCCCTGTACTTCCACTTCGCGGCGAAGGAGGACCTGGCCCACGCGATCCTGGAGCTCCAGTCCGCCACCTGCCGCCGACTGGCCAGGGACACCGAGACCCGCGGCCACACCTCCCTGGAGGCGCTGATGCGTCTCACCTTCTGCATAGCCCGCCTGTCGGCCGAGGACCCCGTGCTGCGGGCGGGGCTCCGGCTCGCCACCGGGGGCACCCGGCCGCGCCCTCCGCTCAGTCACCCCTTCGCCGAGTGGATGGACATCGTCACCGCCCGGCTCCTCGGCGCGGTCAAGGAGGCCGACGTCCACCCGGAGGTCGACATCGAGGTCGTGGCCCACTCCCTCGTCTGCTTCTTCATCGGCACCCGGGTCGTGGGCCGGTCCCGGGAACCCGTCGCCCGGCAGCCCCGCCGCACCGCGGAGATGTGGCAGATCCTCATCAGGGGCCTGGTGCCGGTGACCCGCAGGGCCCGTTATCTCAGCCTGGCCGCGCGGCTGGAGCGGGAGATCGCCCCGGTGTGACCCGCGCCGGCCGGCGCCGCGGGTTACGGTGAGCCGCATGCCCGACACCCCCACCGCCCCCGTGCTCCTCGGCAACCGGCCCGGCTCGTTCCCG
Organism: Streptomyces sp. NPDC004051; assembly: GCF_053604275.1. NCBI lineage: Bacteria > Bacillati > Actinomycetota > Actinomycetes > Kitasatosporales > Streptomycetaceae > Streptomyces > Streptomyces sp. NPDC004051. The sequence goes on along the minus strand of NZ_JBSGHG010000040.1, from coordinate 48,619 downwards.
CACGGAGTGCTCGCCGAGCGGCACCCCGCGATCATCCGGCAGGTGCGCGACGCCTTCCCCTACGAGCCCGCGCAGCGGCACGCGCTCGACGCGCTGCTGGCCGACTGCACCGAAGGCACGATCGAGGCCCTCCCCGCCGACGCCCACGACCGGGACCGCTGGACGGCCTGGGGGATGGACACGTACACCGGACAGTCCTGGTACGACGTGCCCTGGCTGTGGTCCGAGAGCTGGTTCTACCGTCGACTGCTGGGAGCAGTCGGTTACTTCGGCCCCGGCCCCTGGCAGGGCATCGACCCCTTCCGCCCCTCCAAACTCGCCGAACTCGACTCGCCCGAGACCGATGAGGAACTCGCCGCGCTCGACGACCTCGCCGGGCGGCCCGCGGACGAACGGGGCCGGGCCCTGCTGCACGGCTCCCTCTGGGGAAACCGCGCCGACCTCGGCTTCCGGCTGTCCGCCGAGGGAACCGACCTCGCGGCGGCCGTCCCCGCGCTGGTGGCCGACGACAGCGAGCGCCTCTGGTCGCTGCTGGACCCCTCCCACGCGGGCCGGGCGGGCACCCTGGTGCTGGTCGCCGACAACGCCGGCCGCGAACTCGTCCCCGATCTGCTGCTCATCGACCACCTGCTGACCCACGGACACATCGGCCGGGCGGTGCTGCACGTCAAGCCGTACCCGTACTACGTCTCCGACGCCACCACCGCCGACGTCGTCGACGCGCTGCGCCGGCTGACCGGCGCCGGGGCGGCGGCGGCCGGTCACGGGCGCCGCCTGTGGGACGCCCTCGCCGACGGACGGCTCGCCCTGCGCGCGCACCCCTTCTCCTGCTCCCCGTTGCCCTACGAGGAGATGCCGGACGACCTCCGCGCCGACTTCGCCCGGGCCGCCGTCACCGTCGTCAAGGGAGACCTCAACTACCGTCGTCTGGTGGGCGACCGGCAGTGGCCGCCGACCACGCCGTTCGCGGAGGTCACCGGGTACTTCCCGGGACCGGTCGCCGCCCTGCGCACCCTGAAGTCCGACGTCGTCACCGGCCTGGCACCCGGTACGGAGAAGGCGCTGGTCGCCGCCGAGGAGCAACGCTGGCGCACCAGCGGCACCCATGCGCTGATCCAGGTGCGGCCATAGCACGCCCCGGCCCGTTTTCGGCGCATCGGCGAGGTTTCACGCGATGGTGTGATCATGGTCGGGCCGGCGGATGCCGTTCCGCGCCCCCGGGTAGTGCCCGGCCATGTCCTCAGCGTCCGCAGTGTCCTCGGCGAACCAGCCGTTCGAACTTCCGCACTTCTACCTGCCGCACCCTGCGCGGCTGAACCCGCACCTCGACCAGGCCCGCGCCCACTCGTCGGCGTGGGCGCGCGAGATGGGCATGCTGGAGGGATCCGGGGTCTGGAACCAGGCCGACCTCGACGCGCACGACTACGGCCTGCTCTGCGCCTACACCCACCCCGACTGCGACGGCCCCGCCCTCTCCCTCATCACCGACTGGTACGTGTGGGTCTTCTTCTTCGACGACCACTTCCTGGAACTGTTCAAACGCACCCAGGACCGGGAGGGCGGCAAGGCCCACCTGGACCGGCTGCCGCTGTTCATGCCGCTGGACCCCGCGACCCCGGTCCCTGAGCCGCGGAACCCGGTCGAGGCGGGCCTCGCCGACCTGTGGTCGCGCACGGTGCCCGCGATGTCCCAGGACTGGCGCGCCCGGTTCGCCCTCGCCACCGAACACCTCCTCAACGAGTCGCTGTGGGAGCTGTCCAACATCAACGAGGGGCGGATCGCCAACCCCGTCGAGTACATCGAGATGCGCCGCAAGGTGGGCGGCGCCCCCTGGTCGGCGGGGCTCGTCGAGTACGCGACGGCCGAAGTGCCCGCCGCCGTCGCCGGAACCAGGCCGCTGCGGGTGCTGATGGAGACGTTCTCCGACGCCGTGCACCTGCGCAACGACCTGTTCTCCTACCAGCGCGAGGTCGAGGACGAGGGGGAGAACAGCAACGGCGTCCTCGTCCTGGAGACCTTCTTCGGCTGCACCACCCAGGAGGCAGCCGACACCGTCAACGACGTCCTCACCTCACGGCTGCACCAGTTCGAGCACACCGCGTTCACCGAAGTGCCCGCGGTCGCCCTGGAGCAGGGCCTCGCCCCGCACGAGGTCGCGGCGGTGGCGGCGTACGCGAAGGGGCTGCAGGACTGGCAGTCCGGCGGCCACGAATGGCACCTGCGTTCCAGCCGGTACATGAACCAGGGCGCGCGGCGGACCGGCCCGTGGGCGGGCCCGACCGGGCTCGGCACCTCGGCCGCCGACGTGCGGGGGCTGCTCGCCGCCGCGGGGGCGCTGGGGGCACCTCCCACGCCGTTCAGGCAGTGGGGGAGGCTGAGGGCCCACACCCATGTGCCGTACCGGAAGGTCGGCCCGTCCCTGATCCCCGACCTGCGGATGCCGTTCCCGCTGGAACTCAGCCCGCACCTCGACGCCTCCCGGAGCACCCTCGCCGACTGGTGCCGGCGGACGGGCATCCTCGCCGAAGGCGTGTGGGACGAGGACAAGCTCGCCGCCTACGACCTCGCGCTGTGCTCGGCCGGACTCGACCCGGACGCCACCCCCGAGGCGCTCGACCTCAGCGCCCAGTGGCTCGCCTGGGGCACGTACGGCGACGACTACTACCCGCTGGTCCACGGACACCGCCGCGACCTGGCCGCCGCACGGCTGACCACGGCACGCCTGTCGGACTGCATGCCCGTCCACGGCGAGCCGGCGCCCCCGGCGGCCAACGCCATGGAGCGGGCCCTGACCGACCTGTGGGCGCGCACCACGGCGGCCATGACGCCCGGGGAGCGGACCGTCCTGAAGAAGGCCGTGAACGACATGACCGAGAGCTGGCTGTGGGAACTGGCCAACCAGCTGCTGCACCGCGTGCCCGACCCGGTCGACTACCTGGAGATGCGCCGGCGGACCTTCGGCTCCGACCTCACGCTCAGCCTGTGCCGGATGGGCCACGGCCCCGCCGTCCCGCCCGAGGTCTACCGCAGCGGCCCGGTCCGCTCCCTGGAGAACGCGGCCGTCGACTACGCCTGCCTGCTGAACGACGTCTTCTCGTACCAGAAGGAGATCGAGTACGAGGGCGAGATCCACAACGCGATCCTCGTCGTGCAGACCTTCTTCGGCTGCGACTACCCGAGGGCCCTCGGCATCGTCCACGACCTGATGAGCCGCCGCCTGGACCAGTTCGAGCATGTCGTGGAGCACGAACTGCCCGTGCTGTACGAGGACTTCGCGCTCTCCCCGGAGGCCCGCGCGATCATGCGGGACTACGTGCTGGACCTGCGGAACTGGCTGGCGGGCATCCTGAACTGGCACCGGAGCGTGGACCGCTACAAGGACGAGTGGCTCTCGGGCCGGGCCCACGGCTTCCTGCCGGACCGCACACCCGCGCTGCCCGTGCCCTCCCTCTTCTGAGAGGGGAGCGGGCCCGGTCCGGGGCGGGGCGGGCGACACGACCGGCTGAACGCGGCGGACCGGCTCGCGCGGCCCCGGTCCGCCGGGCAGGATGCTGCCCATGACCACACGTAGCCGCAGGTGGCAGTACGTGACCGAACGCAGTCCGCAGGTGCGTCCCGGGAGGGCAGGATGGCCGGCAGCACGCTCGCGCTCCTCACCGCCGGGGGCCCCGCCGCCTCCATGGCTCCATGGCCCTATGGAGGGTGTGCGGAAAGCGGTCATAGTGGACTGAGTGGCTCCGGACGTCCCGCACCGTCCACCGAACGACACCAGGCGCGACCATGACCCAGGCACCGACACCCACCGCGGACACCGTCCGCCGACTGGTCCGTACCCTCCTGAAGCACGAGGGGGGAGGCGCGGACACCGCCGCCGGACCGGACGGAGTGGACGTGCGGCCCGTCGGCGAGGGTGCCGACCCCGCCACCTGGTGGGTCGGCACCCGCCATGTGCTGCGGCTGGCCCCCGACCCGGCGGCGAGCACCCGCAGGCGCCGCGAGCTGCGGCTGCGCGAACTCGTCCGGCCGCACGTCCCGGTCGCGGTGCCGTCGAGCACGGCGCACGGCGAGTGGGCGCCCGGCCTGGTCTACACCCTGGACACCAGGCTGCCCGGCGGGTCGGCGGAGCGGCACCGGGTGTCCGCCGGGGGCGAGGCCGACCTGGCCGCGCTGCTCACCGGGCTGCGCGAGGCGCCGGTGCGGCAGGCGGAGACGCTGGGCGTGCCGCGGGTTCCCCCGCGCTCCCTGGAGTCCCTGCGCCGGGCCGCCGGACAGGCCGCCGAACGGCTCGCCGAGGCCGACGAGTTCGCCCCCGGCCGGCTGCGGCGGCTCACCCCGTCCGCCACCGCCCAGCTCATCGCCCAGCCCGCCTCGGCGGTCCTCGTCCACCATGCCCTCACCGGTGCGCATCTCGTGGTCAGCGCCGAAGGCCGGGTACGCGGTGTCCTCGGCTGGGCGGAAGCGGTGATCGGCGACCCCGCCGAGGACATCGCCGGTCTGGCGTGCGCCGTGGGCTCCCCGGCCGCCGTACGCGCCGCCACCCTCGCCGGCTACGGCGCCCGCCCCTGTCTGCGCGGGCTCTGGCTGGCCCGCTGCGACAGCGTCCTGCGCCTCGCCGAGGCGCTCGGCGGCAGGGGCGCCGATCCGCTGCCGCTGCTGCGGATCCGGCTGCGCCGGGCCTGGGAGGCGATCCTCCTGGAGCGGGTGACGGACCTCCGAGGCGCCGACGACATGCTCTGAAGACATGCCCGGCCGCCGGCCGCCCGGCCTCAGTCCTGCAGCAGCACCACCGCGGACTCGCCGGGCAGGCGCAGCACCCCGTCGGCACCCGGTACGTCGACCGGTTCCCAGGCGGCGAGCACGCGCGCGTGCGGGACGCCCAGCGCGATCGGGACCGGTTCGCCGCCCAGGTTCACCGCCACCAGCACGTCCCCGCGCCGGAAGGCCAGCCAGCGCCGCTCCTCGTCGTGGACCACCCTGGTGTCGGCGAGGTCGGGGTCGGTGAGGTCCGGCTGGGCGTGCCGCAGGGCGACGAGCTGCCGGTACCAGGCCAGCACGCGCGCGTGGGGCTCGCGCTCCGGCTCCGACCAGTCGAGGCAGGAGCGGTCCCGGGTGGCGGGATCCTGCGGGTCGGGCACGTCCTCCTCGGCCCAGCCGTGCGCCGCGAACTCCCGGCGCCTGCCGTCGCGCACCGCCGTGGCGAGCCCGGCGTCGGTGTGGTCGGTGAAGAACTGCCAGGGCGTGCCGGCCGCCCACTCCTCGCCCATGAACAGCATCGGGGTGAACGGGGCCGTCAGGGTGAGGGCCGCCGCGCAGGCCAGCAGGCCCGGGGAGACCAGCGCGGCCAGCCGGTCCCCCCGGGCCCGGTTGCCGACCTGGTCGTGGGTCTGGCTGTAGCCGAGGAGCCGGTGCCCGGCGACCCGCGTGCGGTCCAGGGGCCGGCCGTGCCGCCGGCCGCGGAACGTGGAGTACGTGCCGTCGTGGAAGAAACCGCCGCGGAGCGTCTTGGCGAGAGCCGCGAACGGGGCGCGCGCGAAGTCGGCGTAGTAGCCCTGCGACTCACCGGTCAGCGCGGCGTGCAGGGCGTGGTGGAAGTCGTCGTTCCACTGCGCGTGCAGCCCGTGTCCGCCCGCCGCGCGCGGGGTGATGTCCCGGGGGTCGTTCCGGTCCGACTCGGCGATCAGGAACAGCGGCCGGCCGGTCTCGGCGGCCAGCGCGTCCACGGCCGCCGACAGCTCCTCGAGGAAGTGGTACGCGCGCGTGTCCGCCAGCGCGTGCACGGCGTCCAGGCGCAGCCCGTCGATCCGGTAGTCCCGCAGCCACGCCAGCGCGCTCTCCACGAGATACGTCCGCACCTCGTCGGAGCCGGGCGCGTCCAGGTTGACGGCGGCGCCCCACGGGGTGTGGTGGGTGTCGGTGAAGTACGGGCCGAACCGCGGGAGGTGATTCCCCGACGGCCCCAGATGGTTGTGCACCACGTCGAGGACGACGCCCAGCCCCAGGCCGTGCGCGCGGTCCACGAACCGCTTCAACGCCTCGGGCCCGCCGTACGGTTCGTGCACCGCCCACGGCGAGACCCCCTCGTACCCCCAGCCGTGGCGGCCCGGGAAGGGGCACACCGGCATCAGCTGCACATGGGTGACGCCCAGTCGGGCGAGGTGCTCCAGCCGCCCGGCGGCGGCGTCGAAGGTGCCCTCGCGGGTGTACGTGCCCACATGCAGCTCGTACAGGACGGCGCCGGGCAGCGGGCGCCCGTCCCACGCCGCGCGCCAGGCGTACGCCTCGTGGTCGACGACCGCGCTCGGCCCGTCGGGCCCGTCCGGCTGCCGTCGCGAGCGCGGATCGGGCAGCACGGGCCCGTCGTCCAGGGAGAAGCCGTACCGGGAGCCATCGCGCGCGTCGGCCTCCCCGCGCCACCACCCCTCCCGTTCCGGATCGCGTGCCAACGCGCGCGCGACGCCGTCGCACTGGAGCGTCACTCTGCCGGCCTGCGGTGCCCACACCTCGAACTGCACGGACGGTTCCCCTTCGTCTGCTCACCGTGATGTAGTCCGTCCATCGTGCTGCATGGAAGACCGATCCGCCGGAGAATGATCCTTTTGCGGCGGGTGTCGCCGCCGGAGGGGCGGGTGCCGTGGGGACGGCCGGGAGGGCACTCCTCCGGTCTTCTGGACAGTGCGCCCCGTGCTGGCCGACAATCAGCAGCGTGACGTCGTCCTTCGAGTTCAACACGTACCCCGCGCGGATCTCCGACGTGGAGCGGGACAAGGCGCTGAAGGTGCTGCGGGACGGCGCCGCCGTGGGGCGGCTGTCCCACGACACGTTCATCCGGCGCATGGAACTCGCCCTCGCCGCCCGGTCCCCCGAGGAACTCGCCCCGCTCACCGCCGACCTGCCCACCGAGGGCCGCTTCTCGCGCGTGCTGTTCTCCTCCGTGGAGGCGGTCTCCGGGTTCACGGTGCGGCTGCGCGGGGCGTGGCGGGCCGAGCGGCTGCCGAAGCTGCTGCTGCCCCATCCGGGGACCGGCCACCCGCTGCGCATAGGACGCGATCCCGCCAACGGGCTGCGGCTCAACCACGAGACGGTCTCCCGTGTGCACGCGGAGCTCCGCCGGCAGGGCGGTCTGTGGGTGCTGCGGGACCTCGGGTCGACCAACGGCACCACGGTGAACGGGCGTCGGGTCGTCGGCGCGGTCGTCGTCCGCGAGGGCGACCAGGTCGGCTTCGGGCGGATGACGTACCGGCTTGCGGCGAACTGAGCCCGGTGCGGCGCGACATGGCGGTTTCCGGTCGCGCGATCCCGTTCGGGTGAGCCGGGCTGGGGTTCCGGCACCGTCGTGCCGATGCATCTGGAATGACGTACACCATGGACACCACGTGCACCTCGGTGAGAGCGGTACGGGGCGCGCTGCTCGCGGTGATCGCCCTGCTCGCCTGCATCGCGCCCGCGCCCGCGCGGGCGGAGACCCGGGGCGCGGCCGCCCCCGACACCTGGCTGGCCGTCGGCGTCGACCGGGACGGGACCCGGACCGGCACGACGTCCGGCGCCATGCTCCGCTGCGACCCGCCCCAGGGCCACCCGCGCGCCGCCGCCGCCTGCGCGGAACTCGCCTCGGCGAACGGGCGGATCTCCGACATCCCGGCCGAGGACGCCATCTGCACGATGATCCACGCCCCGGTGACCGCCCACGCCCACGGGAAGTGGCGGGGGCAGCCGGTCGAGTACACGGAGACCTTCCCGAACGCGTGCGTGATGAGGGCCCGGACCGGCTCCGTGTTCGCCCTGGACGAGGCGTAGGCGAGGCGTGACCGGGCGGCGCGCGCCGCCCGGTCACGCGCGGGCGTGCAGCGCCGCCGCCACGACCGTGCGGGCCTGGTGCTCCACCTGGTGCTCCACGGGCACCCAGCGGGCCCGGAAGTGCACGGCGAAGGCGTCGCTCCACAGGGCGACCAGCCGGTCGAGACGCGCCGCCGCGTGCGCGTCGGTCTCCCGCACCACTCGCAGCAGCATCGCCGCCGCCCGCAGCGGCACCCGGCGCGTGAACGCGTCCACACTGCTCACGTACGCCCTCGTGCGGTCCGCGGGCGGGGTGTGGACCAGGTCGTCGGCCAGTCCCGGTACCAGCTCCAGCCCCCAGGTGGCCGCCCGCAGCAGCGGACCACCGGCGGCCCCGGCGCCCGTCACGGCTCCGGGCCGCGCCTCCTCGAGCACCTGCCGCACCTTCCGCGCGTCCCGCTGCAGCCGGTCCGCGAGATACCGCAGCGCCGCCGCCGGCGCCGGATGCGGACCCGGATCGTCCACCAGGGCCGCGGCCCACATCGGCACCTCGACGACCGCCGTCAGACCGCCGTACCGGTGAGCCCGGTACCAGGTGCTGTGCCGCGCGTCGTCCGGCAGGCTCGGATACGCCGGTCCGGCCCCCCGGGGCGGGCATCACCCGCACCCCGGGGCCGGACACCGGCCAGCCGGCCGCGTCCGAGGCGCCGGTCTCCACCGGAATGTGCAGCTCCGCGGCCGATTTGGCGAACGGCTCGGCGAGCCCCGGCACGTCCCTCGTCAACTGGACCCAGCTGCCGCCCAGATCGGTCCCGTGCAGCGACACCTGGAGGTAGGGCCGCAGCTCGTCGATGACCCCGGTCAGGGCCCGGGTCTCGGGCGGCAGCCGGCCGGGCGGCAGCACCGACGGCGCCCACTCCGGCTGCTCCGACCCCTGGGGACGGAAGAAGCCCAGGTGGTAGTCGTACAGGCTGTGCGGGGGCGAGGTCCTGTGGAGGCTCGCCCCGTCGGGGTCCGCGCACAGCAGGAAGTGCCAGGAGGTGCCGTTGCGCAGCTCGCTCTCCACCAGGACCCGCCGGGCCAGCGCGAGCAGGGCGCCCCCGCCGGCCGGTTCGTTGGCATGGGCGCCGGCCACCACCAGCACGGCACGCCGGGCGTGGCCCACGGACAGCAGGTGCAGCGGCCGCCCCGCCCGGGAGGCCCCCACCTGCCGCAGGACGCTCAGACCGGGCCGCTGGACCGTCAGGGCACGGGCGGAGGAGACCAGTTCGGCCACCGTGGGATAGCGCAGCTCCGGCAGGAGACCCACCCCCCCCGTCGTCCCCAGTCCTCCACCCAATGCCGCAATCCGCAGTACCCCACGGTCACGGAACGGTGTCAAGGGTGCGACGGGGGAGGTCCCATCGGCTCTGCGGCGTGCTCCAGCAGCGCCACCGGCGACCGCTCGAACAGTTCCGCCACCCGCACGTGCCCCGTGAACTCCCGGCCAAGGTCCAGTACGTCGGTCCACCGGCCGGGCGGCAGCGCCAGCCGGGTCTCCCGCCAGCCGCCCGCCTCCGCCAGCCGCAGCGACAGCCGGGTCACGGCGGTCAGCACCGCACCGGAGCGCACGAACGCCACGCAGTGCGCGGCCCCGGGCCCCTCGGCGGCCAGCGGCTCGTACGACGCCGTGTCGCCGAACGCCTCGGGCCGCCGCGCCCGCAGCCGCAGCGCGGCCCGCGTCACCGTCTCCTTGCCGAGGCCGGCGCTGTTGCCGACGCCGCTGCCGTCGCCCGTGCCGGGGCCGGACGGCGCGTCGGCCGGGAAGCTCACCGCGCGCCGGTTGTCGGGGTCCACCAGGGCCCGGTACTCGAACTCGGAGCCCTGGTAGACGTCGGGCACGCCCGGCATCGTCAGATGGACCAGGGCGGTACCCAGCACGTTCGCCTGGATGTGCGGCCCGAGCGAGGCCCGCAGCGCCGCCACCCGTTCGCCCGGCGCCCCGCACGGCCCCGCCGCCACGAACCGGGCCACCGCCTGCTCGTACGGCGGCTCCTGCTCGGTCCAGCTCGTGTGGAGCCCCGCCTCGCGCACATGCTTGAGCAGCGCCCCCGCCACCCGCTCCGGGTCCGCCGGGCCCAGCCCGAACACCGTCTGCCAGGCCGCCCACGCCAGCTGCGCGTCCGGCACGCCCTCGCCGGTGCGGGTCACCTCCGTCAGGACGTCCGCCCAGCGACGCGGGGACTCGGCGAGCACCTGGAGCGCGGCCCGCACGTCGGCGCTGCGCTTGGTGTCGTGCGTCGAGACCACCGTTCCCGTCGCCGGCCAGTCGCGCTGCACGCGCGCGCAGTACGCGTGGAACCGCTCCGGGGACACCGCCGGGTCGCCGGGGTCCTGGCCCACCTCCGTCGCCGACAGCAGCGGCACATAGCGGTAGAACGCCGTGTCCTCCACCGACTTGGCCCGCAGCGCCGACGCCGTCTGCGCGAACCGCGTACGGAACTCCACCTGCTCCGGCCCGTCGCCGTACAGCCCGAGCACCAGATCCCGTACGACGTCCACCGCCCCGGCCTCCTCGGGCACGGCGAAGGCGAGCCGTGCCGCGGCCGCCGCCTCCTCGGTGACCACACCGGCCGGGTCCACGGAGGTGTAGGGCCGGTACACCTCGAGCCGGACCAGCAGCTCCCGGAGCGCGGTGCGCAGCGCCCAGGGTGCGCGGTCGCGCAGTACGGGCTCGGGTGAGGCGGCGCACAGGCGGTGCGCCACCCGGGTCAGCCGGTCCACCTCGGCGGCCAGCTCGTGCGTGAGCACCTTGTACGCGGCCCGCCGCACCGTCGCCGCCCACTCGCCGCCCCGGTCCGGCTGCGGCGCCGCGAACCGCCGGTACTGGCCGAGCAGCTCCCCGAACCCCGCCGGGTCGGTGAACAGGCCGTCCACCTGCCGCAGGGCGTCGTAGCCGGTGGTGCCGGCGACCGGCCAGGAGGCGGGCAGCGGCTCGCCGTCGGCGAGGATCTTCTCCACCACGGTCCAGCGGCCCCCGGTCGCCTCGTGCAGCCGCCGCAGATATCCGTCCGGGTCGGCGAGCCCGTCCGGGTGGTCGACGCGCAACCCGTCGACCACGCCCTCGCGCAGCAGCTGGAGGATCTTGGCGTGGGTGGCCTCGAACACCTCCGGGTCCTCGACCCGCACCCCGATCAGCTCGGAGATGCTGAAGAACCGCCGGTAGTTGAGTTCCGTACGGGCCAGGCGCCACCACACCGGGCGGTACCACTGGGCGTCCAGCAGCTGCGGCAGCGGCAGGTGGGCGGTGCCCTCGCGCAGCGGGAACGCGTGGTCGTGGTAGCGCAGCACGTCGCCGTCGGTCTTCAGCAGGCCGGTCTCCGTGCCGAGCGGCCCGCCCAGCACCGGCAGCAGCACCTGGCCGCCCTGGGCCTCCCAGTCGATGTCGAACCACCGCGCGTGGCGCGACGAGGGCCCTTCGCGCAGCACCTCCCACAGGGCGCGGTTGTGGCGCGGGGACATCGCCATGTGGTTCGGGACGATGTCCACGACCAGGCCGAGCCCGTGCTCCCGCGCGGTGCGCGACAGGGCCCGCAGCGCCTGCTCGCCGCCCAGCTCGGCACGGACGCGGGCGTGGTCCACCACGTCGTAGCCGTGCGGTGAGCCCGGCACCGCCTCCAGGACGGGGGACAGGTGCAGGTGCGACACCCCGAGCGAGGCCAGGTACGGCACCGCGGCCGCCGCGGCCGCGAACGGGAAGTCGGGCCGCAGCTGCAGCCGGTAGGTGGCGGTGGGGACCGCGGGGTCGGGTCGCTCAGGGGTCATGCAGAGGTACGTACCCGCCCGGCGGCCCTTCCTGTCATCGGTGACCCGGCTGCCGCCGTACCGGCCTAGGCAGGCCGTTGAAGAACCGTCAGGCTCCGGTCGGTCAGCGTCAGCCGGGCGCCGGCCCGCACCTTCGGGCCGGCGCCCGGCGGCACGCAGTCCTCGCGGGCGGTGTCGACCACGACCTGCCACTGCCGGCCGTGGTCGACCGGTACCACGAACTCCAGCGGATGGGGGGAGGCGTTGAACATCAGCAGGAACGAGTCGTCCGTGACGCGTTCGCCGCGCCGGCCGGGTTCCGAGATCGCGTTGCCGTTGAGGAACACCGTCAGCGCCGAGGCACGCGCCGAGTCCCAGTCCCGCTGGGTCATCTCCGTCCCCTCCGGAGTGAACCAGGCGATGTCGGACAGGTCGTCGTGGGTGCCCTCCACCGGCCGCCCGTGGAAGAAGCGGCGCCTGCGGAAGACCGGGTGGTCCTTGCGCAGCCACACCATCGCGCGGGTGAACTCCAGCATCCGCCGCCGCGGGTCCTCCTCGCCGTCCTCGCCCTCCCCGGGCCAGTCGATCCAGGCCAACTCGTTGTCCTGGCAGTAGGCGTTGTTGTTGCCGCGCTGGGTGCGGGCCACCTCGTCGCCGTGGCTGATCATCGGCACGCCCTGGGAGAGCATCAGGGTGGCGATGAAGTTGCGCATCTGCCGGGCCCGCAGCCGCAGCACGTCCGGGTCGTCGGTCTCGCCCTCGGTCCCGCAGTTCCAGGACCGGTTGTGGCTCTCCCCGTCCCGGTTGTCCTCGCCGTTGGCCTCGTTGTGCTTGTCGTCGTACGACACGAGGTCGTGCAGCGTGAAGCCGTCGTGGCAGGTCACGAAGTTGATCGAGGCCAGCGGGCGCCGCCCGTCGTCCTGGTACAGGTCGGAGGAGCCGGTCAGCCGGGAGGCGAACTCCGCGAGCGTGCGCGGCTCGCCCCGCCACAGGTCCCGCACGGTGTCCCGGTACTTGCCGTTCCACTCGGTCCACAGTGGCGGGAAGTTGCCCACCTGGTAGCCGCCCTCGCCCACGTCCCACGGCTCGGCGATCAGCTTCACCTGGGAGACCACCGGGTCCTGCTGCACCAGGTCGAAGAACGACGAGAGCCGGTCCACCTCGTGGAACTGCCGCGCCAGGGTCGCCGCGAGGTCGAAGCGGAACCCGTCGACGTGCATCTCGGTGACCCAGTACCGCAGCGAGTCCATGATCATCTGAAGTACGTGCGGAGACCGCATGAGCAGGGAGTTCCCGGTGCCCGTGGTGTCCATGTAGTAGCGGCGGTCGTCGGTGAGCCGGTAGTACGACGGATTGTCGATGCCCTTGAAGGACAGGGTGGGGCCCAGATGGTTGCCCTCGGCGGTGTGGTTGTAGACCACGTCGAGGATCACCTCGACGCCCGCCTCGTGCAGCGCCTTCACCGCCGACTTGAACTCCAGCACCTGCTGACCGCGGTCGCCCCAGGACGCGTAGGCGTTGTGCGGGGCGAAGAAGCCGATGGTGTTGTAGCCCCAGTAGTTGTTCAGGCCCATGTCCACCAGCCGGTGGTCGTTCACGAACTGGTGAACCGGCATCAGCTCCAGTGCTGTCACACCGAGTTCGGTCAGGTGCCCGATCAACGCCGGGTGCGCGAGGCCCGCGTAGGTGCCGCGCAACTCCTCCGGCAGTCCCGGATGGCGCATGGTGAGCCCCTTGACGTGCGCCTCGTGGATCACCGTGTGGTGGTACTCCGTCCGGGGCGGCCGGTCGTCGCCCCAGTCGAAGTACGGGTTGACCACGACCGACGTCATCGTGTGCGGCGCCGAGTCCAGGTCGTTGCGCCGTTCGGGCGCGTCGAAGTGGTAGCCGTACACCTCCTCGCCCCAGCGGACCGACCCGCTGATCGCACGTGCGTACGGGTCGAGCAGCAGCTTCGCCGAGTTGCAGCGCAGCCCCCGCTCGGGCGCGTACGGGCCGTGCACCCGGAAGCCGTAGCGCTGTCCGGGCATGACGCCGGGCAGGTACGCGTGCCGCACGAACGCGTCGCTCTCGCGCAGTTCGACCGCCGTCTCGGAGCCGTCGTCGTGCAGCAGACACAGCTCTACTCGGTCCGCGGCCTCCGTGAAGACCGCGAAATTCGTGCCGGCGCCGTCGTACGTGGCACCGAGGGGATACGCCTCGCCAGGCCAGACCTGCATGGACACGACTCTTTCAGGTGGACGGCTCCGGTGGGGGCGCCTCGCCCCGAGTTTTTGCCGTGTCGTCCCACCCGGTACCGGTTCCCCGAGCCGGTCCTTCCTGACGGCGATGTGGTGAAGAGACAGTGAATCCGACCACTCACGGGGAGCGGGCACGGCAGAACAGTCGTGTGGAAGAGGGAAGTTGAGAAACGACCCTGCCATCGGGCTGCACCGCGCACCGCATGCGGAGTACTCTCCTTGATCGTTGGGGCTGGGAGAGCTCGGGGGAGCGGAAGGCGGTGCGCGGGTGGGTTCGGGAGGGCTGGAGCTGCCCCCTGGTGACGAGGGTCACGAGGGAAACTCCACGGACGTCCCGCCCGGTGCGGTGTCATTGGCGCGGCCGATGGACGCGGGCTCGATCGGCCCGGACCTGGACTGGGGCGCCGACGACTGGCGCGAGGTGCGGACCCGTGCCCAGCGGGCCGGCCGCGCCTACATCTGGCTGAACCTCGTCGAGCAGCGGCTGCGCTCGGTCGTCGCCGCGGTGCTGCGTCCGATCTACGAGCCGATGCACGGCGACGACTGGGTGGTCGCCGCCGCCGGACCCGCCGGACAGGAGTGGGTGCAGCGCGCGGCCGCGGTGCGCGAGGTGAGCCGCCGCAAGGGCTATCTGCTCGACCCGGCCGACGACAACGTGCTCTCCTTCCTCACGCTCCCTCAGCTACGGGAGCTGATGGTCCAGCACTGGCCGTGCTTCGAGCCGTACTTCGACGACCGGCGGGACGTCGAGCTGGCCCTGGACGAGCTGGAGGTCACCCGTAACGTCGTCTCCCGCAACCGGGCGCTGTCCGAGGCGGTGCTGAACCAGGCCGAGCGGGCCTCGGCGCGGCTGCTGGAGATGCTCGGCGCCGACGGCGACGTGCCGTCCGCGCGCCGGCTGCCCGTCGACGCGGTCGAGGACCTGGTGGGCGACCGGTACGCGGACGTGGTCGCCGTCCACCCCGACCGGGTGCGGCTGCTCCGCCAGTTCCCGGCCGAGGACATCTTCGGCGGCGCCCGCCGCCTGGACGCCATCGGCATAGGCCTCAACCTGCTGGTGCAGAACTTCTCCGGGCGCCGGCTGGTGCGGCTCGCCGAATCCGGCTGCCGGGTGCGGCTGCTGTTCCTCAACCCCGCCTCCAGCGCGGTCAAGCGCCGCGAACGCGAACTCGGCCTCAAACGGGGGGAACTCGGCCGCTCGGTCGAGATGAACATCCTCCACATGCGCCGGGTGCGGTCCCGGCTGCGCGACCCGGGAGCCTTCGAGATCCAGGTCTACGACGAGACGCCCCGCTGCACGGCGTACCTCGTGGACGGGGACGGCGCCGACGGCGTCGGCGTGGTGCAGAACCATCTGCGCCGGGCCCGGGGGATGGAGGCGCCGGTGCTGGTGCTGCGCAACGGCAGCAAGGTGGTCAAACCGGGTGAGGCCGAGGAGGGCGGGCTGTTCCCCACCTACCGTGAGGAGTTCGAGCAGATGTGGACGGATTCGCGCCCGGTGTCGTGAAGGCCCGTCTTGCGGCCGTCTGTCATGAGCCCTCCCGGCCGGTGGGCGGAAGGTGACCCTCGGGTTGTCAGTGGTGCGTGCGAAGGTGGGAACCACTGGGGGAACGCACCACACAGAAGGGGGACGGCCCATGGGCTGGCACCGAGAGCTGCTGATCGGCTTCGACCTGGAGACGACCGGCACCGACCCGCGCGAGGCGCGGATCGTCACGGGGGCCGTGATCGAGGTCAGGGACGGGGAGCCGCTGGGGCGCCGGGAGTGGCTGGCCGATCCCGGGGTGCCCATCCCGGCGGAGGCGGTGGCCGTGCACGGCATCAGCGGTGAGCGGGCGGCGGCCGAGGGGAGCCCCGCCGACCGGGTGGCCGACGCGATCGCCGACGTCCTCACCGCCCACTGGAGCGCGGGCGTCCCGGTCGTGGCCTACAACGCCGCGTTCGATCTGACGCTGCTCTCCGCCGAGCTGCGCCGGTACGGACTGCCGTCGCTGCGCGACCGGCTGGGGGGCGTGGACCCCGCCCCGGTCATCGATCCGTACACGATCGACCGCAGTGTCGACCGTTACCGCCGCGGCAAGCGGAACCTCGAAGCGGTCTGCGCGGAGTACGGCGTCGCGCTCGACTCCGCGCACGACGCGGCGGCCGACGCGCTCGCCGCGGCCCGGCTGGCCGGCGCGATAGCCGGCCGCCACCCGAAGGTCGCGGCCCTCGGCCCGGCGGAGCTGCACCTCCGCCAGATCGAGTGGTACGCCGCATGGGCGGCGGACTTCCAGAGCTTCCTGCGCCGCAAGGGCGACGCCACCGCGACCGTCGAGGGGACCTGGCCGCTGCGTGAACCGGCCGGCGAGCGGGTCTGACCGGTACCCCGGAAGCCCCGCGGCGGGGTGTGCGCGGTCGGGGGCGTCCGGGGTCAGAACGGGTACCAGCGGACGGTCGGGTCGCCGTCCCGGAGGGACGCCACGCGGCGCTCGAACTCGGCCAGGGCCTTCGGGTTGCTCGGCGCGTGCTGGGAGACCCAGGCGCAACTGGCCGTCTCCCGCGCGCCGCGCAGCACCGCGCAGCCCTCCCAGGCGCGCACGTCCCAGCCGTACGTCTCGGTGAAGGACGCGTACGCCTCGTCCGACAGCCCGTAGCGGTCGTGGGACAGGGCCATGACCACCAGGTCGTGCTCGCGCAGATCGGCCGAGAAGGTCTCCAGGTCGACCAGGACCGGCCCGTCCGGCCCGACGTGCACGTTCCGGGGCAGCGCGTCCCCGTGGACGGGCCCCGGCGGCAGATGGGGCGTCAGCGCCGCCGCGGCCGCCGCGAAACCGTCGCGCCGCTCACGCAGGTACGCGGCGTCCCCGGGGTCGATGGCCTCGCCCGCGAGCCGCAGCCAGCGTTCCACGCCGCCCAGCAGTTCGCGGGGCGGCAGCCCGAAGGAGGGGGCGGGCAGGGCGTGCACCACCCGCAGCAGTTCGGCCAGGTCCCGGGGTTCGGCGGGCCGTACCGGCGCGGGCAGCCGGTGCCACACCGTCACCGGGTACCCCTCGACCAGCAGCGCCCGGGGCTCCGCCGCCCGCACCGCGGGCACGCCCTCCTCGGCGAGCCACAGCGCGACGGCCAGCTCCCGGCGGGCCCGCTCCAGCAGGCCGCCGTCGCGGCCGACCTTGACGACCAGGTCGCCGGCGGCGAACACCGCGTTCTCGCCCAGGGCGAGCAGCCGCGCTTCCCGGGCGGCCGCGCGCCCCGGCAGTACGCCCGCCGCCGCCAGGACGTCCCGCGCCCGTGCCTCGTCCATCCGTCCGCCTCCGTGCCTGTTCCGGTGTCCGCGTCCGGTCGTCCGACCGTGTCCGCACCGTCGGTAAGTCTCGCATTCGCGCAGGTCGGCCGAGTGCGGAGTGTCCCGGTGCCCTGAATCCGATTGCACGAGACGTATCGTCTCGTTTAGGGTCGGGGCATGACCCGACCCGCTCACATCGCTATGTTCTCCATCGCCGCCCACGGCCACGTGAACCCGAGCCTCGAGGTGATCCGCGAACTGGTGGCGCGCGGTCACCGGGTGACGTACGCGATCCCGCCGGTCTTCGCGGACAAGGTCGCCGAGACCGGAGCCGAGGTGAAGCCCTGGAACTCCACGCTGCCCTCGCCCGACGACGACCCGGAGGCGTGGGGGAGCACCCTGCTGGACAACGTGGAGCCGTTCCTCGACGACGCGATCCAGGCGCTCCCGCAGTTGATCGAGGCCTACGAGGGGGACACCCCCGACCTGGTGCTGCACGACATCACCTCCTACCCGGCGCGCGTGCTCGGCCACCGCTGGGACGTGCCCGTGGTCTCCCTCTCGCCGAACCTCGTCGCCTGGGAGGGGTACGAGAAGGAGGTCGGCGAGCCGATGTGGGAGGAGCCGCTGAGGACCGAGCGCGGCCGGGCCTACTACGCCCGCTTCCACGCCTGGCTGGAGGAGAACGGGATCACCGAGCACCCCGACCCGTTCGTGGGCCGCCCCGCCCGCTCCCTCGTCCTGATCCCGAAGGCGCTGCAGCCCCACGCCGACCGGGTCGACGAGAGCGTGCACACCTTCGTCGGCGCCTGCCAGGGCGACCGGAGCGCCGAAGGAGGGTGGCAGCGGCCCCCCGGCGCGGAGCGGGTCGTCCTGGTGTCGCTCGGGTCCTCGTTCACCCAGCAGCCGGACTTCTACCGGGAGTGCGTCGATGCCTTCGGCGGCCTGCCCGGCTGGCATCTGGTGCTCCAGATCGGCCGGCACGTCGACCCCGCCGAGCTGGGCGAGGTGCCGGCCGGCGTCGAGGTGCGGTCCTGGGTGCCGCAGCTCGCGATCCTGAAACAGGCCGACCTGTTCCTCACCCACGCGGGCGCCGGCGGCAGTCAGGAAGGGCTGGCCACGGCCACCCCGATGATCGCCGTACCCCAGGCGGTGGACCAGTTCGGCAACGCGGACATGCTCCAGGCGCTCGGCGTCGCCCGGCACGTCCCGGCCGGGGAGGCGACCGCCGAGACCCTGCGCGCGGCGGCCCTCGACCTCGTCGGCGACCCGGAGGTCGCCCGCCGGCTGAAGGAGCTCCGGGCGGGGATGGCCCAGGAGGGCGGCACCCCCAGGGCGGCCGACCTCATCGAGGCGGAGCTGCCGGAGCGGCGGTAGCGGCTTCCCACGGTCGGCGCCGCCCCACCCGCGCCGTCCCCCCGCTCCGTCCCGCACGGACACGGCCGTCGTGCCCAGCCCTACGGGGTGCGGCGGCCGCCCTATCGTGTGGGCATGACGACGACATACGCGGCGCTGCTGCGCGGGATCAATGTGGGGGGCGGCAGAAGAGTCCCGATGGCCGAACTGCGCACCCTGATGGAAAGCCTCGGCCACGGAGCGGTGCGCACCCATCTCCAGAGCGGCCAGGCCGTGTTCACCTCCCCGCACGGCGACGAGGAGTCGCTGGCCGCCGGACTCGCGGAGGCGATCGAGCGGTACTTCGGCTTCGCCGTCGACGTGATCGTGCGCGACCACGCGTACTTACGGGGCGTCGCCGACGCCTGCCCGTTCCCGGCCTCCGAACCGGCCCCCAAGCAGCTCCACGTCACCTACTTCTCCGCCGCCGTCGACGCCGACCGCTTCGCGCGGATCGACGGGGCGGCCCATCTGCCCGAGGAGTTCCGCCTCGGCGACCGCGCCCTCTACCTGTACGCGCCGGACGGCCTCGGCCGCTCCGGACTCGCCGAGCAACTGGCCAGGCCCCGGACCACCAGGGGTGTCATCGCCACCACCCGCAACTGGAACACCGTCGTCAAGCTCGTGGAGCTCACCCGTGCATGAGGAGAACAAGGCCGTGGACGCCGCCATCGAGGGCGAACTGAAACTCCTGGATCCCGAGGTGCGCCGGTCGCCCGAGCGGGTCGGGGCACTGCTGCACCCGGAGTTCTTCGAGTTCGGCGCCTCCGGACGGCTCTGGGACCGTGACGCGGTCATCGCCCTGCTCGCCGACGAACACGTGTCGGGGGACCTGGCCGGTACCGTCTCCGACCTCAAGGCCGCACAGCTCGCCCCCGACGTCGTCCACCTCACCTTCGAAACGGACCACAACGGCCGCCGCGCACGCCGCAGTTCGCTGTGGCGTCGCACCGGTCAGGACTGGCTTCTCTACTTCCACCAGGGGACGCTGTTCGACCCGGACGAGGAGTGACCGGCCTGCGCGGGCCCGGGGCCGCGCCGGCCGTGAGCCCGCGCCGTCAGGCTCCCAGCGCCGCCAGCGCCGGCGTCCGCGCCGCGTCGTACCGCTCCAGCAGGACCCGCGCCACCTCGGGCGCCGGCCCCAGCACGTCCGCCAGTACGTCCGCCGCCGCCGCGCCCCGCGCGATGCGGTCCGGGAGGAAGCCGGGGGCGAGCACGTACGGGGCGACGGCGACGCGCTCGCAGCCCAGGGCGTGCAGTTCGCGCACCGCGTCCTCGGTGCGGGGCAGGGAAGCGGAGGCGAACGCAGGCCGCACGGCGCACCAACCGGTGTGCCGCCACTCCCGCGCGATTGCTGCGATCACTGCGATCGCCTCCGGGTCGGTGGACCCCGCCGAGGCCAGGACGACCCCGGTCGAGGACTTGTCGGCGGGGGTGAGACCGGCCTCGTACAGCCGGCGCTCCAGCGCGGCGAGGAGCAGGGGGGACGGTCCCAGGACGTCCGCCTGACGGACGCGCAGCCGGGCGGGCGCCTCCGCGAGGACCGCCGGGATGTCAGACTTGGCGTGGAAGGCGCGGGTCAGCAGCAGCGGGAGGGCCACCACGTCGCGCACCCCCTCCGCGGCGAGGGACTCCAGCACCCCGGGTACGGAGGGGACGTTGAAGTCGAGGAAGCCGGTCTCCACCCGCAGTCCCGGCCGCAGCGACCGCACCCGCCGCACCAGGGCGTGTACGGTCGCGGCGTGCCGCGGGTCGCGGCTGCCGTGGGCGATGACGAGAAGTACCGGTCGGCGCACGGTCGGCTCAGTCCTTCGCCAGCAGGCCGCGGCTGCGCAGGACCCACCGCTCCAGCGGGCTGAAGATCAGCAGGTCGATGGCGACGCCCACGGTCAGGATCAGCAGGATCGCCTCGAACACCATGGCCATGTCGCTGGCGTTGCGGCCGTTCTCCAGCAGCTGCCCGAGGCCGATGCCGAGGTCCGGGAACGACGCGATGATCTCCGCGGCCATCAGCGAGCGCCAGGAGAACGCCCAGCCCTGCTTCAGCCCCGCCACATAGCCGGGCAGCGCGGCCGGCAGCACGATGTGCCAGGTGCCCCTCAGCCCCGTCGCGCCGAGCGTACGGCCGGCCCGCACGAACAGCGGGGAGACCTGGTCGACGCCGGAGACCAGGCCGTTGGCGATGGAGGGGACCGCGCCGAGCAGGATCACCGCGTACATCATCTGGTTGTTCAGGCCCAGCCAGATCACGGCCGGCGGCACCCACGCCACCGACGGCAGGGACTGCAGCCCGGACAGGATCGGGCCGAGCGCCGCGCGCACGAACCTCACCCGCGCCACCAGCAGCCCCAGCGGGGTGCCGATCAGCAGCGCGAAGAAGAAGCCGAGCAGTCCGCGCGAGACGCTGGTCCAGATGTAGCCGAGCAGTTCGCCCTCGAGCCACGCCTGCCGCAGGACGTCCCACACGGCGCCCGGCGAGGGCAGCTTGGTGGGATCGTCGACGACCTCGAACGAGACCAGCGCCTGCCACACCGCCAGCACCAGGGCGACGGCGAGGACCGGCGGCAGGATCTTCTCGACGAACGTCCGGCGCCACGGTGTGCGGCCCTGCTGCACTGTCTCCAGCGCGTCGAGCCCCGCCTCCAGACCGGCGAGGTCACCGCCGTCCCTGGCGGTCGTCTCAGTGCTTGCCATGACGGCGGATCTCCCCACGCAGTTCTTCGGTGATCTCGACGGACAGCTCCGCCACCGCGGTGTCCTCGATGCGGCGCGGGTGCTCGATGTCCACCGTCCACTGGCGGGCGATCCGGCCCGGCCGGGAGGACAGCAGCACCACCCGCCCGGCGAGCCGGACGGCCTCGCGCACGTTGTGCGTGACGAACAGCACGGACAACCCCGTCTCGTGCCAGACCCGGGTCAGCTCGTCGTGCAGCACGTCCCGGGTGATGGCGTCCAGCGCCGCGAACGGCTCGTCCATCAGCAGCAGCCTGCTCTCCTGGGCGAGCGCCCGCGCCAGCGCCACCCGCTGGCGCATGCCGCCGGACAGCTCGTGCACCCGCTTGCCGTGGGCGCCCCCCAGCCGGACCAGTTCCAACAGCTCCTCGGCCCGGCCGCGGCGCTCGGACTTCGGCACGCCCCGCAGCCTCAGCGCGAGTTCGATGTTCTTGCCCGCGGTCAGCCAGGGGAACAGCGCGTGCTCCTGGAACATCAGCGCCGGACGGCCGTCCGTGCTGATCGTGCCGGCGGTGGGCCGGTCGAGGCCCGCCACCAGGTTGAGCAGCGTGGACTTGCCGCAGCCCGAGGCGCCCAGCAGGGTGACGAACTCGCCCGGGGCGACATCGAGGCTGATGTCGTCCAGCACGAGCTGCTGCCCGCCGGGCGTGCCCGGCGCCGGGAAGGACTTCGAGACGTGCTCGATCCGGGCGGCGTGGACGGCTTCCGTCTCGGCGCCTTCGGCGGCCTTGGCGAAGGTCGTGGCCATGGTCGTCACCTCCTGGGACGTTTCTTCGGGAGCATCGGGATCAGGGGTCAGCCGGCGCCGAGACCGGCGTCGTCGAAGGCGGGTGCGCCCTCGGCCGCGCGGACCTTGTCGAGGAGCGTGAGGTCGTAGACGCCGTTCAGGTCGGGCCTGTCCAACAGGCCGACCGCGACGGCGTGTTCCGCCTGGGTCCGGAGGGTGGCGGCCAGCGGGTCGTCGGTGAACCGGATCGACTTCCACGCCGGTTCCAGTACGTCGGCGGGCAGACCCTTGCCGGAGTCGGCCGCCAGCTGCTCGTTGGCGGCGGCCCTGGCCTTCTCCGGGTGGGCGTTGATCCACCGGTTGGTCTCGACCGACGCCCTGAGCACCGCCTCGACGGCCTTCGGGTGCTTCTCCAGGAACTCCTGGCGCACGACGATGTTCGTGATGACGAACTCCTCGCCGGGCCACAGCGACGCCTCGTCCAGCAGCACCTTGCCGCCCTCGGCGACCAGCTTCGACGCGGTGGGCTCCGGCACCCACGCCCCGTCGACCGAGCCGGCCGCGAAGGCGTCCGGGGTCACCTTGTTGTCGCTGCGGACGACCGTCACATCGCCTCTGCCGCTCTGCGGATCGACCGTCCAGCCCTGCTCGGACGCCCAGTTGAGGAACGCCACGTCCTGCGTGTTGCCGAGCTGCGGGGTCGCGATCCGCTTGCCCTCGACGTCCTCGAGGGACTTCACCCGGTCCGGGTTCACCACCAGCTTCACCCCGCCGGACGCCGAACCGCCGATGATCCGCAGGTTCTTGCCGCGGGACTTGACGTAGCCGTTGATCGCCGGCGAGGGACCGATCCAACCGATGTCGAGCGAACCGGAGTTGAGCGCCTCGATCTCGGACGGACCCGCGTTGAAGACCGCGTACCGGGCCTCGGTGGCGCCGAGCTCCTTCTGGAAGAAGCCCTTCCGGTTGCCCACCAGCGCGGTCCCGTGGGTGAGGTTGCCGAAGTAGCCGATCCGGACCGAGTCGAGGCCGTCGGTCTTCCGCGCCCCGGCGGCGATGCCGACCGTGTCCTTCTCCTTGGCCCGGGAGCCGTAGCCGCACCCGGTGAGGGCGAGCAGGAGCAGGGCGGCCGTCACGGCGAACGCGCGGCGCGGGGCGGATGTGGCAGGCACGGGAGGTGTTCCTCTCGGAGGCCCGGCGGTCACTGACTCTTGGGTCGCGGCCGGGGGGCGGCGGGTTTTCGCCTACGGCGACGGGTGCTGAGGGCGCGGGGGCGGTGCGCGCACGTCATCGCGCACATCGGGCCACCCCGCCCTGCCCGCTCCCCAGAGTCCCTCCCCCGACACGTCCGCCCTCCTTGGCGAACGTGAGGTAGAAGCCGGTGGAGTTCACGTTCAGAAGTCCCATCCGTCGTCCTCGTCCGCGCCCTTGACGGGCTCGGGGGCGGCGAAGGACTCGCCGGTCATGCCCGCGGTGAGCGTGGTGCCGTCGTTCGGGTCGATGAGGATGAACGAACCGGTGCGCCGCGAGTTCGCGTACGAGTCGGCCGGCAGCGGCTCGGCGGTACGGATCTTCACCCGGCCGATGTCGTTGGCGACGAGCTGCCCGGGGTGCGGGTGCAGGGACAGGTCGTCCAGCGTCAGCCGGGCCGGGATGTCCTTCACGATCGCCTTGACCGTGCGGGTCCCGTGCTTGAGCAGCACCCGGTGGCCGACGGTCAGCGGCTGGTCGGCGACATGGCACACGGTGGCCTCGACGTCCTGCGTGGTGGCCGGCGCGTCCTTGCTCGGGACCAGCAGGTCACCGCGGGAGATGTCGATGTCGTCGGCCAGCAGCAGCGTCACCGACTGCGGTGTCCAGGCCGCCTCGACGGGCTTGCCCAGCAGGTCGATCCCGGTGATCGCCGTCGTCCGGCCGGACGGCAGCACGGTCACCTCGTCGCCGGTGCGGAACGTCCCCGCGGCGATCTGGCCGGCGTACCCACGGTAGTCCGGGTGCTCGGCGCTCTGCGGCCGGATCACGTACTGCACGGGCAGCCGGGCGTGGCAGTGCGCCAGGTCGTGGCTGACCGGCACCGTCTCCAGGTGCTCCAGCACCGTCGGGCCGCCGTACCAGTCCATGTGCGCCGAGGGCTCCACGACGTTGTCGCCGACGAGCGCCGAGATCGGGACCGCGGTGACCTCCGGCACGCCCAGCTCGGTCGCGTACGCCGTGAACTCCTCGGCGATCCGCGCGAACACCGGCTCCTCGTAGCCGACCAGGTCCATCTTGTTGACGGCCAGGACGACATGGGGCACGCGCAGCAGGGCGGCGATGGCGGCGTGCCGCCGGGTCTGCTCGACGACGCCGTTGCGGGCGTCGACCAGGATGACGGTCAGCTCCGCGGTGGAGGCGCCGGTGACCATGTTGCGGGTGTACTGCACATGGCCCGGGGTGTCGGCGAGGATGAACCGGCGCCGCGGCGTGGCGAAGTAACGGTACGCCACGTCGATGGTGATGCCCTGTTCCCGCTCGGCCCGCAGCCCGTCGGTGAGCAGGGCGAGGTCGGGCGCCTCCTGGCCGCGGCTCACCGACACCCGCTCCACGGCCTCCAGCTGGTCGGTGAGGACCGACTTGGAGTCGTGCAGCAGCCGGCCCACCAGGGTGGACTTGCCGTCGTCCACGGAACCGGCGGTGGCGAACCGCAGCAGGGTCGTCTCCGCGAGCGCCTCGCTCGTGATCGTGCTCATGATTAGAAGTACCCCTCGCGCTTGCGGTCTTCCATCGCTGCCTCGGAGAGCTTGTCGTCGGCGCGGGTGGCCCCGCGCTCGGTCAGCCGGGAGGCGGCGATCTCGGTGATCACCTTCTCGATGGAGTCGGCCCCGGAGTCGACCGCGCCGGTGCAGGACATGTCGCCCACCGTCCGGTAGCGCACCAGCCGCTTCTCGACGCGCTCGCCGTCCTTCGGGCCGCCCCAGTCGCCGGCGGTCAGCCACATGCCGCCCCGCCGGAACACCTCGCGCTGGTGGGCGTAGTAGATCTGCGGGAGTTCGATTCCCTCGCGGGCGATGTACTGCCACACGTCCAGCTCGGTCCAGTTGGACAGCGGGAACACCCGGACGTGCTCCCCGGGGGCGTGCCGGCCGTTGTAGAGGTTCCACAGTTCGGGCCGCTGGCGGCGGGGGTCCCACTGGGAGAACTCGTCGCGCAGGGAGAACACCCGTTCCTTGGCGCGGGCCTTCTCCTCGTCGCGCCGGCCGCCGCCGAAGACGGCGTCGAACCCCTCGGCGGCGATCTTCTCGGTGAGCGGCAGCGTCTGGAGCGGGTTGCGGGTGCCGTCGGGGCGTTCGCGCAGCACTCCGCGGTCGATGTAGTCCTGCACGGAGGCGACGTGCAGCCGCAGCCCGTGCCGTGCGACCGTGCGGTCGCGGTAGTCGAGGACCTCGGGGAAGTTGTGCCCGGTGTCGACGTGCAGCAGCGAGAAGGGGACGGGCGCCGGGGCGAAGGCCTTCAGCGCCAGGTGCAGCATCAGGATGGAGTCCTTGCCGCCGGAGAAGAGGATCACCGGGTTCTCGAACTCGCCCGCGACCTCGCGGAAGATGTGCACCGCCTCCGACTCGAGGGCGTCGAGGTGGGAGAGGGTGTACGGCTCGGCCGCACCGCCGGCGCCCTCGCCGCCCGTCTCGATGGTGGCCGCGGTCGTCATGCCGGTCCCCTTTCGCTCAGCAGGGCGTGCACCGCCGCGGCGGACTCCTGGACGGTCTGGTGCTGCGACTCGATGCGCAGATCGGGTGAGACGGGAGCCTCGTACGGGTCGTCCACCCCGGTCAGGCCGGTGAGCTCGCCCGCGGCCTGCCGGGCGTACAGGCCCTTCACGTCGCGTGCGGAGCACACCTCGACCGGGGTCGCCACATGCACCTCGAGGTACGACGTGCCGTTCGTCTCGTGCCGCTTCCGCACCGCGTCCCGGCTGTCGGCGTACGGCGCGATCACCGGGACCAGCGCGGTGACGCCGTTGCGGGCGAGCAGTTCGGCGACGAAGCCGATGCGCTGCACGTTGGTGTGCCGGTCCTCGCGGCTGAAGCCGAGGCCCGCGGAGAGGAACTCGCGGATCTCGTCGCCGTCGAGCAGTTCGACACGCCGGCCCTCCGCGCGCAGCCGGCCGGCCAGTTCGTGGGCGATGGTGGTCTTGCCTGCGCTCGGCAGACCAGTGAGCCAGACGGTGGCTCCGGTCGTCACGGGGGTCTCCTGGTGGGTGGGGGTCGTGGAGGATGTCGGGGGCGCCGAGGGCGCGGTCATGGTCAGCCGTGCAGTCCGCACTCGGTCTTGGCGCGGCCCGCCCAGCGTCCGGCGCGGGCGTCCTCGCCCTCCAGCACGCGGCGGGTGCAGGGGGCGCAGCCCACCGAGGCGTAACCGTCCGTCAGCAGCGGGTTGGTGAGCACGCCGTGCTCGGCGACGTAGGCGTCCACGTCGTCCTGGGTCCAGCGGGCGATGGGGGAGACCTTGACCTTCCGCCGCTTCTCGTCCCAGCCGACGACCGGGGTGTCCGCCCGGGACGGGGACTCGTCGCGGCGCAGCCCGGTCGCCCAGGACAGGTAGTCCCGCAGGCCCTCCTCCAGCGGCCGCACCTTGCGCAGCGCGCAGCACAGGTCGGGGTCGCGGTCGTGCAGCTTCGGCCCGTACTCGGCGTCCTGCTCCGCGACCGTCTGCCGCGGGGTGAGCGTGATGACGTTGACGTCCATCACGGCCGCCACCGCGTCCCGGGTGCCGATGGTCTCCTCGAAGTGGTAGCCGGTGTCGAGGAACACCACGTCGACGCCGGGCAGGGCGCGGGAGGCGAGATGGGCGACCACCGCGTCCTCCATCGAGGAGGTCACGCAGAACCGCGGGCCGAAGGTCTCGGCGGCCCACGTCAGGATCTCCAGTGCGGAGGCGTCCTCCAGATCGCGGCCCGCCTGCTCGGCCAGCGCCCTCAAGTCGTCGGTGGAGCGCTCTTCCTGAACCCTCGTCATGTCCGGTCCCCTCCCGTGTCGGGTCGCTCGGGTCCGCGGGCGAGCAGCCCGAGGAACTTCAGCCGGAAGCCCCGGCGGCACGCCCCGCACTCCCAGGCCCCCGGTCCTTCCTCACCGGGGCGCAGGTCCTCGTCACCGCAGTAGGGGCAGTAGAAGGGCGCGGCCCGCTCACTCACGACAGGGCCTCCGCGTCGGCGCGCGCGGCCCAGGCGGCGAACCGCTCGCCTTCCTCGCGCTCCGCCTGGAAGCGCTTCAGCACCCGCTCGATGTAGTCCGGCAGCTCGTCCGAGGTGACCTTCAGGCCGCGCACCTTGCGGCCGAACGCGGGGTCCAGGCCGAGGGCGCCGCCCAGGTGCACCTGGTAGCCGCCGACCTGCCGGCCCTCGGCGTCGGTGACCAGCTGCCCCTTGAGACCGATGTCCGCGGTCTGGATGCGGGCGCAGGCGTTCGGGCAGCCGTTGATGTTGATGGTGACCGGCTCGTCGAAGTCGGGCAGCCGGCGCTCCAGTTCGTCGATGAGCTCGCTGCCGCGCTCCTTGGTCTCCACGATGGCGAGCTTGCAGAACTCGATGCCGGTGCAGGCCATCGTGCCGCGCCGGAACGGCGACGGGCTGACCCGCAGGTCCAGCGCCTCCAACGCGTCGACCAGGGAGTCCACCCGGTCCTGCGGCACGTCAAGGATGATCATCTTCTGCTCGACGGTGGTGGACACCCGCCGCGAGCCGTGTCCCTCGGCCAGTTCGGCCACCTTGGTGAGCAGCGAGCCGTCCATCCGGCCCACCCGCGGCGCGAAGCCGACGTAGAACCGGCCGTCCTTCTGCCGGTGCACCCCGATGTGGTCGCGCCACTGCCGCGCGGGCATCTCGGGCGCCGGACCGTCGATCAGCCTGCGGCCCAGGTAGTCGTCCTCCAGCACCTGGCGGAACTTCTCCGCGCCCCAGTCGGCGACCAGGAACTTCAGCCGCGCCCTGTTGCGCAGCCGCCGGTAGCCGTGGTCGCGGAAGATGGAGGTGACGCCCTCCCACACCTCGGGCACCTCCGCCTCGGGGACCCAGGCGCCCAGCCGCACCCCGAACTTGGGGTTGGTCGACAGGCCGCCGCCGACCCACAGGTCGAAGCCCGGGCCGTGCTCGGGGTGGACCACGCCGACGAAGGAGATGTCGTTGATCTCGTGGGCGACGTCCAGCAGCGGGGAGCCGGAGACGGCCGTCTTGTACTTGCGCGGCAGGTTGGAGAAGCGCGGGTCGCCGATGTAGCGGCGGGCGATCTCCTCCAGTGCCGCGGTGCCGTCGATGATCTCGTCCTCGGCTACGCCCGCGACGGGGGAGCCGAGCATGCCGCGCGGGGTGTCGCCGCAGGCCTCGGTGGTGGACAGGCCGACCGCTTCGAGCCGCTCCCAGATCGCGGGCACGTCCTCGACGCGGACCCAGTGGAACTGGATGTTCTGCCGGTCGGTGATGTCGGCGGTGCCACGGGCGTAGGTCTCCGCCACCTCGCCGATCGTCCGCAGCTGCTCGGTGGTGAGCCGGCCGCCGGTGATGCGGACCCGCATCATGAAGTACTCGTCCTCGAGCTCCTCCGGCTCCAGCAGGCCGGTGCGGCCGCCGTCGATCCCGGGGCGGCGCTGGGTGTACAGGCCCCACCAGCGGAAACGTCCCCGCAGATCGCCGGGGTCGATCGAGTCGAAGCCCCGCTTGGAGTAGATCGTCTCAATACGTGTCCGTACGTTGAGACCGTCGTCGTCCTTCTTGAGCTGCTCGTTGCTGTTGAGCGGAGTGAAGTGCCCCGCGGCCCACTGCCCCTCTCCGCGGTGACGGCTCACCTTCCGGCGGGGGGTCGCGGCGGCAGGATCCTGCGGGCTGGCGGCCATGGCTGATACGTCCTTCGGGACAGGCGGGAGACGGCTCTGACCTGCGCATGACGACACAGGCACAAGTGCGCGTCATTACGCGGGAGTTCAGTCGAGGAGAAGCGAGGTGGAACGGAGTGGAGAAAGGCTGTCGGGTACTGCTGAACGTGCTCTCAGCGCGCCGGACAGATGGCGCTGGACATACGGCCGAGGTCGACGTGACGCCGACTCACCAAGGCGATTCCCGTTCCAGGCATGACGGAAGCGTGGCACGGAGATCTGGACACAGTCCAGCTTTATCCATGATGCGGACGCGCTTGTCTCGGAATGAGAGAAACGAATGTTCTCGGCGCCGGGAGACCCGGGCGATCTCGTCCATGCGTGCCAAAAGGGGCGGACGACGCGGCCCGGGCGGGGCGGGCGCGCCGTCAAGTGGGGTGAACGTGCTGGTCGGACAGGGTGAACGTGCTGCTCAGGCGGGGTGGGCTCCCGGCCACGGGCCCGGCGTGGCGACCTCGGGCTCCTCCTCGACCGCGGTGTCGAACAGCCTGAAGCCCCGGCGCCGGTAGTTGTCCATGGCGTACTCGCCGTCCTTGCTGCACGTGTGCAGCCAGACCCGCCTGGTCGGCTTCAGGTCGGGCCGGCGCTCCGCCAGGTCCCAGGCCCGCGCGACACCGTACGACAGCAGGTGACCGCCGATGCGCCGGCCCCGGAAGGCGGGGATCAGGCCGAAGTAGACGATCTCCACGACCCCGTCGTCCTGCGCCTCCAACTCCACGTATCCCGCGGGCGTCCCCCGGTCGTAGGCCACCCAGGTCTCCACGCCGGGCCGGTCCAGGTGCTCCAGCCACTGCGCGTACGTCCACCCCAGCCGGTCGGTCCAGCGGATGTCACCGCCGACCGAGGCGTACAGGAAACGGCTGAACTCGGGGGAGGGCACCTCGGAACGGACGATCCGCACGTCCCCCTCGGGCGCGGCGGCCGGCAGGAGGTCGGTGGGCGCGGTCTGCTCCAGGGACCAGGTGGTCACGGTGATGGTCGTCATGCCGGAAAGGGAACCACTTGGCACATACATCTGTCGAACGGCCGACGGACGAGGCGGAGCCCTCAGTCCAGGGAGTGGTCGACGGAGTCCAGGGGCAGGGCGAAGAGCATGCGGCCGGACTGGGACCACACCTCGCCGGTCTCCTGCCAGTAGGACAGGGACGCCGCCGGCCCGCTCCAGCAGCGGTACGTCTCGTCCGCCCCGCACCGGGTGGGCCGCGCCCCCTCCGCGTCCTGCCGCCACAGCGTCCCGCGCTCCTGGGGCGTCCCGGTCATCCGGCCCAGATACCAGCCCGACCCGTACGACAGCACGCTGCGCACATCCGTCAGCTCCGTCTCGTACGCCGCGACCACGTCCGCCTGCCCCGCCGTGTCCGCGGCCAGCAGCCCCGCGCGGGAACGGCCGTCGTCGAACGCGTACCGCCACAGCCGGGTCGGCCCGTCGTGCTCCTTCGGCACCGCCTCGTGCGCGACCAGGCTGTCCGGCTCCGTGCTGCGGTCCAGCGAGATGCCGCCCGGCTGCGGGGCGTTCGCATCGACCGTCCGGTACGAGGCGACGGCCGGCAGTACGTACCGCGCCCCGGCCGCCGACCAGCCGCCGGGCACCCGCCCGACCGTCGCGCCGTCCACGGTGGCCCGCTGGACGCGGTCCACGTCGTACACGTACAGCGCGCTGCCGTCCCCCCGGCCGGTCGTGACCAGCAGCTTGTCCTGGTACCAGACCATGCCGGACACGGGGGAGACCAGCCCCCGGTAGTCGCGGCCGCCGTCCACCGGGACGGCGAGCTGCGCCCAGGTGTAGCGGAGGTCGTCGGGGTCGCCGGCGTCGATGAACGCGACGCGCGCGAGCCCCTGGCCCGGGCCGGCGGCGACGGGATCCTCCACCGGGGTGCCGTCCGCCGAGACGTCGCCCCGGCTCCAGCCGGAGAGCACCACACGGCTCGGACCCCAGTAGCCGTCGTCGTCGGCGTCCCCGGACGTGGTGACGGCGCCGGAACGCCAGCCCTCGACGTCGGCACCGTCCCAGCAGTACGCGCGTGTGGCGGCCGGTTCGACGGGCAGCGCCCGTCTGTCGTCCTCCGGACAGGCCGCCGCGTCCCGCAGGGAACCGTCGGTGTCGTCGAGCACGGCCCGGACGCCGACGGGCCGACCCATCTCCGCGGAGAGCCGGGCGAGCCACTGCGGGGGCACACGGTCCTCGGTCAGCCGCAGCGGCGCGGTCTCGGCGGGCGCGGTCAGCGGTTTCAACGCCCCGGGGTCGTCGGCATCGGTGGCCTGCGACGTGCTGATCATGGTGGCCGCCGCGGTGAGCGCGAGCGCGGTCCCGGCCAGCGTCGCCCGCAGCGCCCTGCCCCGCCTGCGCCGGCGATGTCTGCCGCGATGCTTCATAACGTCCTCCCGAGGCAAACCAACTGCGTCCGGTGGTCCGACCGTTGACCGTGGAACAGGTGGGGTGGCCCGTAGAGGGATGCTACGGCAGGGGGACCCGCCGAGGGACGAAGACCCTGCAAATGTGCGGAACACGTGACCCCGGCGGCCCGGACGCGCCCGGGCCCCGGACCTCAGTCCTCCGGGCGCCGGCGCCCGCCCAGCGCCGGAGCCGTCGAGTGCGGGAGGAGGTCGCGCGGGTCGTCCGGGAGGAGGACGTCCACCTCGGCGTCCTCCACGAACCGGTACGGGCGGTGCTCCAGCAGACCGCCGAGATAGCGCCGTATCCGGGACATCTCCGCGCGCACCGTCACCGTACGGGCCGGGTCCCCGAACAGGTCCTCGGCCAGCGCCGCGGCGCTGCGGCCGCTCCGCCGCACGGCCAGCAGATACAGCAGCTCGGCGTGGCGGGGGCTCAGCCTCCGGGACCAGGAGCCCGCCCCGCCGGACACCTCCACCGACCCACCGCGCGGACCCCGCAGATCCAGCACGATCCGGCTCGCCGCGCGGGCCACCGGCTCGTCCGCCACCCGCACCAGCCAGCCCCCGGCCAGCGGCTCCAGCGAGCACCGGCCCAGCGCCGGCAGCCACCGCGTCCCGGCCGACACCGGACCGGGCAGCGCCAGCCGACTCTCGTACGGCATCCCGGTCACCGCGGCCGTCCACCCGTACCGGTCCACCACCAGGGCCCGCCCGCCCACCCGGGCCAGCACCGGCGCCGCCACCGCCCGCAACCGCTCCAGCGACACCAGATGGTCCTCCCGCAACCGGGCCTCGGCGAGCTTGGCCACCGCCTCGACCCAGGCCAGCGTGGCCGGATGCATCGTCTCCAGCGGCCCGCTCACATCCACCACACCGATCGGCCGCCCGTCCCGGGGATCGGTCAGGGGCGCCCCCGCACACGTCCAGGAGACCTGCGACCGGGCGAAGTGCTCGGCGGCCGAGACCTGCACCGGCCGCCCGGCCACCGCAGGAGTACCCACCCCGTTGGTGCCGACGACGTCCTCCCGCCAGTCCGCGCCCACCGTCAGACCGATGCCGTCCGCCTTGCGCAGCACCGCCGTACTGCCCTCCCGCCACAGCACCCGGCCGTCCGCGTCGGCCACCACCATGATGTGGCGGGCGACGTCCGTGAACGGCAGCAGCCCCTCCCGCAGCACCGGCAGCACATGCCGCAGCGCCGAACCCTCCCGCCGCCGCTGCACCTCCGCGCGGGACAGCAGCCCGGTCCGGGCGTCGTGGTCCGGGTCGACGCCGCTGCGCAGCATCCGCTCCCAGGACCGGGCGATCACCGGGCGGGGCGCCACGGGCGCGCGCCGGCCGGCGAGCGTCGCGCTGCGGACCTCGTTCAGCAGCCGGGCCGTGAGCATCGTGTCGACGCCGGTCGGCTGCGTCACGTCCGTCGGCGAGAGCACCACTGAACCTCCCGGGCAAGGGCATCGGGGCAGCCGCACCCACGGCCCGCGGCCGCGCCCCCGAGATCCGTTCCGGCCGTCCGTCCCATACTGCCGTGTGCCCCGGCGAGGGCGTCCAGTACCGACACGGACAGCGGCACGTTGCAACCCTCTGCAACCCTGGTGGAGCGCCCCGCACTGGTTGAAACTTGAGCGGCGCCGTCCCGAGCGGCGTCCACGGCTCCACGGGGCCTGTGCGGCGGGGGTGGTGCCGTGTCGGCGCGGCACCACCCCCGCGTCACGCCGGCTCCGGCCGGGCCCGCGCCACGACCGCCGCGAGGTCGAGGGTGGACGGCAGCGTCCCGAACGAGGCGCCCCCGTCACCGCCCAGCCGGGCCGCGCAGAACGCGTCGGCGACCTGCGGCGGCGCGTACCGCACCAGCAGCGAGCCCTGGAGCACCAGCGCGAGCCGCTCCACCAGCCGCCGCGCCCGCCCCTCGGCGCCCTCCAGATCGGCCAGCTCGGTCAGCAGGCCCCGGATCGCGCCGTCCAGCCGGTGATCGGCCCCGCGCGCCTGCCCGACCTCCCGCAGATACGCGTCCAGCACCCCCGGCTCCCGGCGCAGCGCCCGCAGCACGTCCAGCGCCTGGACGTTGCCCGCGCCCTCCCACACCGAGTTCAGCGGCTACTCGCGCACCAGCCGGGGCATCCCCGACTCCTCCACGTACCCGTTGCCGCCCAGGCACTCCGCCGCCTCCACGACGAGCGGCGCACACCGCTTGGTCACCCAGTACTTGGCCACCGGCACCGCGATCCGCAGCAACGCCCGCTCCTGCTCGCCCCCGTCGTCGCAGGCCGCGGCCAGCCGCAGCGCCAGCGTGGTGGCCGCCTCCGACTCCAGGGCGAGATCGGCCAGCACATTGCGCATCAGCGGCTTGTCGACCAGCTTCCCGCCGAACGCCTCCCGGTACGCGCAGTGGTGCACCGCCTGCGCGACGGCCTGCCGCATCAGCCCCGCCGAGCCCAGCACGCAGTCCAGCCGGGTCGCCGCCACCATCCCGATGACGGTGCGCACCCCGCGCCCCTCGTCCCCGACCCGCCGCGCCCAGGTCCCCGCGAACTCGACCTCGGCGGACGCGTTGGCCCGGTTGCCCAGCTTGTCCTTGAGCCGCTGGAGGAGGAACACGTTGCGCGAACCGTCCGCGAGCACGCGCGGCACCAGGAAGCACGTGAGTCCGCCGGGCGCCTGCGCCAGCACCAGGAACGCGTCCGACATGGGCGCCGAGCAGAACCACTTGTGCCCGGTCAGCTCGTACGCGCCGTCCTCGGCCAGCGGCCGCGCGGACGTCGTGTTCGTCCGGACGTCGCTGCCGCCCTGCTTCTCCGTCATGCCCATCCCGAAGAGCACGCCGGCCTTCTCGTGGGCCGGCCGCAGGCCCTGGTCGTACACCGGCGACGCCAGCCGCGGCTCCCACTCGGCGGCCAGCGCCGGGTCCGCGCGCAGGGCGGGCACGGCCGCGTGCGTCATCGACAGCGGGCAGCAGGTGCCGGCCTCGACCTGCGTCCACATCACGAACGCCGCAGCCCGCCGCACATGCCCGCCCGGCCGCCCCCACGCCCCCGTCAGCCCCGCCGAGACCCCCTTGCCGAGCAGCCGGTGCCAGGCCGGGTGGAAGTCGACCTCGTCGATCCGGTGCCCGTACCGGTCGTGGCTGCGCAGCCGGGGCGGGTTCTCGTCGGCCAGCACCCCCCACTCCTGCACCTGCGCGGAACCGGAGGTCCGGCCGAGCCCCGACAGTTCGGACCGGCCCTCGTCCAGTACCGCCGGGTCCAGATGCCGCTCGACCGCCTCCGTCAGCACCCGGTCGGCGGCGAACACGTCGTACTGCGTCAGCGGCGGCGGCTGGTTGGTCACGGTGTGGGTGCTACCTGCCATTGGACCTCTTCCGAGGGAACCACCGGCCTCAGCCGGTGGGGGAGTCGAATCCTTGGTGTACGTCTCTGGTGTCCCGCAGGGGATCGGTTCGGGCCGGACCGCAACCCTCGGGTGGGAAGCACCCTTCCTCCGGGAGGGGGAGCGGAGTCACGACGACGAACCTACCCGCCGTCCCCGCCACCCGTCTCACCTCGTGACCCTTCGGGTGAGGGCGGCCGGACACGGCGGATACCTTTGGTTCGTGCAGCCAGCAAGCGAATCCCCCGACGCGCTCTCCGGTCGACTCCACAGGGCCCGCGCCCTGTACCGCAATGTCTCCAAACGCAGGACCGCCTGGCTGCTGCTCAAGGACACCGTCAATTCCTGCATGGAGTACCGCATCCTGGGCCTGGCCGCCGAGGCGGCCTTCTTCACCCTGCTGTCGGTGCCCCCGCTGCTGCTCAGCATCATCGGTCTGCTCGGCTACGTCGACTCCTGGACCGGCGCCGACACCATCCAGAGCCTGCAGACCAACCTCCTCGAGGCGTCCCGCGCCGTGCTGTCCGACCGGGGGGTGAAGCAGATCGCCGAGCCGATCCTGCACGACGTCACGAAAGGCGGCAGACCCGACGTCATCTCCATCGGCTTCCTGTTCGCCGTGTGGTCCGGTTCCCGCGCGGTGAACGTCTTCATCGACACCATCACCGTGATGTACGGCCTCGACGGGGTGCGCGGCATCGTCAAGACCCGCCTGGTGGCCTTCCTGCTGTTCATCGCGGCCCTGCTGATCGGCTCGGTCGCACTGCCCCTGATGGTGGCGGGCCCGGACGCCGTCGTCCGCGTCGTCCCCTGGTCGGCGACGCTCGTGCAGATCCTGTACTGGCCGGTGGTGATCCTGCTGTCGGTCGCCTTCCTGACCACGCTCTACCACGTCTCCGTACCCGTGCGGTCCCCGTGGATCGAGGACGTGCCCGGCGCGCTGGTCGCCCTCGCCATGTGGGTGATCGGCAGCATCCTGCTGCGGATCTACCTGACCAACACCGTCGAGGGCCCCACCATCTACGGCTCCCTCGCGGCCCCCGTCGCCGTCCTGCTGTGGATCGGCGTGTCCGCCTTCGCCGTGCTCGTGGGGGCCGCGGTCAACGCCGCCATCGACCGGGTCTGGCCGGCCGCCGCGACGGCCGCCGCCCGCGAGACCAACGAGCGGCTGCGGCAGGAACAGGTCGCCGAGTACGTCGCCCGCACCTCCACCGCGACCGACGAGACCGACCCGGACATGCCCGCCGAGTTCCCCGAACGCTGGTCACGCTTCCTGCCCCCCGAGGACGTCACGGCCCGCCTGCGCACCCACACCAAGAACAACCACCACCCGCGGAACGGCGAGGAGCAGACGGGACCGTCGGACGACGAGAAGTGAGGCCGACCGTCCGACGGCGACGCATCCCGCCGGGACGCACCGGGTCCCGATTCGGTCACGGAGAACGGACGGAGTTGCTTCTTAGGTAAGGCAAACCTTAAATGAGCCTGACCCGCACCTCGGAAAGGCTTTGTCATGAGACGTCCCTCCCTCCGCACGATCGGGGCCCTCGCCGCCTCAGTCCTGCTCCTCCCCCTGACGGCCGCCTGCGGCTCGGACGACAAGGGAGCAGGCTCCGGTACCGGAGCCGGAGGGAAGGACGGGGGAGGGACGCTCGTCGTCTACTCCGGCCGCAGTGAGGACCTCGTCGCGCCACTCATCGAGAAGCTGGAGAAGACCACCGGCACCGAGGTCGAGGTGCGTTACGGGGACAGTGCCGAACTCGCCGCCCAGCTCCTCGAGGAGGGGGACAGGACCGACGCGGACCTCTTCTTCTCGCAGGACGCCGGCGCGCTCGGCGCCCTGGGCAAGGAGGGCCGTCTCGCGGCGCTGCCGCAGAAGTCCCTCGACAGCGTCGACAAGGCGTTCCGCGCGGAGAACGGCGACTGGGTCGGTGTGTCGGGGCGGGTCCGCGTCATCGCCTACCACGGCGACAAGGTCGCCGAGGCGCCGGACAGCGTGCACGAACTGACCGAGCCGAAATGGAAGGGGAAGGTCGCCTACGCGCCCACGAACGCCTCGTTCCAGGCGTTCGTGACCGGCATGCGGGTCCTCGAGGGCGACGACGCCACGCGCAAGTGGCTGAAGGACTTCCAGGCCAACGACCCCCAGGTGTACGAGAAGAACGGCGCCGTCCTCGACGCCGTCGACGGCGGCAAGGCCGAACTCGGCCTGATCAACCACTACTACTGGTACGAGAAGGCCGCCGAGGAGGGCGCGGACAAGCTCAAGGCCAAGCTGCACTTCCCGACGAAGGGCGACCCGGGCGCGCTCGTCAACGTCGCGGGCGTCGGGGTCCTCAAGGGCAGCGACCAGAGCGCCGCCGCGCAGAAGGCCGTCGACTTCTTCCTGGCGAAGGAGGCGCAGACCTACTTCGCCGGCGAGACCCACGAGTACCCGCTGGCCGCCGGAGTCACCGGCGAGGACGGCCTTCCGCCGCTCGACTCCATCGACGCGCCGGAGATCGACCTGAGCCGGCTGGAGTCCCTCCAGGTCACGCTGGAGATGCTCCAGGAAGCCGGGATGGTCTGATCGGTATGAAGAGTTCGGGTACCCGAGGCCCCCAGGCCCCGCCGGCACCCGCCCGTTCCGCCCCGGGCCCGGACGACGCCCCCGCACCGTCCAGGCCCGGGCGCGCCGGGCGCAGACCGCCGCTCCTCCTGCTGGCCCTGGCTTCGGCAGCCGCGGCCCTGGCCCTGCTCCCGCTGGTCTACCTGGCCGTACGGGCCGTGGAGCGAGGCCCCGCGTACGCGTGGCACGTCGTCGCGACCGACCGCACGCTGGAACTGCTCGCCCGGAGCGTCGGTCTGGCCGCCGTGGTGGTGACCGCCTGCCTCGTCCTGGGCATCTCCCTCGCCTGGCTGACCGTCCGCACCGCGCTGCCCGGCCGGCGCGCGTGGTCGGTGCTCGCCACGCTGCCGCTCGCCGTGCCCAGCTATGTGGCTGCCTTCGCCTGGATCTCGGCGCGCCCCGATCTCGCCGGGTTCAGCGGTGCCGCCTTCGCGCTCACCCTGGTCAGCTACCCGTACGTGTATCTGCCGGTGGCCGCCGCCCTGCGCGGTGTCGACCCCGCCCAGGAGGAGGCGTCACGCGCCCTGGGCCACGGGCCCTGGAGCACGTTCCGCCGGGTCACCCTGCCCCAGCTCCGCCCGGCCGCGGCCGGCGGCGGGCTGCTCGTGGCGCTGTACGTCCTCTCCGACTTCGGGGCCGTGTCGATCATGCGGTACGAGACCTTCACCCGAGCCATCCACACGTCGTACAAGGCGAGTTTCGACCGCACGCCCGCAGCCGCCCTCAGCGTGGTGCTCGTCCTGATGACGGTGCTGCTGGTCGCCGCCGAGGCGCGTACCCGCGGCCGTGCGGGCCACGCCCGGACCGGCGGGGGCACGGCCAGGCCCGCACCCCCGATCCCGCTCGGCCGGCTGAAGTGGCCCGCACTCGGCTGGTGCTCGGCCGTCGCCGCGGCCGGGGTCGCCTTCCCGGCCGGGGCCCTCGGGTACTGGCTGGCGGTCGGCAACTCCCGTACCTGGGATCCGCGGGGACTGCTGGAGACCGGGGGGATCACGCTGCTCGTGGCGGCCCTCGGCGCCGTGCTCACCACGTGCCTGGCCCTTCCCGTCGGCGTGCTCGCCGCCCGCCACCGGGGTCGCGCCGCACACCTGCTGGAGCAGGCCGCGTACGCGGGCCATGCCGTGCCCGGGATCACCGTGGGCCTCGCGATGGTCTTCCTCGCGGTGCGGTTCGCCTATCCGCTGTACCAGGAGCTTCCCCTGCTCGTCGCCGCCTACGCGGTGCTGTTCCTGCCGGTCGCCGTGGGCGCCATCCGGGCAGCGGTCCTCCAGTCACCGCCCGTGCTGGAGGACGTCGCCCGTTCCCTCGGGCGGGGGCCGCTGGGCGTCCTGCGCGAGGTCACGGTCCCGCTCGCCGCTCCCGGTGTCGCCGCGGGCGCCGCCCTGACCTTCGTGGTCTGCATGAAGGAACTCCCGGCGACCCTGCTGCTGCGGCCCACCGGTATGGACACCCTCGCGACCCGCCTGTGGACCGAGACCGGAACCGGCTCGTACGCCGCCGCCGCTCCGTACGCGGCCGTCCTCATCCTGATCGCCGCCGTTCCCTCGTACCTCCTCGGAAGGCACCGCACATGACCGACCTGCGGATCACCGGGCTCACCAAGTCCTACGGGCCCGGCGCCCCCGTCCTGAACGGGATCGACCTCTCCGTCCCCGCGGGGCGGCTGGCCGCCGTCCTCGGGCCCTCGGGCTGCGGCAAGACGACCATGCTGCGCATCGTGGCGGGCTTCCTGCGGGCGGACGCGGGGACGGTCGAGATCGGCGGACGGACCGTCACCGGACCCGGCACCCACCTGCCCCCGGAACGACGGCGCATCGGCATCGTGCCGCAGGAGGGCGCCCTGTTCCCGCACCTGAGCGTGGCGCGTAACGTCGCCTTCGGGCTGGCGGGCTCCTCCCCGGCCGAACGCCGTCGGCGCACCGGGGACATGCTCGATCTCGTCGGCCTGCCCGGCCACGGGGACCGGATGCCCCACGAACTCTCCGGCGGCCAGCAGCAACGCGTCTCGCTGGCGCGGGCGCTCGCCCCGGAACCCGCGATCGTCCTGCTCGACGAACCGTTCAACGCCCTCGACAGCGGACTGCGGGCAGGCGTACGGGCCGATGTGCGCGCGGCGCTCAGATCCACCGGGGCGACGGGCGTCCTCATCACCCACGACCAGCAGGAGGCCCTCTCCACGGCAGACCTTGTGGCGGTCGTCAGAGCGGGCAGGGTGGCCCAGTGCGGAACCCCGCAGGACGTCTACCACAGGCCGGAGGACCCCTGGGTGGCCGCCTTCGTCGGTGGCGTCGTCCTGCTCCCGGGCACCGCCAGGGGCAAGACCGCGGACACCGCCCTGGGCCGCATCCCGTTGGAGACCCCGGTGGACGACGGCGCCGGAACGGTCGTGCTGCGCCCCGAGCAGCTCACCCTCGGCGCCCCGTCCGACCAGGCTCCCCGCGGCACGGTGACGGACGTCTCCTTCCACGGACCGGACACCCTGGTGACGGTGGCGGTGACCGGACTGGACTCACCGGTGCACGTCCGTGTTCCCGGGCCGGTCGCGCACCGCCCCGGCGATCCGGTGAGCCCGGCCGTCACCGGCACGGCGACCCTCCACCTCCCCCGGCGGGACGGCGACGAGTGCGTGGTGGGCGAGTACGGCCCCGTGGTCACCGCCTGACCGGTTCGGGCCGTCGAGCGGGCGTGCGGGGGCACGCCCGCCCCGCGTCTACGCTGGCCCCCATGGACGCCCTCACCGGCCTGCTGGAAGGCCCCCGAGCCCGTGGGGCGTTCATGATCAGGGCGTGCTTCGACCCGCCCTGGTCGGTCCGGATCGAGGACCGCGCCCCGCTGACCGTGATGCTGCTCGTCCGCGGCGACGCCTGGATCGTGCCGGACCGCGGCGAACGGCTGCGGCTGCGCCCCGGAGACCTCGCCGTCGCGCGCGGCCCCGACCCGTACACCTGCGCCGACGACCCCGGCACCGCGCCGCAGGCGCTGATCCTGCCGGGCGGCGAGTGCCACCACCCCGACGGACGCCCCCTGAACGGGGTCATGGACCTCGGCGTCCGCACCTGGGGCGGCCGGCCCGACGGCGAGACGGTCATGCTCATCGGCACCTACCGCACACGGAGCGAGACCGGCGGCCGGCTCCTCGACGCGCTGCCGCCGCTGCTCTCCCTCACCGCCGACGACCGGCACCGCCCGCTCACCCCGCTCCTCGCGGCGGAGATCGTGCGGGACGAACCCGGCCAGGAGGCCGTCCTCGACCGGCTGCTCGACCTGCTGGTCATCGCCGCCCTGCGGGCCTGGTTCGCCCGCCCCGAGGCGGCGCCGCCCGCCTGGTACGAGGCCCTGGGCGACCCCGTCGTCGGCCCGGTGCTGCGCCTCCTCCAGAACGACCCCGCCCACCCCTGGACGGTCGCCGCGCTCGCCGCGAAGGCCGGAGTCTCGCGCGCCGCGCTGGCCCGCCGCTTCACCGAACGGGTCGGCGAACCCCCGATGACGTACCTCACCGGCCGGCGCCTCGCCCTCGCCGCGGACCGCCTCCGCGACACCGAGGACACGATCGGCGCGATCGCCCGCCACGTCGGCTACGGCAGCGCCTTCGCGCTGTCGACCGCCTTCAAACGGGAGTACGGGGTCAGCCCGCAGGAATGGCGGACGCGGGCCGCGTAGCGTGGGGGCCGTGTACAGCGAGCGTGCGTCACGGCTGCCGGGCGCGGTCGTGTGGACCAACACCCCGACCGGCACCGGAGCGGGCCGGGTCCTGCCCGACGGCTGCATGGACCTGCTCTGGCACGACGGACGCCTGCTGGTCGCGGGCCCCGACACCCACGCCCACCTCACCGAGGGCGACGCCACCCGCCCCTGGGCGGGCATCCGCTTCCACCCCGGCACCGCCCCCGCCCTGCTGGGCGTGCCCGCGCACGAACTGCGCGACCGGCGCCCCGACCTGGCGGACCTGTGGCCGGCGGCGCGGGTACGCCGTCTGACCGCCCGGGTGAACGCGGCGGCCGACCCGGCGCACGGCCTGGAGGACCTGGCCCTGCGACGGGCCGCCGAGACCGCGCCGCCCGACCCGGCGCTGCTGCGGCTCGTGGCCGCCCTGGACACGGGCCGCCCGGTCGCCACGACCGCCGACGCAC
This sequence comes from Streptomyces sp. NPDC004051, assembly GCF_053604275.1. NCBI lineage: Bacteria > Bacillati > Actinomycetota > Actinomycetes > Kitasatosporales > Streptomycetaceae > Streptomyces > Streptomyces sp. NPDC004051. The sequence goes on along the minus strand of NZ_JBSGHG010000040.1, from coordinate 7,305 downwards.
TCGGCCTGAGCGCCCGCCAGCTGCACCGCCGCTCGCTCACCGCGTTCGGCTACGGCCCCAAGACCCTGGCCCGCATCCTCCGCCTCCACCGGGCCCTCGCCCTGGCCCGCGCGGGCACCCCCTTCGCGGAGACCGCCACCCGCACCGGCTACGCCGACCAGGCCCACCTCTCCCGCGACGTACGGAACCTGACGGGCCTGCCCCTCACCGAGCTACTGGCCGCCCGCCGCTAGCGGAGCGAACAGGTCGACCCCGTTGCCGTCCGGGTCGAGCACCACCGCGTACCGCTGCCCCCACACGGCGTCCCACGGCTTCAGCTCGCTGCCGCATCCACTCGCGACCAACTCCTCGTACAGCGCGTCCACTTCCTCCGGACTGTCGCAGCGCAGCGCGAGCGAGGACCGCCCGCCGCCCGACGGCGGCCGCCATCCGGTGTGGAAGGACCGGACCACCTCTTCGGTGTCCAGCAGCAACCGCAGCCCGCCCGGCAACCCCGCCTCGGCGTGCCCCTGTTCCTCGGCCCCCTCGGGGAACGCGAACCCGAGCCGCCGATAGAAGGCGACGGAGGCGCCCATGTCGGAGACGACCAACCCGATGGCATCGAATCGTGCACTCATGCGGCCACGGTAGGTCGGCCCGGCCGGCCCGGTCTTGAAGGAAACGGACGCGCTCGCGTGGGGGTCGACAGCGCGGTGGTGCCGTGCTCGCGCGTTCCCCCCGGGCGGGTGGAGAGTTCGGTGCAGGTGCTCTCCGGGCGGTGGCCGTCCATGATGCGCAGCAGGAGGCGCGGGGCCGTCGCCGCCATCCCGGGCAGGGACCACCGGGACACGACCGGATGGAAAGCGCTTCCCGCTTGAGGTGTGGGGCAGCTCGGCGGGGAGGCGGCCACCGGAACGGAGCAGGAATACCGCTGAGCTTCCCGGTGCTCTTGTGGTGCCGGAAGCGCTGCGAAGGGCTGGTGGGCAGATGACGGCGGACGACCGGGCGCACCCCGTGACCCCCGTGACCCGCATGAGCGCCGTGAGCCCCGTGCCCCCCGTGGTCAGGACGCCGTACGGCGCCGTACGCGGCAGACGGGAAGAGGGGATCGCCGTGTTCCGGGGCATCCCGTACGCGGCACCGCCGTTCGGCCCCCGCAGATTCCGGCCGCCCGTCCCGCCGGACCCCTGGGACGGCGTACGCGACGCCGACGCCTTCGGCCCCACGGCCCCCAAACCGCCGTACTCCGAGGCCTTCGCGCGCTGTCTCGCCGATCCGTCCATCGCGGGCGACGACTGCCTCAACCTGAACGTCTGGACCCCCGACCCCTCCCCCACAGCCCGGCTGCCGGTGCTGGTGTGGCTGCACGGCGGGGCCCTGACCAGGGGTTCCTCGGCGGTACCGGTGTACGACGGGCGGGCCTTCGCCCGTGACGGCGTGGTGTTCGTGTCGGTCAACTACCGGCTCGGCGTCGAGGGCTACGGTCTCTTCCCGGACGCCCCCGCCAATCCGGGCCTGCGCGACCAGCTCGCCGCCCTGCGCTGGGTCCACGACGCGGTCGCGGCCTTCGGCGGCGACCCCGACCGCATCACCCTGGGCGGCCAGTCCGCCGGGGCGATCAGCACGGGTGCGCTGATCGCCGCCCCGCAGACCCAGGGCCTGGTCCGGCGGGCCATCCTGCAGAGCGGGCCGCCCGAGGCGTCCGACCGGGGCAGGGTGCGGCGGGTGGTGCGCCGCATGGCGAACCGGCTGAAGGTCCCCGCGACCGCCGAGGCCTTCGCCGCCGTCGACCGCGAGCTGCTGCTGCGCACCCAGGCCGAGGTGGGGCGCCTGAGCAGCCCGGTGCTGGGCGGGCCCGCCTTCGGCATGGTCGTCGACGACGACCTCGTCCCGCGCGACCCCCTGGAGGCGCTCACCGACGGCGGCGCGGCCCCCGGCGTCGACCTGCTCACCGGATGGACCACCGACGAGCACCGGCTGTGGCTGGTGCCGGGCGGACTCCTGGAACGCGTCGACCGGCTCGGCGCGGTCGCCCTGGCCGGGGCGATGGCCCGCTGCCACTGCGGCAGCGAGGTCCCGCGCGGCTACCGCGCCCTGCGCCCGGACGCCGGCACCGCCGACATCGTCGGCCAGATGGTCGCCGACCACCTCCTGCGCATCCCCCTCCACCGGCTCGCCGACGGCCGCGAAGCCCCCTCGTACGTCTACGAGTTCGCCTGGCCCTCCAACCGCCCCGGCATGGGCGCCTGCCACGCCCTGGAACTCGGCTTCGTCTTCGACAGCGGCGACGAGCCCGACGCGCGCAGACTCGCGGGCGAGGGCGCACCCCGAGCCCTGGCCGACGCGATGCACGGCGCCTGGGTGCGTTTCGTCTCCGACGGGCAGCCGGGATGGGAACGCTGGGACACCGGGCACCCGGTGCGGGTGTTCGGAGCCGAGGCACCGCACACGGCGTACGGGCCACGCGACCGCGAACTCGCCCTGTGGACCACGACCACCGACGGCCCGACCGACCGCACCACCGGTGACACCACCGATGACACCACCGAGGTCCCGCCACTCGCCACCGCACCGGAACTCCGCTCGGTCATCGGCCGCCTGCGCCGCAGCGGTGTGCTCCGACGACACTGAGGTGCGGGAATTCCGGTGAGCGGGCCTCGACCTCCCGCACGGCGTACCGACGCACCGACGCACCGACGTATCGAAGAGGAGCAGGGAACCATGCGTGAAGTGAGCCGGGCCGATGTGGTGCTCTCCGGGTACGGTCCGGTCGGCCGGGCCTACGTCGAGTACCTGGCCCGGCAGCGGGACGAGCTCGCCCGCCGGCACGGTGTACGGGTGAACGTCGTCGCCGTCCGGGCGAGTTCGGGAGAGTGCCGGCTCCGCGAGGGCGAACCCGTGCCGCCCCGCTCGGCGTGGGGCCCGCCGGTCCCGCTGGAGGAGACGCTCGACCGGACCGCTGCCCGCGTGTTCGTCCAGGCGATCCCGTCCTCCCCCCGGCTCCGCCTGCACGCCGCGGAAGAGGCCGTGATCGCCCTGCGCAGAGGAGTGCACGTGGTCACGGCCACCAAGAGCCATCTGCTCAGCCACTGGCGGGACCTCGACGAAGCGGCCCGCGCGGCCGCGGCCATGATCAGGATCTCCGGGGCGACGGGAGCCGCGCTGCCGGCGGGGGACCTGTCCAGGACCTCGTTGCGGGGCCTGGGCTGCACGACGATCCGGGCCTGCCCGAACGGCACCGCCACGTTCGTCCTCGACCGCCTCGCCGCGGGCGACTCGCTGGGCGAGGCGGTCCGGGAGGCCCAGCGCCGCGGAATCGCGGAAGCGGACCCCTCGGCCGACCTGTCCGGTGAGGACGCCGCCACGAAGGTGCGGCTGCTGGCAGCGCTGGCCTGGGGATGGTACCCGGCGTCCGTGCAGGTGCGGGCGGAGCCGGTGGCCGAGGGCGCTTCCCGGGCGGCGCCGGCCGCGGCCTCCCGGGCACGCCGCCTGCGCGCCGTGGCAAGCGCCTCCGTGGACGCGCCCCACCTGGTCCGCGTCCGCCTGGAGGAGACGGAGCCCGGTGACCCCCTGCACGCGCTCGTCGGACCGGAGAAGGCCGTGGTGTTCGGCTGCCCCGACGCCGGCGACGTGATCGTCAGCGGGGGACGCTCGAGCCCCCTGGGCGCCGCGCTCGCCCTGGTGAAGGACACCATCGAGGTCACGGCCCCCCGAACCGGGTTCCTCTGACCCGCGCGATACACGGGGGACCCGCGCTCCGACAGAGGGGACAGCACTGTCGAGGTGCAGCGGCGGCCGTACAGCCGAGTCGCCCGCGGAGTGCCCAGCACGGCGGGGTGGGCGGTGCGGATGATCCCCGGCGTGCGCGGTCGTGGGCGCGCCCCCGCGCGTACTCCGGGAGTGATTCTTCGTCGGAGATGCTTTACACGAGCGCCGGGCGAATGTTTTATGCGCCTGACAGTGCACGGGCAGATCGGATTCCGGTTCGGCGTAAAGGGCGACGGGTTTTCGGCCAATGTGAGCGAGCGGACGCGATCGCCCCCGATCAATTCATGTCCTCTTTCGAGCCGCGGGGAAGAGGATGTGTGATCTGTTCGGAATTTCCGGAACGGGTCACCTTCCTCCTTTGCGTCACACGTCACAGGAGGAGCAGACGCGCAAAGCGGGCCCGGTGGCCAACGCGCCGCTCATGAACGGGACGTTTCACTGCACGCCGGCAGCAAATCAGCTTTTACGCTCTTAATCTCATGGTGTTCCGGGTGGATCTCATCCGGGTGAGCCTTCACGTCCATCAGGAGGACCGATGAAGCGTACTCTCAAGACCCGCATCGCCGGCGTGGCGGTGGCCACCATGGCCGCCGCCGGCGCTTTCGTGGTGGCCGCGCCGTCCGCCAGCGCGACGCCGAGCGACTGCACGTCGTACCTGGCCTCGAAGGGCTACTCCAGCACCGACACCAACCTCGCGTGCACCATCGGCGGTTCCGGTCTGCCCGCCGACCAGCTGCTGTGCCGCGTGACACTGATGAACGTGTCCTCGGTCCCGCCGGCGATCGCCGACACCGCCTGCCGCAAGGCCGCCCTGTAACCGGTCCGGCATCTCCGCTGTGCCCTGGAAGGCGCTGTCACCGCCTTCCAGGGCACACGCATTATCCCCTCCCGAGAAGCCGGGCGGTCCGGGAGGACAAGTCCTCCGACGCGGCCCCCGGGATTCTGAGATGATCATCGCTGGAGTGATCGAGGGGGGCGCGTGTCCACGTTCTTTCTGGTGGCCGGTTCGGCGATGGCACTGGTGCTCGGGGCGGCCGGCGCGGTGGCACTGGTGACCGGCCGGATCGTACTGCCCTGGTTCCAGGGCGGTGTGAGCCGTCCCGGACTGTGGGGTGCCGGCGCGCTCCTGCTGGCCGGAGGCCTCGCGGCCACGCGCCGCATGCCGTCCGGGGGCAATATGCCGCTCATTCTGGTCGGCCTCTCCTTGATGGCGACGTCACAGCTCCTCGAGGAACCCCGACGGACACGCTCCGGCCGGACCGTGAGGTCCGCGAATCGTTCGAAATGATTTCCGAGAATTCCCATGTCGCGCGACTCCACCGCCTCCGTGCTCCGCATGCGGGGAAAGTCGGGAATGCTCCCGCGACCGCTGCGGCACGGGACGAACTGAAAAGGGAACCGGGTGTTCGACTGCCCGAGGGCCACAAGGAAATCATCGGCAGGTACACCCCGGTCCGTGGGAGAGGCACGCCCGGGTCATGCCGTGCCCCGGCCGTCCGCGAAACAGTCCCGCTCCGTCGATGTCCGGGCCCGGGCCCGGCATGCGGCAGCCGGCTGATCTTCTCCGACATTGCTGCACGACCTCAGGCTCCACGCGAGAATCTCGATCCGGACCATCGACGGAAAAGGACGAGGCCGTGCAGCCCACCCTCAATCTCTGGCGCCGACAGCTCGGGGAGGTGCCCGAGTCGGTCTGGCAGCGCACCGAGCTTCGCGTGCTGATCCTGGCGGACAACGGCCTCACGACCCTCTCACCGAAGATCGGGCGACTGGACCGTCTGACCACTTTGGACCTCGGCCACAACAAGCTCACGTCGCTTCCCGACGCTCTGGGCGACCTGGCCCGACTCAGCGACTTCCTCTACCTGCACGACAACAACTTGTCCCGCCTCCCGGACACACTGGGCAACCTGACGCGGCTGCGCTACCTCAACGTCGGCGAGAACCCGCTCACCGCCTTGCCCGAAACCGTCGGCCGGATGACGGAACTGATCGAGCTGCGAGCCCAGCACGGCCGGCTGACCGGATTGCCCGGCAGCATCGGCCACCTCCACAGGTTGCGCGAGCTCCGGCTGCGGGGGAACGGACTCAGGACTCTGCCCTCCACGGTGGCTGATCTGCAGGAACTACGGCACCTGGACCTGCGGGAGAACGACCTCACCGAACTGCCCGAGTCCCTGGTCGACCTTCCCCGGCTGCGGCACATCGACCTCCGCAGCAACCATGTCGTCCGGATCCCGGACCGGGTGGTGCGGATGCCCGCCCTGGAGAAGCTGGATCTCCGGTGGAACCCCTGCACGCTCCCCCGCCGCGTGTCGACGGGGCTGGAGGAACGCGGATGCGTCGTCCTGCTGTGAACCGTCGGCACAGCACTCCGACGCGAAGCTGCCGTCATTTTCGGCGAGACGGCCCGTGCCGTCGATCGTCCGGGTGAGCCCGGACGAGGGCGCCTCGGATCAGGGCTTCGCGTGCCCCGGTCCGGCGCCGTCGAGAGCGTCGGCGGCACTCAGGGACATCCGTGTTCCCGGTTTTCGAGCCGGCCTGACTGGAGCGCGGCGACGAGGTACGCGAGTCGTCGGGATGCGCGGTGGGGGCGGCCTTCGGAGGGTTTCTCCCGCAGTGGGCGGAAAACCGTTCGACCGGGCGGGGTCGGAGTCGGCATGGTGCGTACTCGTGACGACTCCGCAGCGCTTTCTGGTCCGGGCCGCCGCCCGCAACAACGCCGAGTGGTGCGCGGCGATGAGCCGATCGCACGGCTCGGCGGGCGAGTTCGGGGCACAGGCCTGGGCCGCTCCGTCCCGTACGCCGCTCTACCACCCCGACGCGGTGACGCTGGTGCCGGGCGCCGACCCGGCCGCGCTGGTGGCCCGGATCGACACCACCGCACCCGGCGCCTCCGTCAAGGACAGCTTCGGCGACCTCGACCTGACGGAGGCCGGTTTCCGGGTGCTGTTCGAGGCGCGGTGGATCCACCGCCCGGCGAGTGCGCCCGCCCCCGCGCCGGACCTCGACTGGGCCGTGGCGGGCGACCCGGACACGCTGCACGCCTGGGCTCTCGCCTGGGACGACGGGGACGGCAACGCGGACCTCTTCCGGCCCGGACTGCTCGACGACCCCGCCACCTTCGTGCTCGTCGGACGGTCGGCCGAGGGCCGAGTGGTCGCCGGCGCGGTGGCGAGCCGCAGCCACCACGTGGTCGGAATCTCCAATGTCTTCGCGCTGGACGGCGGTCCTGACGCGGCCTGGCCGCTCGTACTGGACGCGGTGGACCGGCTGTTCCCCACCCTGCCGGTGGTCGGCTACGAGCAGGGCGACGATCTGGCGGCAGCCGTCCGCCACGGCTTCGAACCGATCGGTCCGCTGCGGGTCTGGCAGCACGGACCGCCCCAGCCGTTTCTCCGGTCACGGGCAGGAGGGGCCGGATCCCCGCCCTCCTGCCCGTGACCGGAGCGCCTTCACCCGCCGCGCGGCGTCCGGGGGGTGCCCCTATGGGTTTCGTCGGTTCACCTGGATCCTGCTCAGCCAGAACGCCCAGGTGACCGGTTTCGACGGGACGAC